>CBFHMO010000018.1:0-21619 GCA_965656925.1 Patiriisocius sp.
TCAAAGTTAGTACGTTCATCTAGGCGTTTTGCCTCTAGATGTTTGCCTATTTCTTTAAAATAATCAACTTGTTTTACTAAATCATCTTGAATTTCTTTGATAGCACCTTGAAGCACATCTGGTGAGGTTACAAACATATTAGCGGGATAAATATTTAACCGCTCATATTTTTCAATAACATTGTTGTTTAATGGATCAAAGGCTTCAATTTCTTCAATTTCCTCTCCAAAAAAGTGTACTCTAAATGCGTTATCTGCATATCCAGGAAATATGTCTACCGTGTCTCCTTTGATTCGAAAATTACCGTGATTGAAATCTGCTTCGGTTCTTGAGTATAGACTTTGAACCAGTTTGTGTAATAATTTTGTTCTTGAAATTACCTGTTGTTTTTCAAGTGAGATTACGTTTTTCTGAAACTCAACTGGATTCCCAATACCATACAAACAAGATACAGATGCAATTACTATAACATCACGACGCCCAGAAAGCAGGGAAGAGGTAGTACTAAGACGCATTACTTCAATTTCTTCATTAATAGAAAGATCTTTTTCTATGTAAACACCACTTGACGGGATAAATGCCTCTGGTTGGTAGTAGTCATAGTAGGAAACAAAATACTCAACAGCATTGTTTGGGAAGAATTGTTTAAACTCAGAGTACAGTTGCGCCGCCAGGGTTTTATTATGCGCTAATACAAGGGTTGGTTTTTCTACCTCTTGTATTACATTGGCAACAGTAAAGGTTTTTCCACTTCCTGTTACTCCAAGAAGTGTTTGATATTGCTCTTTGGAGTTAATACCATCAACCAATGATTTAATTGCCTGGGGTTGGTCTCCTGTGGGTTTAAAATCTGAAACAAGATTGAATTTCATACAGAAGCAAAAATAGCCAAATTAAGCCCATCAATTCCTTAAAATTAGCCCAAAACAATACCCTACATAATTCTCTAAAAGTAAAGAGGGTATGGTTAGTGAAATATAACCTAGTAATTTACGTATACATAACCAATAAGCGGGCTTGGCATTGATGGATCATTTAATAACAGCACATAATAATAGGTACCCACTGGAACTAGTTTCTTTTCATACAATAGTCCTGTGTTTGGAATGGCATTCCAAAAACCCTGCGCATTTCCTCCTGTGTAAATTAAAGTACCTTCTCTAGAATATATTTTAAGCTCAAAGTTTTCATAGATGTTTAATAATCCTGAAATCTCAAACACATCATTAATGGTATCCCTGTTGGGAGAAAATCCTTGAGGCACAAAAGGAGGACAATTCTCTACGGAAATCCAAAAAGAACTTACAGCAAAGCAAATAGCTGTATCTAGCCTAACAAAAATTTCTTGCACACCACTCTCACTTTGGTAGCTTGAAGGATTTGTAATAACAAAGGTACTTGACAGCGCATTTTCTAGCGAGGTGTAATAACTTACAATATCATCTGTATTGCTGGTTATTAACTCATTTTGTACGGTAAGATCAAAAACGGCGCTATTAAATCCTTCATTACACAATAGTAAGTTTGCTAGCGGTGGTATTGCCTCTATGGTTTGAAACTCAACTGGTGTTGTAAAATGATTATTTGTTTCGTTGCGCTCTTCAACCACGCCTTGATTTGTTCCTGTATCATCTACAGCGGCCAGAAAAATAAAACTATTTGGGATGGAGCTCTCTAATGCAATTTCAATAAAACCATCCTGGCTGTCTCCAATGGCAATAATTTCTTGAGTTTGTGTTTGTCCTGCAAGTTGCCCGTCAATATAAAATGCGATAGGGGTATTGCTGGGTAAAGGGCCCGTTCCAAGAGTATTATAAACGGTGTATTGCACCTTTAGAGATTCTTCTCTACAGGTATTGAGAGGGCCATTAACAACAATGGTTGCATCTGGAAGTAAGCAATCAAATACCGCAATAGTAAAAGAATCTACAATATAACATTGGCTGTTGTCTGATCTTACAAAAATCTCTTGCGGGTTTTGAATGTTTGTATAATTACTAGGATTTACAATAGCATTTTGACTTGTGGTAGCATCTGCAACAGACTCATAAAAACTCAGTAGTGACTGGCTATCTGCCTGCAAAACTCCTTGGGTTAAATCAAAAAGTAGCCCAGGAATTACATTGCAAATCTCCAAGTCTTGCAACACGCTTTGCTGTGGCAGCTCCAAAAGGGAGATTGCGAGGCTGTCTTGGTTGTTGTCTTCTATAATTTCATACACCGTACTTGCTCCGGCTCCATTATCATCTACAAATACATTGAGCTGGAAATCTGCTCCAATTTCAGAGGGTATGGTAATAGTAATGGTATTGGTTTGTTGCCCACCAATTGGTATTATAGCATTGGTTTGACTCTGGCCCACAAGGGTAGTGTCTCCATAAAAGGCAATAGGTGTGCCAAGGGGTAGTGGGTCTGTACAATTTAAATTGTATACCGTATAGGTAATTTGTAGATCTCTATCTCCACAAAGATCACCTCCTTGAACCGTATCGATGCTTATGGTAGCGTCTGGCAATTGAGAATTTAACACCGTAATAATAGTGTTAATCATTACAAAGTCTTGCCCAGAGGTTAGGTCTATAACAGCGCTTGTGTCTCCGGGACTTATATTGTTTTCTATAGAATAAAAATCTATGTCCATATTGTACAAAAGCTCGTTTTGGGTAAAGCTATTGGTGCCATTAAAAGCATTATCTGCAGGGTTTAGTGGTGGGTTAGAAATAACATTCCCATTAATTTGAAGAGTTTCATTAACAGCAAGAGATTGGTCACCTTCCCAGGCTAAAAATCCAATTTTGGCCCCATCGTTGTCTAGTACATTTATGTTTGATAGATTAATTGTAAGATTAGTATTGGTTGCAGAAACACTCTCCAGACCATCAAATACAGTAACCTGATTTAAAGGCAACGTATTGTCCTGATAAATAACGGTAATTGCCCATCCAGCAAAGTTTGTCGTGTTTTCACAATAGGGAGCAATAACACCTGTTAGGTCTAACTCTGCAAGGGTGTATAAGCCATTACCAGTTGCTTGAACAAGCGAGGTTACATCTGCAAAAGCTGCAAAATAGACCAATCCATTACTGATGGTTTCTGAAAAAGTTCTTTGGGCAGTAATTTGCTGCCCGTTTAGTGTTACCTGAAAATCTCCCGTTCCAGAACCAGCCCAATACAGGTATGCAGCAATTAGCTGCTGGTCTGGTTGTAATTCAAAGTTTGCACTACTAGAGGTTAAAATCTCACAGGGTGTTGGGGGTACAGCACCTGTGTTTTCTCCTGTGTTTAATGTGTTTCCAAATGCTAGGTAGTCATACTGTCCATTAAATTGGGCGAAAACAGCTACTTCTTGTGCCACCAAAATCACTGGAGAGAATATCAATAATAAACAAAATACAACAAGAGATTTCATAGCTATAATAACTATGCTAAATATAAGGTTTTTTTAATTTACAAAACCGCTGTAATGTGCTTAGTTTCTTCCTTTATATGGCCACGTTATATTCACGCAGGGCATCATTTAAAGATGTTTTTTTATTAGTGCTTTCTTTTCTTTTTCCAATAATTAGCGCGCATGGAACTTGAAAATCTCCAGCAGGAAACGTTTTTGTATAACTTCCAGGAATCACCACAGACCTTGCAGGAACAATTCCTTTTGTTTCAACTGGAGTTTGGCCTGTTACGTCTATAATTTTGGTGCTCATGGTAAGCACTACATTGGCGCCTAAAACAGCTTCTTTTTCTACACGTACTCCTTCTACAACAATACAACGTGAACCAATAAAAGCGCCATCTTCAATAATAACTGGTGCAGCTTGAAGGGGCTCTAACACGCCTCCTATACCAACGCCTCCACTCAGGTGGACATCTTTACCTATTTGAGCACAACTTCCAACAGTTGCCCAGGTGTCTACCATGGTACCTTGGTCTACATATGCGCCAATATTTACATAACTAGGCATAAGAATAACCCCTTTACTAATATAGGCTCCGTGACGCGCAATAGCATTAGGCACTACCCGAATCCCTTTTTCTTTATATCCTGTTTTTAAAGGAATTTTATCATGATACTCAAAAATACCCGCCTCCAGGGTTTCCATTTTTTGTATTGGGAAATATAAAACAATCCCTTTTTTTACCCATTGGTTCACTTTCCAGCCATCTTCTGTGGGCTCTGCACAACGCAGTATACCTAGATCACACAAACGCACCACTTCTCTAATGGCATCTATGGTTGGTTGTTGGTTTAATAAAGAACGGTCTTCCCAGGCTTTTTCTATTGTATTTTGAAGGTCTTTCATGGTGTATATTCTGGTTGTTTTTTTTTACAATATACAAATATAAACACCCTATTGATTAAATACACCATATCTAGCATACTATACTATAAACCTTTATTTTTGCACTAATGATGGGAAGAATCCTCGCTATAGACTACGGAAGTAAACGCACAGGTATTGCCGTGACTGATGAGTTGCAGCTTATTGCCTCTGGTCTTACCACGGTAGAAACTCACACCCTCATGCCTTTTTTAAGCCACTATTTTTCTGAGCAAAAGGTAGATAGCATTGTAATTGGTGAGCCCACCCAAAGAGATGGAACGCCATCTGCTATTGAAGGGAATATTCAAAATTTCATTAAGGGATTTAGGGTTAAGTTTCCCAGTATTGCAATAGTGAGAGTAGATGAGCGCTTTACCAGTAAAATGGCTTTTCAGACTATGATTGATAGCGGCTTGAAAAAAAAACAAAGACAAAACAAAGCCCTTGTAGATGAAATAAGCGCTACCATTATTTTGCAACAATTTTTATATACTAAATAATAAAAAATGATTTTACCCATTGTAGCCTACGGCGATCCTGTTTTAAGAAAAGAATGTAAAGATATACCTAAGGCATACCCTAATTTAGACACCCTGTTAGAAAACATGTATGAAACCATGTACGGCGCCAGTGGAGTAGGTTTGGCAGCGCCACAAATTGGTTTGCCAATTCGTGTGTTTTTGGTGGATGCAAGTCCTTTTGCTGATGAGGATCAAATGGATGCTCAAGAACTAGCCCAGGTTCAGGGATTTAAAAAAACCTTTATTAACGCAACTATACTAGAGGAGCAAGGGGAAGAGTTTGCTTTCAACGAGGGTTGTTTGAGTATACCAGATGTGCGTGAAGATGTTTACAGAAAGCCAGATATTACTATAGAATACTATGATGAAAGCTTTACAAAACACACCCAAAAGTATACGGGTATTATTGCAAGAATTATACAACATGAGTATGACCATATCGAGGGTATTTTATTTACAGACAAACTTTCTTCTTTAAAAAAGAGAATCCTAAAGGGTAGATTAACTAACATTAGTAAAGGAAAAGCAACTGCAGATTACCGAATGCGTTTTCCTAATGCTAAAAAGAAACGTTAAAGGGTTGCGTATCAAAAAATTTCAAAACATCTTTGCAACAAATACAAACAATAAACACTGTTGTTTGAAAATTAAAGCCTAACATTTCGCACTTAAATATTTTTTAATAGTTATGAGTTTAGAAAAAGTATTATCAATTTCAGGAAAGCCAGGATTGTATAAAATGACCAAGCAAACACGTAGTGGTTTTTTGGCAGAGTCTTTAATAGACCAGAAAAAAATTAGCGTGAGCGCAAGGCACAATGTAAGTCTACTTACAGAAATTGCTATCTATACCTTGACTCAAGAGGTGCCACTTCGTGAAATATTTAAAAAGATTGCAACCAAGCAAGATGGTAAACAAACCATTAGCCATAAGGTGCCAAAATTAGAGTTAGAAGAATTCTTTTTTGGTATTTTACCAGACTATGATGAAGACCGCGTCTATCCAAGTGATATCAAAAAAGTGGTACAATGGTATAATCTTTTAGTTAAAAACGGATTTACAGATTTCTCTGAACCAGCCCAGGAGGGTGAAGACAAGCCTGCCAAAGATGCAAACCCTGAAGATAAAGCTTCTAAAGCGACCCCTAAAAAAAAGCAGGTAAGCAAGCAAGTAAATAAGGCGCCTGTTAAAGCAACTAAAAAAGCAGTTACTCAAAATAAAAAGGTAACCACTGCTAAGAAAAAATAAAGCATTTTCAATATATAAAAAGCCTGTGTTAGATTATAACACAGGCTTTTTTGTTTTTAAAGATATGAGTTTTGATAGTATCGTCCTGATGTATACTAGAATTTAAAATGGGTAGAACCAAAAAATCCCAACCATAGGGTTGGGATTTTAATTATAGGTAGTACCTGTTTAGAGTTGAGGTGTGTTGTCCTTTTTTTCTTCAGGTGTGTTTTCCTTTTCCTGTTCTGGGGTGTTTTCTTCCTTCTCTTCAGGTGTTGTTTCTTGAGTTTGTGCAGGCGTCTCTTCTGGTTGCCCTTCAGACATATTCTTCATCTCATCTTCTATCATTTTGTAGAATTGATCAATTTTAGGAAGAATTAATATTTTTGTTCTTCTATTTCTTGATCTGTTTTCTGGAGTGTCATTATCTACAAGTGGAAGGTACTCTCCACGACCCGCAGCTATTAACTGTTCTGGCTTAACGCCCAGGTCTTGTAATACTCTTACAATAGAAGTAGCACGTTTTACACTAAGATCCCAGTTGTCTTGAAGCACACTACCCGTGTATGGTACATTGTCTGTATGGCTTTCTACCATAGCCTCAAATTCTGGCTTACCGTTAATTACCATAGCAACTTTTCCTAAAATCTCTCTTGCTCTCTCTGTTACATTATAACTTCCTGTAGAAAATAATACTTTATCACTCAAGGAAATAAATACCACACTTTTCTCTACATTAATCTCAATGTCTTGGTCATTGATACCTACTTCTTTTTTCAGGCTTGTCACAAGGGCAAGTGTCACACTGTCTTTTTTGGTAAGTGCATCTTGTAGTCTAGATATTTTAAGATCTTTCTCTTTTAAACTCTCCAATGATTTCTCAAGATTACTAGCTCCTTTTGTAGTCAAGACAGTCATGTCCTGAGAAGTTTTAATAAGGTCTTGATTTGTTTTACGCATATCTGCCAAACGCTCCTCTAAAGATTGTAGTCTAGCATTTGCTGTAGCTTTATCTTTATCACAAGCATTTAAAAGCACGGTTGCCGTGTTGAGTAAATCTTTATTTTTTTTGTAGTTGGCCTCTAGGGCTTTGTACTTTTTTGATGCTACACAAGATGGAAATAGAAACATTCCGCAAGTGGCTAGGATAAGAAGTTTTTTCATGGTTAATTGGGTTTTATTAATACTTAAAACAAACAAAATTTAAAAATATTGCAGTAGACAACTTAATCTATGCTATTTTTTGTTTTGATTTAATGCGATAAAAGTAGTTTTTTTTCTGATGAAATACATCCAAACAATAGATTTTATTTGATAATAAGCGATCTTTTTTGTGTGTTTGTGTCTTTTTTTTATAAATCTTGGTGCAAGGCTATAAAAAGAAAGATGGGCTTTGAAAATTGCAATAAAATGTGATGGTTTTCCAGAAAGTAAAAATTGCCAAGCAGCCAAAGCATCTAAGAGCATTCTAACAAATAGAATTGCCCAAACCCAAGAGCGATTATTGTTCTTTAACATCACAAGCAGAGAATTCCTGAAATTATAAAACGTTTTTTTAGGATTCTCTACCCCAAGGGTTCCCCCGCCAAGATGATACACCGTCGAGCTTCCTATGTACTGTATAATGCCTGCTTGTTGTTGTATACGCCAACACAAATCTATTTCTTCTTGGTGAGCAAACAAATCTTCATCAAAGCCTCCTGCTTTTATAAAAGCTTCTTTTTTTACCGCTATACAGGCGCCACTGGCCCAAAAAATTTGGAGCGATTCGTTGAATTGTCCTGTGTCTTTTTCTAGGGTATTAAATATACGTCCTCTACAATAGGGATACCCCAGAGCATCTATATAACCGCCTGCTGCACCTGCATACTCAAAATAGTCTTTGTTTTTATAATCTAATATTTTGGGCTGTACTGCTACTACATTTTTTGTATCCTTAAAAGCCTCCAAAATAGGGCTTAGCCAACCTTGAGTAACTTCTACATCACTGTTTAAGAGCACAAATACATCTTCTTTTAGATTTTTTAAGGCATCATTATATCCTTTTGCATAGCCACCGTTTTGGGTATTAATAATAAGGTTCACCTTAGTGAAATTTTTTTTTACATAAGCAAGACTGCCATCTGTAGAGGCATTATCTGCAAGATATACGGTAGCTTGTTGAGAATATTCAAGAACACTTGGCAAGAACTGCTCCAGGAGTGCTTTACCATTATAATTGAGTATGACTATTGCTACATTCATGGGTGTAAAAATACTAGGTTTATTTTTGATAGGCTGGTAGTGTCTCTAAAAATGAATACCGCTGGTTTTGTAAATCCATCTTACAGTAATAATGATCTATACCATTTGTAACCATTAAAAAAGTGCTTTGTAATACCAAATTATAACGGGCAATTTGGTCAAAGGTATCTTGAGAAATTTTAATGCTATCTGCCTTACACTCTACAATAAGAAAAATACTACCGTCTGGGTTAAACGTTACGATGTCGTAGCGTTTGGTAGTGCCGTGTAACTTAATTTGCTTTTCAACATTAATTAAAGATAGTGGGATATCAAGCTCCTTAACCAAGTATTGTATGGTATTTTGCCGTACCCACTCCTCTGGGGTGAGGACCACGAATTTTTTTCTAACAACATCAAAAATCAATGGTTTGTTTTCCCTATTTTTGAATCGAAATGAATACTGCTTAAAGTTGAGCTGCCGCATAAAGTAAAAATAACCTTTCTTGGAATATTAGCTTTGTAAAATCTACATAACTTGTGTCCAAATTGCTAACATTTCATCTGTATATCTATGTCTGCACAAGCAAAAGAAATTGTAAAAAACATCAAACAAGGTGTCATTGCTCCTATCTATTTTTTAATGGGTGAGGAGGCCTTTTATATTGATGCTATTTCAAACTACATAGAAAAAACTGTATTGGATGAGAGTGAAAAAGGCTTTAACCAAATGGTGCTCTATGGCAGAGATGTAACTGTAGATGATATTGTAGGCAATGCCAAACGCTACCCAATGATGGCTCAAAGGCAAGTGGTGATTGTAAAAGAAGCGCAAGATCTCTCCCGAACTATTGAGAATTTGGTAGCCTACGTTGAGAATCCTCAGCCTACCACAGTACTGGTTATTTGTTATAAATACAAAAAGCTTGATGCTAGAAAAAAGTTGAGTAAAGCCGTTAAAAAAGCGGGTGTTTTATTTGAGAGTAAGAAACTCTATGAAAATAAAATTCCAGATTTTATACAAGCAACCCTTGCCAGCAAAGGATATACCATTACTCCTAAGGCGGCTCTAATGCTAACAGAGTTTTTAGGGACAGATTTAGGTAAAATAAATAATGAGTTACAAAAATTACAGCTTATTGTAAAGCCGGGTGCTCAAATAACTCCAGAGATTGTAGAGCAAAATATAGGAATCAGTAAAGATTTTAATAATTTTGAATTACAAAAAGCCATTGGTGATCGCAACGTTTTAAAAGCCTATGCTATCATTCAATATTTTGGACAAAACCCAAAGAATAATCCTATTGTCATGACAGTTTCTTTGCTGTACGGTTTTTTTGTGAAGTTGTTAAAGTATCATGCCGTTTCCAATAAAACAAACGCGGCTAAGGCACTTGGCGTGAACCCATATTTTATAAAAGATTATCAAATAGCTGCTCGCAATTACCCGATGAAAAAGGTAAGCATAATTATAAGCGCCATTCGTGATGTTGATATGAAAAGTAAAGGAGTAGGGGCTTCTAATACCCCTCAGGCAGACCTATTAAAAGAATTACTTGTCGCTATTTTTAATTAAAAAATTAATCCACTCTATTTTCATCAAAAGCAGATGGCAGTAATTTAGGGATAAATTTCACCAATAAAGGCAATAAAATTGCACCTCCAGGAAGCAAGAAAATGGTTAACGATGGGATGGTTTTACAGATGTCCAACAGCTGTTCTTTTACCTTGCTTTTTTCTTCCTTTGATAATTCCCTGAGGGTAGAAACACCTAGAAGTTTTAATAATTCTCCGCTTTCTTGCAATTCTTTTTGCAATCTGTCCTTGTTTCTAACAATAAGTCTTTTTACAGTACTTGTTGATTGAGTGTAAAATTGTTTGATAGGTGTTGCATACTCAAAAAGACTGATTTTTCCCTTAGATTTCAAAGAGAACGTTTTTATGTTATCAATGCTTTTTTGCACTATGTTTTGGTCTAACTCTAGGGTACTTGCCAGCACTTTAAGATTTGCAAGCTCTTTGGCGTCTAGGCTTTTATCTTCCCAAACCGCTAGCGTGCTAAGCTCAAAAATGTATTTTCTTGCCTGGGTAGAAAACCCATTGAAATTCTCTTTACTATTTGCTGTTTCTATGCTTTGCCGAGAATCCTTATATTGAGAAGAAGCCTCAAAAAGAGATAAAAGCATACTGTCATACTCTGTTTTTTCTTGCTTAGCATTTAGCGAACCAAAACAACACAGCATTGTTTGAAGCTCGAGGTTTTTTGTAAAGCCTTTGCTGTCAACACCCTCAGATAGCCAATACTCAAAAGCTAAAACATCTACATATAGTAGTGCATAGGTTAATAAAGAGACCGCATTTGTTTTGTTTACTGTATTTATTTCATGGAGTCTTTTTGATAAAATACTTTCAAGGTTGGAAGGCTGAGAACTAGAAAAAGTAATGGCCTGCAGAAAACCTGTTTTTGCTTTGTCAAGCGCTTTGTAGTATTCAACAATACTACTTATAATTTCTTGAGGTGTAGCTAAGGGCTTTTTACTCAAACCTATATATAGTAGGGCATGAAATAAATTTACCTTGGTGCACTCCCCGTGAGAAAGCGTTAGGTCTATATCATGTTTTATAATAAGACTGTTTGCATTGCCGTATAAAAAGCCAGTGTCTTTTAACAGATCATAAAAAGTATCTTTTGGAGTTAACGGTAATGTTAGCATCTCCTTTTTATAGATGCTTAAAAACTTTTTTATCCAATCTTGCGCAGAAGGGTTCATTTATATGCTACATTTAAAAATTACATTTTACATTTAATGGAATATAAAATATCATATGTACTTTTACTAAAAAGTATCTTTTTTATTAAAACTAGTGGGTGTACATTTGTTGCTAGTTGGGTAAAGAAAACAATATAATTTTTTAAAAACTAAATCTATTATGAAAAATACAAAACTATTTTCTGTGCTAGGAGCAATAGGGATTGCCTGTTTCTCTGTGTTTTTAATTTCAGCAGATCATATGGATGCTCCAAATGTAGCAGCAAGCTCTGCAGATATTGCAGATTTCTTTGCCTTTGAGGGGAACACTCCAGATAATACTGTTTTGGTAGCAACGGTTCAAGGGCCACTAGCACCTATGGAACAAACAACCAACGCAAGCTTTGATCAAGATGTTGTTGTTACTTTTAATATAGATAATACTGGAGATTTTGTTGAAGATTTAGTGATTCAAGCAGTTAAAAGAGGAGATTCTATGTATTTCTTTGGTCCTGTAGCGCCACTTCAAACAGGTGCCCAGACCAGTATTGTTGCCACCGCCACAAGAACTGTTGTTAAAGTCTCAGATATTGATTCTGCAGAAACAGCTTCAAATAATGGCATGCAGGTATATGCTGGCCCTAGGCGTGACCCTTTTTATTTTGATTTTAACCGCTATAATTTGGTGAGTAGTGGAGCAGTTGCTCCAGAGGGTTTTTTGCCGCCACAAGATGCCAATGATTTCTTTGAAGATTTAAACGTATTGGCCATTGTGGTAGAGGTGCCAAATTCTATGCTTGGTACAGCGCCCACTCATGTTGCAGTAGCACAAGGTTATTTGCCCGTTGGCTCTGCGCCAGATGCTTATAATATTTGGGTAACTACAAGTAGAAAACAATAATTGTATCACATTAATACACTGATTATGAAAACATATAAACTAACCCTATTATTGATTGCCATTTTTACTTCTTTAGTATTTGTGCAATGTGTAGATGATGACGATAACGGAAATATTCTAAACGATGCAACTTGTGATGATGGTATTCAAAACGCAGATGAGACTTCTATTGACTGTGGAGGATCTTGTGAGCCTTGTGATGGTGTTTTAGATTTCTCTGGAACCTATGACCAACAAGACAGCATGGGGCGTCCAGCTATAAATACAGTTTTTAGCGCATCAGACGCTATAAAGAATTTATACAATAAAGTACCCCCTTCTTTGCGAGCGACTTTGCAAAGCGAAGATGGCCAAACACAGCTTTTTCAAGTAGCATTTCAAAATCAACTAGAGGCCTATCATGATGTGTATGCTGTAGCTTTAGGGCTTGACCCAGAGACGGTTAATTATCAGACCAATATTCTTGGGCTCGATGCTACAGGTTTCACTACACTACTTGCAGATTTTGACGCCCTACAGGTTGCCCCTGTTGGGCAAACGGTATATTATGACCCAGCCACAGGGTTGGCCCTTACAGGAAGAGCTCTGCAAGATGATGTTATAGACATATCACTTACACTTATTTTTGGGGGTGAAGATGGCACCAGGTTTAATGGAGAGAATGACACTCCTTTGCTAACATCAGATAATGTGTCTATAGGCACAAGAACCTATGGTGATTTTCCTTACTTAGAGGCGCCAGTAATGATGAACTAAATTTTTAGTATTGGCAACAAATTAGATCACTCAACTATGAAAAACATCTTTGCATGTATTTGTATTGCTTTAGTATTACTAGGCTGTAATGGGAAGGGAGATACAGATCTTGAGTTTGTTACAAACCCTGAGCATTACACCTCTTTTTTGGATGCAAATCCAATAAAATCATACGCAGAGGCCCTGCAAGAAAAAGAGTTCTGGTCCAAAAGATTAGGCGCAGACTCTACGGGAGTTGGTGATTTAGGACCTCTAGCTGGAGCCTATTCGAAACTTTTTGAAACCAGTGGTAATATACAACACCTAAAAGATGCAGAAAAGGTGTACAAAAAAGCCATTACTGTAGCTGCTATTAAAATTCAGGACGGCTATAAGAGAGCCTTGGCAAAAAACTATATTACCCAGCATCGTTTTAAAGATGCAATTACTTTATTAGAAGAAAGTTATGCAGGTATTTCAAATAAACACGCAACACAGCTACTGCTGTTTGATTGTTACCTAGAAGTTGGCGCGTACTCAAAAGCAGAACAATTATTAAAAACATTAGAAAACATAAACCAATTTGATTATCTAATTAGAATATCTAAATGGAGTGATTACAAAGGTGATTTATCTAATGCTATTGGGTATATGGAAAAAGCCCTAGCTATTGCTAATTCTAGAGAGAACTTGGCTTTGCAAATCTGGACTAATTCAAATATTGCAGCTTATTATGGCCACCAAGGAGATCTTAAAGCCTCTTACAACCATTATTTAAAAACACTAGTCTTACAGCCAGATCATGCCTTTGCAAAAAAAGGGATTGCCTGGATTTTATATTCCAAAGAACATAATACAGCTCAGGCCAGTGGAATTATTGATCATTTATTGAAGAATCACAAGGTGCCAGATTATTATTTATTAAAAGCTGAAATGGCAAGTTATCAGGGTAACACTGTCCTGAGTGAGCAGTATATGCAGCAGTTTTTTACTCTGGCAAACAACCCTTTATATGGTGATATGTACAATACTCATAAAATTATGGCCTTGGTTACAACCGATCCCGAAAAAGCACTACAATTAGCCCAAAAGGAAGTAGCTAATAGACCTATCCCTCAATCCTATCATTTATTAGCACTGGCGCAATTGGCCTTAAACCAGAAGCCGGAAGCCTTGGAAACTATTACAAATTTTGTAGTAGGTAAAACAACAGAGCCAATGGCTTTACTGCATAGCGCCCTGGTGTATAAAGCCAATGGCAAGCTAGAAAAAGTAGGCGTTTTTAAAACAGCATTATTGCCTGCAAGTTTTGAGCTTGGACCAGAGACTTACAAGCAAGTGATAGCTCTTTAATACATTATTAATTAGCCGCTTTATAGAAACAACTTCAACCTTTAGCTTCTATAAATGCGTATTTAATAATATCTTCACATAATTATTTATTAATATGTAAAATATAGCGCCGGTAGGGTCCACTTGTGCAATAATCGCAAAATTTGAACCAAGTGTTCACTAATTTTTGTTGCGATTAAAGATCAAACACCTATACATTACTACAACAAATATCACTAAACTTCTCTTTTTTAGTAAATTTGGGTTTTTACTCCTTAAAACATCGGTGTATAGGTTGTTTAGTTTTGTATACTCATTGTAGCGGCATTAATTATCCACTAGAAAAAAAATAAAGTATTTTGCGTAGCATCTTGGTTTAATAATCAATTAACCAAAACTAAACTCAAAAAGTAATTAAAGAATGACTCAAAATAAAACCATACATATTGGTGCTCACTCAGCCCAGTTCGCAGATTTGAATGTTAAAGGCGAACAGATGAAAATTGACGGAGAGCGTTTTTATAAAATTTCCAATGTAAATGGTATGCGGCCATTTTTTATGAGCATTGTAAGCCATTCAAACCATTGGATGTTTATATCTAGTACTGGAGGATTATCTGCAGGTAGAAAAGACAGTGACTCAGCGTTATTTCCCTACTATACCGATGATAAAATAACCGATTCTTTTGAAACCACTGGAAGCAAATCTATTTTCCTTGTTGAAAAAAACAATCAAACATTTTTGTGGGAGCCTTTTTCCGTAAGACACGTGTCGTTATATAAAATATCAAGAAATCTTTACAAGAATGCCTTTGGTAACAAAGTGATCTTTGAAGAAATTAATCACGACCTAGAAATCCGTTTTACTTATGAGTGGAACTCCACGGATCGATATGGGTTTGTTAGAAAATCTTCGCTTTCTAATACAGGAGCCTCTGGGGTTAAAGTTCAATTTATTGATGGGATTCAAAATGTATTGCCCTTCGGTATTGAGCAGGCCCTTCAAAACAGTACCAGTAATCTGGTAGATGCTTACAAAAGAACCGAACTTGTAGCGGGGTCATCACTTGCTGTTTTTGCATTGAGCGCTATTATTGTTGACAAAGCAGAACCCAGTGAGGCGTTAAAATCTAATATTGCCTGGTCTCTTGGGCTTGACAACCCAACGATTCTTTTATCTTCTTTGCAGTTAGATACTTTTAGAAGAGGGCATAAAGTCTCGCAAGAAACCGATGTAAAAGCCGAAAAGGGAGCCTATTTTTTAAACTCAGAGGTAGCCTTAGATCCACAGCAATCCAAAGAATGGTTGTTGGTCGCTGATGTGAATCAAAGCATCTCAGATGTTGTTGCTATTACATCTGAGATTAAAACTGTTTCAGATTTAAAAGCAAAGATCCTTAGAGATGTTGAGTTAGGTTCTGAACATCTAACTGAGCTCGTTGCTGCCTCTGATGGACTTCAAAAAACTGCCGATGGACTTCGCAACGTTCGTCACTTTTCAAATACCATGTTTAACATTATGCGTGGTGGGATTTTTGATGATAATTATCAAATCGAAAAAGCAGATTTTGTTCCTTACATCGAAAAGCTAAACAAAAAAGTATACCGTCATAAAGAGCAGGTATTAAACGCCTTACCAGCACTTTTCACTCTACAAGACTTAAAGGCTTTATACCAAGACGATACCGATAAAAACTTTAAACGTCTTTGCTGCGAATATTTGCCTCTAAAATTTAGCCGTCGCCATGGCGATCCAAGCCGTCCTTGGAACAAGTTTTCTATAAACACTAGAAACGAAAATGATGGCTCTAAAATATTAGATTATCAAGGAAACTGGCGTGATATTTTCCAAAACTGGGAAGCTTTAGCACATTGCTATCCAGAATTTATGGAAGGGATGATTCATAAGTTTTTAAACGCGACCACTTTTGAGGGCTATAACCCATACCGTGTTACAAAGTATGGATTTGATTGGGAAACAATTGAGCCAGACAACCCGTGGTCTTACATTGGGTATTGGGGGGATCACCAAATCATATACTTACTTAAGTTTCTTGAGTTTATGGAAGCTTATTACCCAAGTAAATTAGCGACCTATTTCTCTAAAGATTTATTTGTCTACGCCAACGTGCCTTACAAGATCAAACCCTACGAGTCTATTTTAAAAGATCCAAAAAATACGATAGATTTTGATTTTGAAAAGGAAGAAAACATACAATTTAAAAGAAATGAAATTGGGGTTGATGGTGCCTTATTAAGAGACACAACCTCCTTTATTTACAAGGTTAATTTTGTAGAGAAAATACTAGCAACCGTCTTGGCAAAAATGTCAAACTTTATTCCAGAAGGGGGAATTTGGATGAACACCCAACGCCCTGAGTGGAACGATGCAAATAATGCGCTTGTAGGAAATGGAGTCTCTATGGTGACCCTATATTACTTAAGACGCTTTTTAAACTTCTTCAATAAAGTATTGGATCAGGACACCACAAGTGAGTTTGAGATTTCTAATGAACTGTTGGAATTTTTCAGCAAAGTATCTCAAACCCTGAAAACGCACAAACAGCTTCTTGAAGGCCGTTTTACTGATGAAAACCGAAAGCAAGTCCTAGACGGGCTTGGACAAGCAGCGAGCGATTACAGAACACAAATTTACGATCACAAATTCTCTGGCTATAAAACAGCCGTTTCTAAGGCGTCTTTATTAGAATTTACAAACACTGCCTTAGATTACTTAGAGCATTCTATAGTTGCCAATAAACGAGCTGATAATTTATTTCATTCTTACAACCTGATGACCGTAACAGACCATAAATCTGTTTCTATTTCTTATTTACCTGAAATGTTAGAGGGGCAAGTTGCGGTGTTGAGTTCTGGTTTTTTATCCACTAAAGAGAGTTTAGATGTTTTAGACGGTCTTAAAAGCAGTGCCTTATTTAGAGAAGATCAGTACAGCTATATTTTATATCCAAACAAAGAGCTTCCAAAGTTTGTTCATAAAAACACCATTGCCACAATAGATGTTACCTCCTGTGAATTACTAAGGCAACTTATTGCAGATGGGAATACCCAATTAATAAATCAAGACGGAAATGGCGCGTACCACTTTAATGGTAGTTTTAATAATGCCGCATCTGTGGAGGTAGCCTTGAGTAGTCTTTCAGGGCTATATGCCCCCCTTGTAGAGAAGGATTCTAAAAAGGTGCTTGCTATATTTGAATCTGTATTTGACCACAAATCATTTACAGGAAGATCGGGTACTTTCTTTGGCTATGAAGGGCTGGGGTCTATTTACTGGCATATGGTCTCTAAGTTATTATTGGCGGTGTATGAGGTGACTCAAAAAGCACTCTACGATTCAGAAGATAAAAAACTTATAGGTAGATTATACGATCATTATTTTGAGGTTAATGCAGGTATTGGAGTTCATAAATCACCTGAGCTTTATGGAGCATTTCCTACAGATGCCTACTCACATACACCAGGAGGTAAAGGCGCTCAGCAACCAGGGATGACTGGACAAGTGAAGGAAGATGTCTTGAGTAGATTTGGAGAGTTAGGAGTCAAAGTGCGTCATGGTGCTGTTGAGTTTAACCCGGAGATACTAAGATCGGAGGAGTTTTTAACAACTAAAGAAGTATTTAATTACATCAACCTAGCCAAAGAAAAGTGTTGTATAGACCTCGCAGTTGGATCGCTCGGTTTTACCTACTGCCAAGTACCTGTAATTTATCAGAAAGCGACTCAGGCGGCAATTAAAGTGTTTCTAGCTGATGGTAGCGTCAGCTCTTTTCAAGGGAAATCTCTAGATGTCGAAACTAGCCAGATGCTATTTAATAGAGGTGGAAAAATAGAGAAGTTAGTCATATCTGTTGTTAAAGCTTAATATGAAGTACTCAAGATCCCTACTAAGACTCGTGTTAATTTTTACTTTAGTTCTTGGTGTTGGGTCTTGTAAAGAAAAAAAAATGAATAATAACCCTATACATACTAATAAATCAGCCGCTGAGTTTTTAGGCAACCCAGAATATCGGGCGATTTCCTATGGAGGGTATCGCACCTTAACAAGAGAAGATCAGCCTTCACTATCTCAGATTAAAGAAGACCTTAAGATTTTATCAGCCATAGGAATCAAAGTTGTACGCACCTATAATTTACAGCTAGATCAAGCGACAAATATTTTAAAGGCAATTCGGGATTTAAAATCTGAGGAAGCTGGTTTTGAAATGTATGTAATGCTTGGGGCTTGGATAGATTGCCAGGGAGCTTGGACACAAAGCCAGCCCAATCATGATATTGAAGACCTAGAAAACAACACCTCAGAAATAGCCAAAGCAATTGCACTTGCAAACCAGTATCCTGATATTGTAAAAATCATAGCTGTTGGAAATGAGGCTATGGTGCACTGGGCAACGTCTTATTTTGTAAAACCTGCAGTAATTTTAAAATGGGTTAGCTATTTACAAACCCAAAAAGCAAAAGGCAATCTTCCTGAATCATTGTGGATTACTAGTTCAGACAACTTTGCATCCTGGGGCGGGGGCGGCCCAGAGTACCATAATGAAGATTTGAAAAAGCTTATTGCCACGGTTGATTATATTTCTGTACACACCTACCCTTTCCATGACACGCACTACAATAACAATTTTTGGCTAGTACCACAACAGGAATTTTCTGGCACAGAAAATGAAATTATTGAAAAAGCTATGCAGCGTGCACTACACTATGCAATAGATCAATATCAAAGCGTCAAGAGGTACACTACCTCACTTGGTATAGACAAGCCTATTCATATTGGAGAAACTGGCTGGGCCACAACCTCTTGGGGGCTTTATGGCTCAAATGGTTCTAACGCTGCAGATCAGTATAAACAAGCATTGTATTATAAGTTAATGCGTCAATGGAGCGCTAAAAACAACATTTCTTGTTTCTTTTTTGAAGCATTTGATGAACATTGGAAAGACCCAGGCAATAAAAACGGCTCAGAAAATCATTTTGGCTTATTTACCTTAGATGGTCATGCAAAATATGCACTATGGTCTTTGGTTGAACAAGGAATTTTCAAAGGGCTTACCAGAGACGGAAATCCAATCAAAAAAACTTTTCAGGGAGATCTAACGCTTTTAATGAAAGAAGTTTTCACTCCAAAACATGTACTAACCCAAAGCGAAAAATAAAGTCTTATGAAATTTATATCCTTAGTTGTAATTTTCCTTGTATCGATGCTATTTTTCATATGGCCTTTCTCTGCCCAGAATGTTGAAATCTCTGGCAATCAATTATTGGTAGACAACCAACCATACTTTATGAAAGGAATTTGCTACCATCCTGTTGCTAAGGGAGAAACTACTCGTAGTTTTAATACTATAGATCAGGATTTAAAATTAATGACCCAAGCTGGAATCAATACCATTCGTGTATATGCTCCTATAGATAATATAACTATTTTAGATAAAATTGATGCTGCTGGAATCAAACTCATTGTTGGGTTTGGATATAACCAAAATGGCTTTTTTGACATCCTCTCAGGTAGTTTTTTACAATACATCGAAAAATACAAAGATCACAATGCTATTTTAATTTGGGAGCTGGGTAACGAGTATAATTACCATCCAGAGTGGTTTGATGGCAATATTCAAAATTGGTATAACGCCCTTAGTCAGGCCACAGACCTGATCCATAAGACAGATTCTACCCATCCTGTAGCAACTGCTCATGGAGACATGCCAGATAAACAAGCACTTGCATCAAACCCAAATATTGATATGTGGGGATTAAATGTGTACAGATGGGATCAACCTCAGTCTATTTTTAAGGAGTGGGAAAAAGTAAGCGATAAGCCCGTTTACCTCTCTGAGGCAGGTGCAGATAGTTATATGAAAATTGAAAAAGACGGCTTCAAACAGGGTGAAAACCAAAGAGCGCAAGCAGTTGCCAATGGAAAAATTATTGATGCTGTTTTCAAACAAAGTGATGTGGCTTGTGGGATTTTGATTTTCTCGTTTACAGACGGCTTATGGAAAGCTGGAAACCCTGCTACTCAAGATGTAGGGGGTTGGGCGCCAAATAGTAGTGGCGTGCCTTATGATGGCGCACCCAATGAAGAATATTGGGGGATAGTGGATATCAACCGCGTCAAAAAACAAACCTATGAAATCATTAAAGAGAAATTTTTAAACTTTTCTTTAAATGCTCCAAAAAAATAACACCCAAACATGAAGTTTAAAAGTATTCTTTTACTAAGCATTTTATTTACAATTTCAGCTTCTATGAACTCCCAAAAAGAAACGATAACTGTTTTTGAGACCTCACAAAGTGGAAACCAGCTCACACAGCGCACCAACTTTACCTCTGAGCTTACGCCCTCTTTAATAGCACTTGATTTTGAGAAAAAATTTCAAACAATATCAGGATTTGGGGGAGCCTTTACTGAAGCATCTGCCCATCTTTTAAACCAAATGAGTCCAGAGAATAGATCTGAAATTTTAGAGGCTTATTTTAGCAAGAAAGGGGCCAATTACTCTTTAACTAGGACCCACATGAACTCCTGTGATTTTTCTTTATCTAATTATTCTTACTCGCCCGTTGAGGGAGACAAAAATTTAGAACATTTCTCTATAGACGAGGATAGGGATGACCTCATACCAATGATAAAAGGAGCGCTACAGACAAGTGAAGATGGATTTAGGCTATTTGCATCTCCCTGGACAGCTGCTCCTTGGATGAAAGACAACAACCAATGGGTTGGAGGTAAACTGTTGCCAGAATATTATGACGCCTGGGCCTTGTTTTTTTTAAAATATGCAGATGCCTACAAAGCAGAAGGAATCGATATTTGGGGCTTCACCATAGAGAATGAGCCTCACGGAAATGGGGGGAATTGGGAAAGCATGCACTTCTCTGCTCAAGAAATGACAGATTTTGTTCAAAATTTTTTAGGACCAAAACTCAAGGCCGATGGAAAAGGCGATATGGTACTACTTGGCTATGATCAAAATCGTGAGGGTATCAAAGAATTTGTAGATGTAATGTATAAAGACCAAGAATCTTCAAAATATTTTGATGGAACAGCTATACATTGGTATGAGAGCACGTATGATTATTTTCCTGAAGCATTACAATACGCACATCATAAAGCACCAAATAAATACCTTATCCAGACAGAGGCATGCATAGACTCTGAGGTACCAGTTTGGAAAGACGATAGCTGGTATTGGAAAAAAGAAGCCACAGATTGGGGCTATGACTGGCGTGAGGAGGATAAAAAATACCTTCACCCAAAATATGCTCCGGCAAACAGATATGCACGAGATATCATTGGCTGTCTCAACAACTGGGTAGATGGTTGGGTAGACTGGAATATGGTTTTAGACCGTCAAGGAGGTCCAAATTGGTTTAAAAATTGGTGCGTGGCACCCGTAATTGTAGACCCAAAAACAGATGAGGTTTATTACACCCCTTTGTACTATATAATGGCACACTTTAGCAAATACATTAGACCAGGAGCTAAGGTTATTGGGGTAGAATCCAGTGATATAGATTTGATGGTAGCGGCTGCTAAAAATCCAGATGGATCAACGGCTGTTGTGATTTTCAACGAAGGTATGGAG
>CBFHMO010000018.1:21629-21864 GCA_965656925.1 Patiriisocius sp.
AAAACCGCAATGACAAGCAAACAAATTTTAATTAGCCCACAGGCTATTCAAACAATATTGATTACTAACTAAAAATAATAATATGAATAACACAATTAAAACCAACAAAGTACCCATGGGCCAGAAGGTTGCTTTTGGCTTTGGTATGTTGGCAAATCAAATGTTTCCAGCCATTTTGGGAATATTTATGATTGTTCTGGTGGAGGACCTCGGGTTTTCTGGATGGATGTGGTCT
>CBFHMO010000019.1:0-20893 GCA_965656925.1 Patiriisocius sp.
CAGAAATTGAACTCCCAGGTCATGCTCAGGCTGCTATTTCTGCCTATCCAGATTTAGGATGTACTAAAGAGCAAGTTGCAGTGGCAACTAAATGGGGGGTGTTTGAAAATATCTATTGCCCAAAGCCAGAGACTTTTACCTTTCTTAAAAATGTACTAGATGAGGTGATGGAATTATTTCCTGGAGCGTATATCCATATTGGAGGTGATGAGGCTCCTAAAACAAAGTGGAACAAGTGTAATAATTGCCAGCAACTCATTAAAGAAAAAGGATTAAAAGATGCCCACGGTTTGCAAAGCTATTTTATAACAGAAATAGAAAAGCATATAAATGCTAAGGGCAAGAAAATTATTGGTTGGGATGAAATTTTAGAGGGCGGGCTGGCCCCAAATGCAACGGTGATGTCTTGGCGAGGAACCCAAGGAGCAATTGATGCCGCAAGGCAGGGGCATGATGTGATTTTAACACCAACCTCACATGCCTATTTTGATTACTATCAAGCCACCCACCAAGATGAACCTACAGCCATTGGCGGATACCTACCTTTAAAAAAGGTGTTTGGCTTTAACCCCATTCCTGTAGCGTTGCAAAATACAGATGCCGCCTCTCATGTCTTAGGCGCTCAAGGTAATATTTGGACAGAATATATGGCCACCAAAAAGCAAGTGGAGTATATGGCATTTCCAAGAATAGTAGCCATGAGTGAGGTTGTTTGGTCTGGAGCTACTAAAAATCTAGAAGAAGATTACACTAATTTTCTTTCACGGCTAGAACGGTATTTAGAAAGGCTAGATGTTAAAAATATTAACTACGCCAATCACCTCTATGATCTGGAAGGAGGGGTTATAAAAAAACAAGGCGCAGTATCTTATAGGCTTACCACGCCAACCAAAGGCAAAGAAATTAAGTACCGCCTTAACACTGCACAGGAGCAAATCTATACCTCACCCTTTAGTATTTCGCAAGATGCAATTATTACTGGGCAAGTGTATAAAGAGGGTAAAAAAGTTGGAAGAACCTTTACAGACACCATTGTTTACCACAAGGCAATTAATGCTAGTGTTTCTTTAAATGTAGCGCCTCATTCTGCCTATGGCGCAGGAGGGAGCTCTGCACTTATCAATGGAGTTTCTGGAAGTAATACACGCTTTGGAGATAAAGAGTGGCTAGGCTTTTGGGGAGAAGATTTGGAGATTACCATCACCTTTGCAAAACCCACAAAAATTTCTAAAATAAGCACCCGTTTTTACAATGCCAATGGGCAGTGGTTGTATGCCCCTAAAGAGATTGAAATCCAGACAGATTTTGGGCTGCTACCAAAGGTTAATTTGCCAAGTACCAATCAAACCATTTTGGATGTAATTTTTAAAGTGGGTGTTACCACTTCTTTTATTAAGATCTCGATTCCTAGCTACGGTATTATCCCAGATGGTCTGCAAGGGGCTGGAAATAAGGCATGGACATTTATTGATGAGATTGTAGTAGAGTAATTACCCCTTATGCACAATTGTAGAGGATGCTTGGTCTAGACACATCACGGTTAAATCTGAAATATTAACGTGAGGAGCTCTAGTGATGGCAAAGTAGATTACATCTGCAATGTCCTGGGGCTGTAAAGGCGTGAAATTTTGATACACTTTGGTGGCTCGCTCGCTGTCTCCTTTAAAGCGTACCTCGCTAAACTCTGTTTCTACTAATCCTGGATTAATGGCGCCTACTTTGATGCCCTTCCCGTTAAGATCAAGACGCATGCCTTGATTTATAGCATCTACGGCATGTTTACTTGCGCAGTACACATTGCCATTAGGGTATACTTCTTTTCCTGCCGTAGATCCAATATTGATAATATGCCCAGAAGCCTTTGCAATCATTTGCGGTATAATGGCCTTAGAGACATACAACAGTCCTTTTACATTGATATCTATCATAGCATCCCAATCATCACTAGATCCAGACTCAATACTATCAAGCCCATGAGCATTACCAGCATTATTGATTAAAATATCTACGGTATTAAACCCTTTTGGTAAATTGCCAAGTAACTTTTGCACCAGCTTTTTATCTCGAACATCAAAACAAAGAGTGTGCACCTTGACTAAGGAAGACAACTCTTTTGCTATAGTCTCTAGCCGATCTTGGCGTCTTCCACACAAAATTAAGTTGATATTGTTTTTAGCAAATAAGGTGGCCGTTGCACGTCCAATACCAGAGGTAGCACCTGTAATAAGAGCAGTTTTTTTCATGAGAGTTTGTAAAACCAAAATAACGTTTGCCCCATTGAAAGGAAAATGATCCTACTAAGGGAGCATATTTTAGAAATTAATAACTACAAATGTACGTGCTAAAAGTGATAAAAAACAGTCTTAAAATTTTATTAACAAACTTGACTCCAAGCATTAGTTATCTTACATTTAGACCCTAGAAAAAAAATTGAAATTTAACGTAACTTGTGTATTAAAATTTCGTCTTTAGTATTGAGTAGTTTTATTGCTTTACAGCAAGTAATCAATGCTATTAAAAAACCACTAGAGAAAGAGTATTAAATCTAAGAACACAAAACAGACTATGGAACAAATAGCTACGCCTACAGATATTGGCGCATTGAACGATAAAATTGAGAAAGAAAGCGCTTTTGTAGATATTCTCACAATGGAGATGAACAAAGTAATCGTGGGTCAAAAACACATGATTGAACGACTACTTATTGGTTTATTAGGGCAAGGGCACATTTTATTAGAGGGTGTTCCTGGTTTGGCAAAAACACTTGCAATTAACACCCTGTCTCAGGCTGTAAAAGGTAGTTTTAGTAGAGTACAATTTACCCCAGATTTGTTGCCTGCAGATGTTGTTGGTACCCTTATATACAACATGAAGGACAATGATTTTAGCATTAAAAAGGGGCCAATATTTGCCAATTTTGTATTGGCAGATGAAATTAATAGAGCGCCTGCAAAGGTGCAATCTGCGCTTTTAGAGGCCATGCAAGAAAAGCAGGTAACTATTGGTGACACCACTTTTGTGCTAGACAAACCATTTTTAGTGATGGCTACTCAAAACCCTATAGAGCAGGAAGGAACCTATCCTCTGCCAGAGGCGCAAGTAGACAGGTTTATGCTAAAAACGGTCATTAAATATCCAACCCTAGAAGATGAGCAATTAATTATACGCCAAAACTTAAAGGGCGGGTTTGAAAAAATTAATCCTGTAGTTACCGTAGCTCAAATTTTGCGCGCACAAGATGCAGCTAGAGAAGTATACATGGATGAGAAAATAGAAAAATACATTCTAGATATCATCTTTGCAACGCGCAACCCAGAGCAATACAAACTTGCAGAGCTTAAACCACTTATAAACAATGGCGCCTCACCTCGTGGGAGTATCAATCTTGCTGTTGCTGCAAAATGCTACGCTTTTATAAAAAGAAGAGGGTATGTAGTCCCTGAAGATGTTCGTGCGGTAGTTCATGATGTGCTTCGTCACAGAATAGGGATTACCTATGAGGCAGAGGCAGAAAACGTAACTACAGAAGATATCATCAACAAGATTGTAAATGTCATTGAAGTACCATAGCTGATTTTTTAAATACAACTGCAAAAAAAACTGTTTATTCTTCATAGGTTTAAGGCCTTTCACAAGTAAATTACACGTTCTCACCAATACCATGGATACTAAAGAGCTCTTAAAAAAAGTACGAAAAATTGAAATTAAAACACGCCGCTTAAGCGACCATGTGTTTGGTGGAGAGTACCACAGTACTTTTAAAGGGCGCGGGATGACGTTTAGTGAAGTGCGCCAATACCAGTATGGAGATGATGTACGAAGTATAGACTGGAATGTAACGGCACGTTACAACGAGCCGCACATCAAAGTCTTTGAAGAGGAGCGAGAACTAACCTTAATGCTTATGGCAGACATTAGTGGTTCTGAGTTTTTTGGTACAGATGCCCAGTTTAAAAATGAGATTATTACAGAGATTGTAGCGACACTTGCCTTTTCTGCAATGCAGAACAATGACAAAGTAGGGATTATACTCTTTACAGATCAAATAGAGTTGTTTGTGCCTCCAAAAAAAGGCAAATCACACATTTTAAGAATTATTAGAGAATTGCTTGAGTTTACACCTAGCAGTAAAAAGACAGACCTTAGCCAGGCGCTTAAATATCTTAGTAATGTCATCAAGAAGAAGGCCATTGTTTTTGTGCTTTCAGATTTTATGACACAAGGGTATAAAGACACCCTTAAAATTGTTGCCCGAAAGCATGATGTAACTGGCATACGGGTATTTGACCCCAGAGAACAAACCCTGCCCAACTTAGGAATGGTACAAATGCTTGACCAAGAAACAGGAGAGTCTTTACTAGTTCATACCGGCTCTAAGAGTGTTCGTAAACACTACGCAGGCTATCATAAACAAGGTGTTGCTTACTATGAGGATGCTTTTGCTAAAAGCGGTGCAGGCGCAATAGCTTGCAGAGTAGATGAAAGTTATGTGAAAAAATTATTAGGGTATTTCAAAAGAAGATAACACCATTGTCAAAAACAAATAACATATCAATCACTACAAATAAGCTAGCAACCGTATTAGCAGGGCTTTTGTTCTTTCTTGCTTTTTGTGCAACGGCGCAAGTAATTACAACCGCAGATACCACCTCCATTAAAATAGGAGAAGAGTTGCGCATATCCTTCGAGATTCAGGCAGATTCTATAGATTTGGTTGTGTTTCCAGACCAGCAAAGTTTTCTTCCTCTGGAGGTTATAGAGAGCTATGTGACAGACACCACCTACAGTAATTCAAAAATTAATTATAGAAAACAATACGGGCTCACTCAGTTTGATTCTGGAAGGTATACCATACCTAGGCAAAAAATAATATTTAACAACACGTTTTTTCTTTCAGATAGTATCAATATCCAGGTGCGTGATGTTGCTATTGACACCACCAAACAAAAAATGTTTGATATTAAGGCGGCAATGGTTGTAGCTAAAGTGCCATTTCAAGTTCCAACCGGTATCTACTGGCTAGTTTTATTTATAGCTCTAGCTATCGCTGTTTGGTATTTTTTAAGGCGTAAAAAGAAAAAGCAGCAGGCCAAAAAGCAGTTACCTCCCTATCAAGAAGCTTTGGTGGCACTAGAGGAGCTGGACAGCTCGCAGTATTTATTACAAAATAATGCCAAAGAGTACTATTCTTTATTGACAGAAATTGTTAAAAGATATTTAGACAGAGAAGTAGATAATGCAGCACTGGAGAGTACCACACAGGAGCTTATAAGGCGTTTAAATATATTAAAAAAATCAGGGAATTTTGATTTTAAATCTCAAGATATTAAACATCTAGATACCATTTTAAAAAGAGCAGATTTAGTGAAGTTTGCTAAGATGCAACAAGGCTCTGGGCAGGCCCAGGCAGATAGATCTAGGGTTGAGGAAATTATAAGCAATACTCACCAGGCTATACCAGAACCAACACAGGAAGAATTATTGCAAGACACCCTGTATTTACAAGCATTACAAAAAAAGAAGTTGCGCAAAAAAATAGTAGTTGCTGGATCAAGCCTAGTGCTTATTTTAATAATTAGCGCTGCTGTTTTTTCAAGTCTTTATGGATTTAGCACTTTAAAAGAGACGGTGTTTGGAAATTCATTAAAAGACACATTAGACGGGCGGTGGTACAAAAGCCAGTATGGAGCACCTGGTCTTATTGTTACTACTCCAGAGATCTTGGTAAGACAACTACCACAACCCTCAAAGGACAGCATCTCTTCCACTAGTGGCGGCAGTAGCTTTTCATCTGGGTCTATAGGAGAAGCGTTGTATGTTTCCCTCTCCATTAAAAAGCAAGCCCAGCAGTCTTCTCCCCAGAGCCAAGACGCAGCTGTTGGCATTGCCATAGAACAAGCCCTTGAGGCCTTAGAAAATGCAGGGGCATTAAATTTGGTGGTAAAACAAGAGGCTTTTTCTTCAGATGAGGGATTAAAGGGAGTGAAGGCTTATGGAGATTTTAATTTAAAATTAGCAAACGGAGACATTTCCAAAGAGAAAATGAGTTATGAAATGCTACTATTTGATCAGCAAAACACCCTACAGATGGTGACTATTGTTTTTGAGAGAGATGTAGCCTACGCCAACCAAATAAAAGAAAGAATCATAAACTCCATAGAGGTGCCAGTTTCACCACAAGACCAAAACAAAAAACAACCACAAGATGCTCAATAATTTTGAATTTGTTAATCCAGAACTCTTCTGGTTGCTTTTGCTACTTCCAGTGGTTGGGCTTTGGTATTTTTTAAAGCGAAACAAACAAATACCAAGTCTTAGCATATCTAGTATTCAGGGGTTTAAAACATCAAAGAACTGGCTTGCCAAACTAAGGCCGGTACTTTTTTTACTTCGCTTGTTAACCCTTACGGCTATTATTGTAGCAATGGCAAGGCCTAGAACCGTAAGCCAAACCACAAGAACCGTTAGCAATAAAGGAATAGACATTGTAATGGCCATAGATGTTTCGGCAAGTATGCTCGCCAGAGATTTAAAACCCAATAGATTAAAGGCTTTAAAAAATGTTGCTGCGGGTTTTATTAAAGACCGTGTTACAGACCGTATTGGTTTGGTAGAATATGCTGGAGAGAGTTATACAAAAACACCGTTAACGAGTGATAAAAGTATTGTGTTAGCCTCTTTGAAAAGTATTGAGTACAATACTATAATAGAAGGCGGAACGGCAATTGGCTCTGGTCTTGCAACTGCCGTAAACAGATTAAAAGAGAGTCGTGCAAAAAGTAAAGTGATTATACTCTTAACAGATGGTGTTAACAATACCGGCTTTATAGACCCTAAAATTGCCAGTGAGCTCGCCAAAGAGTTTGAAATTAAAGTATACACTATTGGTCTAGGAACCAACGGTATGGCACAAAGCCCAATTGGCATTAGGGCAGATGGGAGTTTCCAATACGGCATGCAACAAGTAGAGATTGACGAAACCCTGCTAAAAGAAATTGCACAAACAACTGGAGGCAGGTATTTTAGAGCTACCAGCAATACCAAACTAGCAGAAATTTACACAGAAATTAATGCCCTAGAAAAAACAGATATAGAGGAGTTTAAATACACAAATTACACAGAGCTTTATAGATCCTGGGCGCTTTGGGCCTTGGGGTTGTTTTTGTTTGAACTCTTTTTACGTTACACCCTTTTTAGAAGTTTTATATAAATTATGTACCAACTACAACAACCCATCTATTTTTATGTGCTATTTGCCTTACCGGCAGTGATAGCGGTTTACTTGTTGGTTGTCCTTTGGAAAAAAAGAACGCAGCGCAGTTTTGCAGATCCTACATTACTGGATGTTTTAAGCCCAAGTCAATCCATATTTAAAGGAAGTTTGAAGCTTGTGCTCGCGTTATTAGTATTAGCATGTATGAGCTTTGCTTTAGTGAATCCAAAAATTGGGACAAAACTTGAGACGGTAAAAAGAGAAGGTGTTGATGTTGTGTTTGCCCTGGATGTATCAACAAGTATGTTGGCAGAGGATATAGCTCCCAACCGCCTAGAAAAATCTAAGCAGTTGGTACGCCAAATAATTAACACCCTTGCTGGAGATAGAATTGGTATTATTGGCTATGCTGGTAGTGCATTTCCGCAGGTGCCCATAACCACAGATTTTTCATCTGCCCGCCTTTTTTTATCGGGAATGAACACCAATATGGTAAGCTCTCAAGGAACAGCCATGACCCAGGCAATAGAAATGGCAGAAACCTACTATAACGATATTGAACAAAAAAACAGAGTGTTGTTTTTAATAAGCGATGGTGAAGATCATCAGGGAGATTATGCAAGTATTGCCGCCCAGGCTACTAAAAAAGGCATAAGAATTTATACCATTGGTGTAGGAACCCCAGGGGGAGCTAAAATCCCTATAAAGCGCGGCGGGGTAGTTCAATCCTACAAGAGAGATAAAGACAACCAAGTGGTGATTACCAAACTAAACAAAGAGACCTTGCAAGAAATAGCTGAGGCTGCAAATGGGGAATATCTAGACGGCAGCAATACAAAAGAGCTTGTAGGGCAAGTACAAAACATACTATCAGGGATGGATAAAAAGGAGTTTGATGCCAAACAATTTTCTGATTTTAAAGATCAGTTTCAATGGTTTTTGGCAGGGGCTTTATTATTTTTATTGCTTGATGTGCTGTTTTTAGAACGCAAAACAAAATGGATCAACAACCTTAATTTGTTTAATCAACAAAAAACAGATTTGTAATGTCTTACAGTTCAAAAAATACATACCCCGCACATATTGACAAAAGCCACCTTAAAAGGGTTTTTAAAACAACTGTTTTGTATATGCTTGTTGTATGCAGCGCTATACAAATGAGCTCACAGAACAAGGTTTCTAAGACCCAAAAACAAGATGCTATCCAGGCAGCATTGCATTTAAGCCAGGGCGCCCTTGCCATAGAAAACAATGAATTTATCAATGGCGAAGTTGCTTACAGAAAAGCCATTGCTATTGAAGAGGATAAGGCAACAGGGAACTATAATTTAGGGAACGCTTACTATAAAAACAGTAAAAACCAGGAAGCGCTAAGTAGGTTTATTGCTGCTGCGAAGGTAGCAACCACAAAACCTCAACGCCATCAGGCATTTCATAACTTAGGAAATGCACTGATGAATCAAAAAGAGTACACTGGTGCTGTTGAGGCTTATAAAAACGCCCTTAGAAACAACCCCACCGATGACAAGACCCGGTACAACTTAGCCCTGGCAAAAGATCTGTTAGAGAAAAACCCGCCACAAAAAAATGAGGATGATCAAGATAAAGAGCAAGATCCTCAAGACCAGCAAGACAACCAAGATAAAAAGGACGACCAGGATAAAGAAAAAGACCAAGAAAAAGACCCCCAAGACAATCAAGATCCAGAAGATAAAAAAGGGGATGAGCAAGAAGACAAAAAAGAGCCGCAGGAACCTAAAGACCCAAAACAGGAGCAATCAAAACAAGACCAACAACAAAATCAGCCCTCTGATGGGAAGCTGTCTCCCCAACAGGTGAAAAACCTCCTGGAATCTATGAACAATCAAGAAAAGAAAGTTCAAGACAAGATCAATGCACAAAAACAAAAGGGAGTAAAGATAAAATCTGAAAAAGATTGGTAACATGGACAGACAAAAACACATATGGTTTGTTCTTTTTGTTGTGTTATTTGCCTTCACATCACAGGCTCAGGTTACATTTCAAACAAAAGTGAGTCGCAAAAAACTGGGCATTAACGAGCGAGTTCGGGTAGATTTTATCATGAATGCAGATGGGGATGATTTTAACCCGCCAAGTTTTGAAGGATTTAGGGTTGTAGGTGGCCCAAACCAATCTATTAGCAATTCTTACATCAATAGAAAACGCACCTATTCTAAAACCTATTCTTACTTTTTATCACCCCTCAAACAAGGGAACCTGCGCATTGGCACCGCTTCAATTTATATTTCTGGGAAAACCTACACCACCAGTGCTATACCCCTACAAATCACCCCTGCAGTAAAAACACCCTCAGATGGCCTAGGTAATAACCCAGAAGTCATAGCAGCGCAAAATGTACATTTGGTAGCCGAAGTCTCAAACCCTACGCCTTATCTTAACGAGCGTATAACAATTGTCTATAAACTATATGTTTCAAACAATGTAAGTATTACCAGTCAATGGAGAGAAATAAATTCTCCTAGATATGCTGATTTTTGGAGTAAAAATATAGACAGTCAAAAACTCAATTTATTTGAAGGAAAATACCAAGGAGAAGACTATAGGTATGTTGTTTTAAAGACTACGGTATTGTATCCTCAAAAAACAGGACCCCTAGAAATTGAACCCTTAACCTTAGATGTCCCCATTGACGTTCCTGGAAAAAGACGCAATATCTTTGGAAGAAGTTTAACAACAAGAGTTAACAAAACTATTTCTGCAGGGAAAAGAACCATTACTGTAAAACCCTTGCCACTAGAAGGCCGTCCAGATAACTTTACTGGAGCTGTGGGGGATTTTTCCTTTATAGTAAAGGCAAACAAAAAAGTCTTAGAGGCAGATCAAGCCCTTACACTACAGCTCACCGTCTCGGGTAAAGGAAACCTAAACACCCTTTCTATACCTACCCTAAAAGTGCCAAGTGCCTTGGAGGTGTATGAGCCCCAGCGCAAAGAAAATATCCGCACAAGAGCCTCAGGAATTAGCGGTTCTGTTTCTATGGAGTATACTGTGGTGGCTCAAGAAAAAGGAAGCTATCCCATCAGCCCCATTTCATTTTCTTTTTTCAATCCAGATAGTCAATCTTACCAGAGTGTTTCCTCTGAGCAGATTGTAATAAGAGTAACCCCTGGAGCTACCCCAAAACAAGACCCAACAATAGCCCAAACTCAAACACCTCAACCCCTTGTCATTGAGCAGCGCTTTAATTATATAAAACTCAATGCGAATTTAAGCCCAAGTACAACCCCTCCCTTTTTTAAATCTAATTTATTTTGGGGCTTGCTTTTAGTACCCTTGGGGCTTATCCCTCTCTTTATTTTACTTGGTAAAAAGCAAAGGTCTACGCGCGCAGATATTCAAGGACTTAAATTAAGAAGGGCCAATAAAATGGCGCGTAAATATTTGGCAGAAGCTAGAAAAAACAAACACAATAAAGAGATTTTTTATGAAGCCCTAGAGCGCTCTCTGCACAACTACTTAAAAGCCAGATTAGATATTCAAACCACACAGTTGAGTAAAGAGCGTATTACTAAGTTGCTTGTGGAGCGAAAAGTACAAGTTGCTCCAGTTTTGGAATTTGAAACATTATTAAAAAGCTGTGAACTTGCAAGGTATACTCCAACAAGTGATGTGGCTATAAGGCAAGATTATAAAAAGGCTATTGATACTATTTCATTGATAGACAAACAAATACAATACTATAAAAGATGAAATATCTAGTAAATTTTTGTGTGTTTTTCATTCTCTTTACTATCCAGGGGCAAGCCAAGGATAAGACCCAGGGGCTTTTTAATGAGGCAACTCAAAACTATAAAAATGAAGCCTATAAAAAGGCAATTGAAAAGTGGAATACCATTTTAGATAATGGCCAACACAGCGCCGCGTTATATTATAATATTGCCAATGCACACTATAAGCTAAACCAGGTAGGCCCTAGTATATATTATTATGAAAAAGCACTAGCGCTAGCGCCTAATGACGCCCAGATTAAAACAAATCTTACCTTTGCGCAAAACGCCAAAGTTGATGCTATAACCCCGTTACCAAAAACATTTTTTTCTAGGTGGTATACTCTTTTGGTAGGACAATTTACTTTTGAGGGTTGGGCGGTATTGGCTGTGGTATGTAGTGGTGTGTTTTCACTATTATTTTTAGGGTATTATTTTGCTAGAGCAGAACAGAAAAAGAGGTTGTTTTTTACTACCGCAATCCTTAGTGCTTGCCTTTTTATTTTGGCTCTTACTATGGCATCTGTTAGCTATAAAGCGCTGCAAAAAAATGTATTTGCTATTGTTTTCTCAGAAGCTACAGATGTTAAAACAGCGCCTAAAAACAGTAGTGATACCGTTTTTGTGATACACCAAGGCACAAAAGTACAACTTCTAGAAGCCGAGGGCTTATGGAGCCGCATTGGTATTGTAAATGGTATAGAGGGCTGGATGCCAAGCTCAGAGCTAAAGAAATTGTAGCTTTTATGCTTTTTTAACAAGAACATTTATCTTATATTGAGGTATAAAAATTTAGCCTCAAGCGTGCAATCAAAAAGTTTTCTATTTCTGCTTCTTTTTACCTTCTCTTTGGCGGCGCCCATTGCAATGCAATGTTGTTTTCACAGCTCAGATATTACGTCTTTTTTAGTACAAGAAGAAGAATCTAAAACAGATACCTTTGAGTTAGAAACAGAAAAAATAGCAGAAAAAGTATTATTTTCTATAAAAGCACTTAAGGGTCAAGGGTTATTGAAAAAACCCTTTGAGACAGAATCTATCTATTGGAATACCATATACACAGAGACAACCTCTCCTCCTCCTAAAAAGCTATAACCCTCAGGGCATAGTATTCTTCATTACAAAATAAAAAAAAGATTGCTTTTAAGTAAAAGGCAGCTTACTGTATTTCAAAAGCTAAAAACAAATCATATGTTTAAAAATATATTTAAAAATTTTCAGGGTAATTTATTTGGAGGAATCACTGCCGGTATTGTTGCCTTGCCATTGGCCTTAGCCTTTGGAGTACAGTCTGGTCTTGGGCCAAGTGCAGGGCTATATGGCGCAATTATAATTGGTTTTTTTGCATCACTTTTTGGAGGCACAAATACTCAAATATCTGGGCCAACGGCCCCAATGACAGCTGTTTCTATGGTAATTATAGCAGGAATTGTAGCTGCCAACGATGGAGATTTACAGCGTGCCTTGCCATTTATTTTGTTGGTTTTTTTATTAGCGGGTTTGTTTCAAATCACCTTAGGTGTTTTAGGCTTCGGAAAATATATAAAATTCATCCCTTACCCTGTTGTTTCTGGTTTTATGACGGCAATTGGAGTTATTATTTTGGTAACACAATTACTCCCAATGGTAGGGTATTACACCACAGATGATACTCAATTTATTGATTCTTTTAAACCCCAAGCGCAAGAAGTACTGCTTGATAAAATTTTAAAAGACGAAGCTGGAGAAGGTATTCTAGTACTTGAAAATTTTAAAGAAACAGTTGTTAGGGCAGAAAAAATAACCCAAAATGAAATAACAGCAGAGGCAACTATTCTTGCAAAAACTGCCGGATCTGGTGTTTTAGGCGCTTTAAAAAGGTTTCCAAGCGCATTGGGCAATATACAATGGTTAGAATTCATGCTTGCTTTTGCGACCATAGCAATCATTTTTGGCTTTAAAAAAATAACTACCAAAGTTCCTAGCACCTTAGTAGCACTAATGGCAGTAAGTTTGACTGCATATTTTTTAAAATTAGACTATCGTCCTATTCAAGAAATTCCATCAGGGTTTCCAATACCCCATTTTGAAATGTTTACAAACTTTAGCCTTGGACAAATATCACCTTATATATTTACAGCCCTCACATTAGCATTTCTTGGGGCTATTGACTCATTACTAACCTCTGTGGTGGCAGACAACATGACCAAAACAAAACACAATCCAAACCAAGAATTAATTGGGCAAGGAATAGGGAATAGTATTGCTTCTATTTTTGGAGGAATTCCTGGTGCGGGAGCCACCATAAGAACCGTTGTTAATATTAATAGTGGAGGTACCACCAAACTCTCTGGTATGGTAGCCGCTGTGGTTTTACTTGTTGTATTATTAGCCTTAGGACCTGTCGCTTCTCAGATTCCTGCTGCTGTTTTGGCAGGAATTTTAGTAACTGTTGGTATTGGAGTTATGGATTATAAAGGCCTGAAAGCAATCCCTAAAATGCCTCAAAGTGAGGTTGTTATTATGGTTGTGGTTTTATTGCTATCTGTTTTTTGGAATTTGGTCTTTGCCGTTGGTATTGGTCTTGTGCTTGCTGCATTAATTTTCATGAAAAAAATAGGAGATTCTGCTGCGAGCCGTGCTAAGGTTGTATCTCTAGATAAAGCAGATGAGCTGCATCTCCCATGGGCAGATGAAATTATTTTTCCAGATAATTTAAAACAACAGGTGTTTATAAAACGTATGGCGGGGCCACTTTTTTTTGCCAATACCAGCGATTTCCAGGAACTTGCGAAACAAGTGCCAGATACTGCCACTCACCTAATTATACGCATGAAAAAGGTCCCGTACATAGACCAATCTGGACTCTATGCCATGGAGGATCTTGTTTTGAGACTAAAACAAGCTGATATAAAAGTACTGCTTGTTAAGCTCACTGCGCAGCCAAGAATGATGATGGAGAACATAGACATTATCCCAGATTTAATTTCAGAGCAAGAAATATTTAAAGATTTTAAACAGGCAATGGTTTATATTCAGGCCAATAAAAGTCGCCCTGTTTAATTAATTTGAGCTAGACTCTTGTATAGGAGGATCACTGGGTTGCGTGTTTTTTTGAATCGTATCTACCTCCTCTATAATGTTTGGCAAGAGTAAGGGGGCAATTATAGCAACAGGCTGGTAAAACAGAGATGATTCTTTCTTTTGTGAAGGTATAAGTAGCCCGCTGATGCTGGTTGATGCGTTTATAAACATAAAAATAACACTACAAATAAACCCTAATTTTAAGGTGTTAAATACACCTCCAAGTAGTTTGTTAACTAATCCTAGGGCAGCAAAATCTGCAATTTTTGTTAGAATTTTCCCCGCCAAATTAACCACAATTAATATAATTAAAAAGGTGACACCAAAGGCTGTTAGGTTAATTATCTCGGGACTCCACTGCAGGATTTTAGACAATATATTTGCTGCAAAGTGAGAGAAATGAATAGCTCCATATACCCCTGCAATTAGCCCAATTAATGAGGCAAGTGTTGCAAAAAGTCCTTTTCTTATTCCTCGATAAAAAGCATAAATAAGAATAATGCCCAAAACGATGTCTATACTATTCATGAAGATTTATTTTGTTTTAAAGATATAAAAACCCAAAGAATGAACCAATGGTTAGTTTTTAAAGCTTTTTAAAACAAAGAACTTACCTTTACAAAAAAGTATATACTAGGTGCAGATTTTCGTTTGAGGCCTTTTATAAAGACAATATATGGCAAGAGATGAACAATTAAAACAACGATGGGAGGCGGTAGTAGCGTTTTTGAGTAATCGTTTTGCAGATGGAGACTCCCTAGATTTGGATGCTATTATTTATTTAGTAGGGGTACAGGAGTTGGGGCAACTCCATAAAAAATTTAAAAAAGACGAGAAAGTAAATCTAATGCATATAGCTATTTGTCGTTTGCTTGAACCCTTTGGATATTATGAGTTTGAGTATTTTGACGGCGCTGGGTGGCCTCATTATAAAATACTAGAGCAATTACCACCATTAAAGGCTGGAGAGCAAACCGTTTTAATGAAGGAGGCTATTGTCCAATATTTTTTAGAAAAAGAGGTCATACAATAATCAAAACCACTGCAACTATTACCATAAATTTGCAATCGTATGTGAAGTACTTTCTGTAATTTTGTGGTCTTGAATGTTATATTATGATAGATAAGATTAAAGAACATATTACACAAGTAGAAGCTTTTTCTGCAACCACACTTACCCAGGTAGAAGATTTTAGAATTAAGTACTTGGGTAGTAAAGGATTATTAAAAGCATTTTTTGCTGCATTTAAAGAGGTAAGTAATGATCAAAAAAAAGAATTTGGTCAAGCCGTTAACACCTTAAAAAACGCAGCGCAAGAAAAAGTAAATAGTCTTAAAGTGGCAATAGATGCAACTCAAGAAACCTCTGGAGTTTATGGTGATTTGTCGCGTCCAGGTGCACCCATTACATTAGGATCAAGACACCCCATATCTATCGTAAAAAACAAGATCACAAGTATTTTCTCTAATATAGGTTTTAATGTAAGCGAAGGTCCAGAAATTGAAGATGACTGGCATAATTTTACCGCTTTGAATTTGCCGGAATACCACCCGGCAAGAGATATGCAGGACACCTTTTTTGTGCAAACCAATCCAGATGTGTTGCTTCGCACCCACACAAGCTCAGTACAGGTGCGTTATATGGAAGATCACAAGCCGCCTATAAGAACTATTTCTCCAGGGAGAGTGTTTAGAAACGAGGCTATTTCGGCTCGTTCTCATTGCTTCTTTCATCAAGTAGAGGGGCTATATGTGGATAAAGGTGTAAGTTTTGCAGATTTAAAACAAACTCTTGAGTTTTTTACTACAGAAATGTTCGGGAAGTCTAAAATTAGGTTACGACCTTCTTATTTTCCCTTTACCGAACCTAGTGCTGAGGTTGATGTATATTGGGGTCTTGAAACAGAAACCGATTACAAAATCACCAAAGGAACTGGTTGGCTTGAAATTATGGGCTGTGGGATGGTAGATCCTAATGTGCTTAAAAATTGCGGAATAGACCCTGAGATTTACAGTGGCTTTGCCTTTGGTATGGGTATAGACCGTATTGCCATGTTGTTGCACCAAATTCCGGACATACGTATGTTTAGTGAAAATGATGTTCGTTTTTTACAGCAATTCAAGAGTGCAGACTAATTAAGGTTAAAAAAAAGTGTTTGAAAAAAGATATTGATATACCTAAGGTTAAAGACGTATACGTTGCCGCAGTGTTTGAGTTAAACGAAGATTACAACACCCATGACTGGAACATATACCTCATTAATGACGCTAAGGCTCCCATTGAAACTGTCTTGATTATAGCCCAGGGGTATACAGAAAAAAAAATGACTGCCGCTATGCGCAAAACCGTTGGAATCATACCAGCTAAAGGTTTTGCTAAAATCGAATACATAGACGAGAGCGTGTTTGGCTTAGACAACTTTTTTACCATCTCTTATTTTCTTGAAAACAAGATGTATGACAAACGCTTTGAGTTTCCGAGAAATACCATTAGAGAGGATGAAACTAAAACCATACCGGTGATGCCTCAAAAAGGAATTCTTGCACGCTAGTTTTAAGAGTGCTACAAAATTAAGTAGGAGTTAACTTAATTTGTCTGTAAGTTTTTTAAAGACTTTTTTTGGTTCTTTGTTTTCGTATAAAATGCCATAGACAGCATTAATTATAGGAGTTTTTGCCTTGTCTTCTGTTTTGTTATTATTTAAGATGTAGGCGCTTTTTGTGGCGTAATATCCTTCTGCCACCATACTCATTTCCAGCTGAGCGCTTTTCACGGTATATCCTTTACCAATCATGTTTCCAAACATTCTGTTTCTACTAAAAATAGAATAGCCTGTAACTAATAAATCTCCTAGATAAGCAGAGTCATTAATATCACGTTTCATTTTGTGTACCTTGTTTACATAGCGCTTCATTTCTCTTATGGCATTACTCATCAGTACGCTCTGGAAATTATCTCCATAGCCAAGCCCATGGGCTATTCCGGCAGCAATGGCATAAATATTTTTGAGCATAGCAGCATACTCTGTCCCCATGACATCATCGCTTATATTACATTTTATATAGTCACAACTAAGATACTTGGCCACAACAGCTGCTTTTGTGTCATCTGCACAAGCAATGGTTAGGTAAGACAACCGCTCTAGGGCTACTTCTTCTGCATGACAGGGGCCAGATATCACACCAATATCATCAAAGGCAACGTTGAGGTATTTATTAAAGTGTTCTCCAACAATAAGACTGCTTTCTGGAACAATACCTTTTATGGCAGAAATAATTACCTTTCCATCAAGAGAATTCTTTAGGTTTTCTAATTCTTGGTGTATAAATGCAGACGGAATTACAAAAACAAGGTAGTCTGCATAGCTTACCATTTCATTGATATCGTTACTGAGTTTTAATTTATCGGTATTTAACTCAACAGCACTCAGATAGTTTGGGTTGTGCTGTTCTTTTTTTATGTGATTAATGGCATCAACATTGCGCATGTACCAGCCAACCTGATCAAGATTTTCGCACAGCATTTTTACAATCGCAGTTGCCCAACTACCACCTCCAAATACAGCAAACTTCGGTGAATCTTCCATTTTTTATTTTTTATTATGGCTGTAAATGTAAACAATTATACCCAAAGCAGACAACAGGTTTTATGCTTAGTAGGTTCAATAAAAGCATTTTCAAAGGCAAATGTTAACGCTATATTTATGGGATTATATACATTTAAAACCAAAAATTATTTCATATCTCGTATATTTGCCCTGTCTTAGTTTAGACGGTGTTTTTATGATATATAAAAGCTAGTTAAACTAGGCATTCGTTATAAGAATTAGTACCCCCTATAGCGCCGCAATTCTTTGTCATGTTATTTCGTAAACAGCACAAAGCATAGCACCAATAAAAACAACAATTAACGTACTTTAATTAGTACAAAACAAATTTAAGAACGCCATACTATGAAGCAAAGTATCAAAGACTTTATTGCAAGTGTCGAACAATTAAACCCAAACGAGCCAGAATTTTTACAAGCAGTGACTGAAGTTGCCGAAGCGGTAATTCCATTTATTGAGAGTAATGAAAGATACCAGGGCCGAAAATTACTGGAGCGCATGGTAGAGCCAGAGCGCACCATTATGTTTCGTGTTCCTTGGACAGATGATAGTGGAGAAATTCACGTAAATAAAGGCTACCGTGTAGAGTACAACTCTGCTATTGGGCCTTACAAAGGAGGCTTGCGTTTTCACCCATCTGTGAATTTAAGTATCCTGAAATTTTTAGGGTTTGAACAATTGTTCAAAAACAGTTTAACAACACTACCAATGGGTGGTGGTAAAGGAGGAAGTAACTTTAATCCAAAAGGAAAAACAGACGCAGAGGTGATGCGTTTTTGTCAAAGTTTTATGACAGAATTATCACGTCATATTGGACCAAACACAGATGTACCTGCAGGAGATATTGGTGTTGGAGGCCGTGAGATAGGATATATGTATGGCCAATACAAGAGACTCAGAAATGAATTTACAGGAGTATTAACAGGTAAGGGCCGTGAGTACGGTGGTTCGCTAATACGCCCAGAGGCAACAGGTTACGGAAACGTATATTTTGCAAAAAACATGTTAGAGACTATTGGAGAGACTTTTAAATCTAAGGTTGTTGCCATATCTGGATCTGGAAATGTAGCGCAATATGCAGCTCAAAAAGCCCTTGAGTTTGGGGCTAAAGTTGTTACCATGTCTGACTCTGGAGGATTTATTTATGATTCTGAAGGGATCAATCATGAGAAATTAGCTTTTGTAATGGAGCTAAAAAATGTAAAAAGAGGACGTATTAGCCAATACGTTGAGAAATACCCAAGCGCCACTTATACTTCAGGGCAAAGACCTTGGGGAACTAAATGTGACATTGCCTTGCCATGTGCTACTCAAAATGAGTTGAACCAGCAAGAAGCAAAAGCATTAGTTGCCAATGGTTGTATCTGTGTAAGTGAGGGCGCTAATATGCCTACTACTCCAGAGGCTATTGAAGTTTTCACAAAAGCAAAAATATTATTTGCACCAGGAAAAGCCTCTAACGCAGGTGGAGTAGCAACATCTGGTCTTGAAATGTCTCAAAACTCATTGCGTTTAAGTTGGACCAGAGAAGAAGTTGACCAGAAGCTAAACAATATCATGATAGATATTCATGCAGCTTGTGTGCAATACGGAAAAGACGGAGATGGCTATGTAGATTATGTAAAGGGAGCAAATATTGCTGGTTTTGTAAAAGTGGCAGAGGCTATGATGGCTCAAGGAGTTGTATAATCTTTAGAGCAAAAACTATTGTATATAAAGGTTGCTCGTAAGAGCAACCTTTTTTAAATCACAATAATTATCCAAAGGGGTTGTTATACTAATACTCATCTATTACAAAGAGTTGTTTTACTTTTAGAAAACAGATTTTATGAAACGTATTTTATTAGTTTTTTTGTTATCTATAGCCCCTTTGGCTGTAGCACAAAATTTCGAAAATCTCTGGGAAGATCACTTCTCTTATGTTTCGGTTAAAGACATCTCACAGGGAGATGATCGTATTTTTGTTGGTACAGATAATGCTATATTTACATACGATCTATCTACAGAACAAATCACAACATTATCTAGTGTACAAGGCCTTGCAGGAGAGTCTATCACAACCATACACTACAGCAGCCAAACAAACCTACTATTAATTGGGTATCAAGACGGACTCATAGAGGTGGTTACCACTAGTCAAGAGAATGAAGTGTTAAAAGTGGTAGACATCAGAGACAAACAAAACATACCACCCAATAAAAAACGCATCAATCATTTTACAGAACATCAGGGTAAAATATATATCTCTGCAGGCTTTGGGGTCTCTGTGTATGACTTGGAGAGATTGGAGTTTAGAGACAGTTATTTTATTGGTGATTTTGGTTCTCAAATAAACATCTCTCAGACCACAATTTTAGCGCCACACATTTATGCGGCCTCAACACAGGGGGGTATTCGGCGTGCTGTTTTAAACAATGATAACATTATTGATTTCCAAGAGTGGGAACTTGTAACTCAGGGAGATTATACTGCGGTACAAACCCTAGGAACCCGAGTTTTAATTGCCAACACAAACAATACTGTTTTTAGATTAAATGCTGGAAATACATTACAACAAGTAGCTACCTTCTCTAGCCCAATTAGAGACTTTAAAGTAAATAATGGAGTGCTAACCATAAGCACCTCTACAAGTATCCAGGCTTATGATCAGGGGTTTATCTTAAAAGCAGCTGTAGAGAGCCTGCCAGATTTTAATTATACCCTACAAACAGGATATAGTTTTAATGACACTTTTTATTTGGGCAGTGCTCTTAAAGGACTTCTCAAAGTAGCGTATAATACAAATCAAACCACACAAATCTTGCCAGATGGACCACTATTAAACACCCCTTTTGCCTTGGATGCCACCGCGGGGCAATTATGGGTTAGTTTTGGCGCCGTAACGGTGTCTTTCAATCCTTACCCATTAGATAGAAAAGGAATCAGTAATTTAAAAGAAGGTATTTGGACCAATATTTCTCACAATGAGTTAACCGAAACTCTTGGTGTTAATGCTGTTAACGATATTGTTAACATTAGCATTGATAAACAAAACCCAGAAACTGTTTATTTTTCTTCTTTTTTAAGTGGTCTTTTAAAGGTAGAAAATCAAGTGCCCACTATTTTGTATAATGAAACAAATTCTGCCCTAGAAAACCCTGTCTTTGGCGGAAATAATGCTGGGATACGTTTATACGGATCAGACTTTGACAGAAATGGGAATCTTTGGTTATTACAATCTTTAACAGATAATGCGCTGTTAAGGCTTTCGCCTAATGGGC
>CBFHMO010000020.1:0-20854 GCA_965656925.1 Patiriisocius sp.
TCGAGTTCATCTAGCAAATAGTTTTTTTAAATATTCTTAATTAAACACTCTTTATTTGGTACATTGTATTTATAAATTATAATTCATAAAAATGAAACAAAAAAACATCTCCGTTATATTAATTGTTTTTAGCGTATTATTTGCCCTAGAGATAAATGCACAGTATACAGATTTTGAGCATGATGGTGGTACCAGACAGTATATTTATTACGAGCCTGAAAACTTAAATCAGCAAATGCCACTAGTGTTTGTGATGCATGGCTACACTGGAGATGCAAATAGTATTAGAAATTACTCTGATATGAATGATTTTGCAGATCAATACGGTTTTGCAGTTTGTTACCCAAGGGGTACTGTAGACTCTGGAGGAAATAGATTTTGGAATGTAGGATATGCATTTCATCCAAATGAAACTGTAGATGATGTTGGGTTTCTTACTGAATTGGCTGTATACCTGCAACAAACTAATGGGTTAAACCCAGATTTCACCTTTGCAACAGGTATGTCTAACGGTGGGGAGATGTGTTATATGCTTGCCTGCCAAGGGTATGATACTTTTAAAGCTGTAGCGCCAGTAGCTGGTATGATACTACAAGATATTTTAGATGATTGTGATGCTGCTCCTGGGATACCAGTGTTTGAAATTCATGGGTCACAAGATGGGGTAACTCCACTTGCAGGAGATCCAGACAATAATGACGGGTGGGGCTCCTACCCTAGTATTGCAGATACCATTGATTATTTTGTTGAAAAAAACGGTTGCACTACATTAGTAGAGGGCTCGGTGCCAAATACAGACACCTCTGATGGTAGCTTTATTGTGAGTGAAAAATATACAGGTGGTGTTAATCAAAATGAAGTTTGGTACTATAAAGTTGTAGGAGGAGGTCACGACTGGCCAGGTAGCGGAGGTAATATGGACATAGAGGCTGGAGAACAGGCTTGGTTATTCTTTCAAAATTATATTGACAATAATGTAGTTGTATTAGATCTAGACGCAGCTATCTCTGTAAATGTTCCAGAAACTACCTGTGGTGATACTATAATAACACCCTCTGTGAGTATTACTAATTATGGATTCAATGATATTACAGTTGCCCAAATGACATGGCAAATTAATGATGGTGATATACAGACAATTAATTTTGATGGCACCTTAACTCAAAATGAAACTCAAACCTTTACGCTAGACCCAATTGATTTGACAGAGGGCTCATACGTTTTCAACGCAGTACTTGTTTCTGTAAATGGGGTTATTGACCAAAATACTCAAAACAATACCGCAGCAACATCTTTTGATATTGGTGCTAGTGGTAATGAGTTTATAACACAGCAGGTTACTTTAGAATTATATACTGATGATTATGCAGAAGAAACTTCTTGGGAGTTTAGAGAAATTGGAGGTGCTGTTTTATATTCTGGAAGTTATAACGAATCAGACGACAACACCATCTTTATAGAAACCTTTGATGTTGCGCCAGATAATTGTTATGAATTTGAAATTTTTGATTCTTACGGAGATGGTATTTGTTGTGAATTTGGAGAGGGATTTTATAACTTAAGCTCAGATAATGGAGATCTTATAATTGATGGAGGTGAATTTGAGAATCTTGAACTAACAGAAATAAGTATTGGAGAATTACTATCTACTAGTGATGCTTTTTTAAGTAGTATTTCTTTGTATCCAAACCCTGCAAACAGTGAAATTACACTGAGTACTGAAAATGCAAATGATATTTCTTCATACCGTGTTTATAATACCCTTGGACAGCTATTACAATCAGGAACCCTTCACACAAATAAAGAAGTAATCTCTGTTTCAAAATACACTATTGGAGTGTATTTTATTGTAGTAAAAAAAACAGCTACTAGTGTGGAGTCTACCTTAAGATTTGTTAAAAAATAAAAAACAGTATGAGTTCTTTAAATATTTTGATTGTAGAAGACAATAAAATTGTTGTGATGGGTATTAAAAAAATCTATAATAAACATATTTCTGATGCTGTTATTACTAGTGCAGAAAATGGATTAGAGGCAATAGAGCTGTTATCAAAAATAGAAAGTCAAGAAAATCTGCCTTGTTTTATCATCCTTGATATAAACATGCCTATACTCAATGGTATAGAATTTCTTGAGATTATAAAAAAGGACGACGCATTAAAACAAATACCTGTGGTAATTCATACCACTAGTTCAAACCTTGAAGACTACAAAAAATCTAAGAAGCTAGGTATAAGCGGCTATTATGTAAAACATATTGACTTCTCGACATATAAAAGCAATTTAATAACAATTGCAGATTATTGGAACAACTCTTATAGAAACAAATAATGAAAGGATTTATTTTTACTAATTTTTTAGATTTTGTAGAAAAATCTAATGGCCTTGATATGGTTGACCAAATGCTTGGCGAATGTGATTTGACCTCAGAGGGAGTCTATTCTGCCTTTAATAGCTATGAGTTTGACGAGCTTGTCTCTCTTTTAACCTTCGTCTCAAAAAAAACAGGTATTGAACCGCAAGTGTTATTGGAAGCCTTTGGTAGGTTTGTGTTTCCGTACCTTATAGGAAAACATTCTTACATAGTCGAGAAATACTCAAACGCTCTAGATTTGATTGCTGGAATAGAAAGTCATATTCATATAGAAGTTAAAAAACTATATGAAGATGCTGAGTTACCTACTTTTTCTGTAGTAGAAAAAACTCAAAATAGTTTAACATTAATATACACTTCTTCTAGAGGGCTCACTTATTTTGCAATTGGCCTTATGAGAGAAACTTTAGATTTTTTCAAGGTAAAAGGTAAGGTGTCTATGGTAGAAAATTACAATAACGATGGCAGTGTTAAATTTCATATACAGCTAACGTAAGTTTCATCTACAAAAACAAATAAACCTGTGTTAAGCAACAAAATTGAAATTTTAACAAGAGCTCTTAAAAGGGAGCGAAAAGCAAAAGAAATTGCTGAGGGTATTATTGAAAATAGACTAAGAGAACTCTATGATAGTAACCAGAATCTTACTGAAGAAAATATAAGACAGCAAGAGTTTCAAAAAAACCTAATCGAAAATTTAGTTGACGCCCTAATTGTGTTTGATTTTGATATGAACATATTAAAGATAAACAAGGAAGCGTTAAAATTACTAGGGATCAAAAAAGAAAATGCACCTAAAAGCATCAATGATTTTGATTTACGATATAGGGAAAAATTAAATCCATATTTTAAAAAATCCTCTTTTTCTAAAAACAAAAACACTAATGAGTTTTTATTTAATTTCATAAATAGAAAAAGGAAGTTAAAATTTGTGAATATAAAAACAAGTGTTTTAAAAAATTCAAAACTAGAACCCTACGCATATCAAACCATCATTAGAGATATTACAAAAGAACATCTTGTTAAACAAAAACTTAAAGAACAACAAAAAATAGTAGAGGTGGAAAGCCTTATTTTAAAAAAACTCCTAGAAAACAAAGATATATTTAAAAACGGGCTTGACATTGCAAACATACTCGCAAAGTACCTAGGTACTGATGATTGTGTCGTTTACGCAGTTTTAAACCAAAAACTAACCCAAATAGCCGCAACCAATCAAAAACTTGACCAACAAAAAAACATAAAAAATGCATTAGAAATAAATATTGGAGAGGGCATTGTTGGAAGAGTAGCACAACAAAAGAGAGGAAGCATCATAAAAAATACCAGCAAAGAACCAAACTACATTGTAGATGATCAAATTAGACTCTCAGAAATCACAGTACCTGTTTTACTTGATGATCAGTTAATTGCAATAATTGATGCTGAACATCCTAAAAAAAATTATTTCAAAAAATCACAGTTAGAATTTTTATCGAAAATTTCATCACTAATAAGTTTGGTTTTAAAAAATAATATCGTTGAATATGAAAAATCAATAAAAGAGCAAGAATTAAATCTCACACAAAGCATGTTGCAATTAATTTTTGATAGTTCATCTGAGGCAAAAGTTATAGAATCTAATGATGGATTTATTGAAAAAGTAAGTTTCGCATTTCTGGAAATGTTTAAAATCCCAAAAAATAAAATTTCTACAATAGAAGGAACCAACTGTTCAGTAGCAAGAAACAATCTAAAAACCGTATTTAAAAAAGAGGAGGAGTTTAGCGAAAGAATAGACGAAATTTTAGGAGATAAAAAAACAGTAACAGATGAGATTCTTGAATTAAAAAATGGTAGAATTTTATCTCGAGACTATAATCCAATTTTCAAAGATGGTAAAGCTATTGCACATCTTTGGACTTATAAAGATGTTACTTTGATTGCAAACTTTGATAAAAGCATTGAGTTTCAAAGAAAAAAATATAAAAGTATCATAGATAACATGAATTTGGGCCTCATGGAGGTTGATAGTAATGAGATTATACTCAATGTAAATAATGCATTTGTAAAAATGTCTGGTTACTCGCACAAGGAGCTTGTTGGCTTTAAGGCTAGAGATATTTTGTTGGATAAGGATAAAAAGCAATACATGCAACAAAAAACAGAATCAAGACAACAAGGAAACAAGGATCTGTATGAGATGGAAATTCGCACCAAAAGCGGAGAAAAAAAATACTGGCTTATTAGTGGTGGACCCAATACCAATATAAATGGAGAGATAGTTGGATCTTTAGGCATACACCTTGATATAACAGAATTAAAAATGTTAAATATCAAGGCAGATTCGTTGATTAATGATTTAACTTTAAGAAATGAAGAGCTTTCTCACTATGCGCATATCGTTTCTCATGATTTAAAAACTCCGCTAAGAACAATCTCAACTTGTATTAATTGGCTTTTAGAGGATAATTCACAAACCTTAGACAAAGATAGTAAAGGATACATAGATACCGTAGAGGAGGCTATTAGCGATATGGACAAGCTCATCTCAAGTACCCTGCAATACACAGAGATGAGAACTTCAAGGAAAATAGCAACAGAGCAACTAGCACTTCAACCTGTGGTTGATTCTATAATTAGTTATTTAAATAAAAATAAAGAAGGGGATTTTAATTTTAATGTTCTTAAACCACTTCCAGTTATTAATCTAACCGAAGTAAAGGCGAGGCAAGTATTTCAGAACCTCATTGAAAACGCTTACAAATATAGAGACCAAACCAAAAAAGGGATCGTTAATATAGACTGGAAAGAAGATAAGGGATTTTACCAATTTTCTATTCAAGATAATGGAATTGGTATTGCAAAAGAGCATTTTGGTTTGGTGTTTGAAGCTTTCAAAAAACTAAACAACCGAACAGACTCCTCTGGTATAGGACTTTTTATTATTAAAAAGGTCATCACCTCTGGAGGTGGAAAAATCTGGATAGAGTCTGAAAAAGGAGTGGGAACTACATTTTTCTTTACCATACCAAAGTAGTAGCAACCAAAACAATCAAAAATTAACCTGTATGACTACACCTCTCTTTTCACAACTACCACATTTGGTTTTAAATCAATAAACCCTATTAAATGTAAGAATTGCATGATTTTGTATGTAACATCTAATTCGTGCCAACGTACCCCTCCAAAATTAGCTCTAGTACTGTGTTTGTGATGATTGTTGTGATACCCCTCACCCATCATTAAAAAATCAAATTTAAATAGGTTTTTTGAAGTATCCTTAGACTTAAAATTCACGTATCCAAAAATGTGACCGTACCAATTAATAATAACACCGTGTATGGGAGCCATTAATAAAGCAACTGGAAACAGCAACCACTGCCATACAGAGGTAGTGTAGACAAAAAAGAAAGTGAAATAAGCAATACCCCAAGCCAATCTTGAAAACCAAGAGCTTGCAAAAGCATCAAAACGCTTCCATTGGGGTACATTTTTAGTGAACTTAGGTTCTACAAAAATACGTTGTTTATTAATCTGATGATAAATGTTTTTGGTGCGCCACATCATAGAAAAAATACTCAAATCATATTTTGGTGAGTGTGGATCTTTCTCTGTGTCTGCATATGCATGATGCATCCTGTGCATCACACCATAGCCATAGGCGCTCAAATAATTTGAACCTTGAAAAACCCATGTTAAAATAAAGGTGAAGCGCTCTGCAGTTTTAGACATGGTATAGGTTTGATGGGCGGCATATCTGTGAAGAAAAAAAGTTTGGAAAAAAAGCCCACCGTACCAAAGCACGATAATAAAAAATAGTATGACCATAAAAATAATTATACTACAAAAATAAAGGTAGTAGCAACAGCAAACAATGAACCTAAATCAATAAATACGTTTTCTTATTCGGCTCAGCGCCTGAGGAGTTACACCAATGTAAGAACTTATATACTTTAGAGGAATAACACTTAGAAGTTCTGGCCGCTCTTCAAATAAAGAAATATAGTGCTGCTGTGCCGTTAAATTTAATAAAGACTGTTCTCTTTTAGATTTTATTAAAAACAAGCGTTCTGCAGTTAATCTACCTATTAAATTACCAAACTGCGTGTGTTGGTAAACTTTCTGTAAATCTGTATATGAAATACTATACATATGGGTTTCGGAGAGTGTTTCTAGCTCATATAATGAGGCCCTTCTAGTTAAAAAAGAGTCATAGGCGCTTATAAATTGGTTTTTAAAACTAAAGCCAAAAGTCACTTCTTTCTCTTTTAGCTCCTTAGGTATATAGAGTCTAACCAGACCTTTATCTATAAAAGAGATATGATTTTCTACCTCCCCGTATTTTAAAAAAATAGTGCGTTTTTTGAAAACTCTAAGTACAAGTTTGGAAGAGAAATACGCCCAATCTGAATCTGAAATAACAGAGATATCTTCAATATGTTTTCTTATAAACTCCATTAAATAGTATTGGATAAAAATTATTTATTTTTTGTTTCTTATCATCATAACAAAAAATTATGGCAACCATTTTTTCTCAAAATTTGGAGCTCGTTTTTCTAGAAAGGCATCTCTTCCTTCTTTAGCTTCTTCTGTCATATAAGCTAGACGCGTTGCTTCTCCAGCAAATACTTGCTGACCAACCATACCATCATCTGTTAAATTCATGGCAAATTTTAGCATTTTAATAGATGTTGGAGATTTTCCCAAAATTTCTTGAGCCCAGTCAAAGGCAGTTTGTTCTAATATATCATGCGGTACTACAGCATTTACCATACCCATTTCAAAGGCCTCTTGCGCAGAGTAATTTCTTCCTAAAAAGAAAATCTCTCTTGCTTTTTTTTGACCCACCATTTTGGCTAAATAAGCGCTACCATACCCACCGTCAAAACTTGTTACATCTGCATCTGTTTGTTTAAAAATAGCATGTTCTTTACTTGCCAGGGTCATGTCACACACAACGTGCAAAGAGTGGCCACCTCCAACGGCCCAACCCGGGACCACACAAATAACAGCCTTAGGCATAAATCTGATCATGCGCTGAGCATCCAAAATATTTAATCTATGGTACCCATCATCTCCAACATATCCCTTTTCACCTCTAGCCTTTTGGTCTCCACCACTACAAAAGCTCCAAACTCCATCTTTACTAGAGGGGCCCTCTGCAGATAACAACACTACACCAATACTGGTGTCTTCTTGGGCATCATGAAGCGCATCTAGTAATTCAGAAGTTGTTTTTGGTCTAAAAGCATTTCTAACCTCTGGCCTGTTAAATGCAATACGGGCCACGTTATTAGATTTTTTATAGGTGATATCTGAGTATTCTTTTACGGTTTTCCAGTTGGGTATCATAAGTGATTTGTATTTTAGCTCAAATATAACAATTAGCAATGTGAACCAATATGCTTTAATTTCAAATTATGAAAAACCTATTTACAATTATCACGGTAATTTTTAGTGTTAGCATATCCTTTTCCCAAAATGATTTTGAAACACGCTATTATACCATTGGTCCCAGATCGCTAGTATCTCCCAGTAGTATAGTATTTGTTTTAGATCAAAAGCCTAATAAAACTAAAAGCTCCTTTACCCTTGGAGAGGCTCCAAGTTATCAAAACACATTAAATACAAATGTAATAAGTACAAGTAATTACTGGCAGCCTGTAGATATTGCCCAAGCAATGACAAGTAATACGGTTGCTTATAACAACTCTCAATTTGATACCTCAAGGCTAAAAGAAAAACAATTTGGATTTTCTATCCAAGGAAACGGTGGAAATACAAGTTTTGAATTTAGCGATGGCCAAAACAGAGTTCGCAATGATGTTTACAAAGAACAAGGAATGCCATTTTTACAAAACAGATACCAAAGGCCTTATAATACAATAAACCCTTTTAGGGTAAATAGAGGTATTTACTATGGTAATTAATGGTAGCTACACCATTTAATCTATTAGCTCAATACCATCTGGCTTGATAAGTATTTGCTTGTCTTTATAGAGGGTTCCAATTGCCTTTTTAAAACTCTTTTTACTCATCCCTAACTCATTTTTAATGTCCTGTGGGTCAGACTTATCATGAAGTGGCATAAACCCTCCAGCTGCCTTTAGTTCATCTAATATAAAATTAGCATTAGGTTCTATACTTCTATATCCTGGGGATTGTAATACTACATCTATTTTATTGTCTTCTCTTACGCCTTTAACATAGGCTTTCATGGTATCTCCAGTACGAATATCTTCGAAAATATCATTAATAAAAATAAGCCCTTTGTGTGTACCGTTAACAATAACATTAGCGCCAAGGTCTGTAATGTGAGTTACCATAATGGCAATTTCATCAAATTTTTGAAGTGTTACACTGTCATTGTTTAAGTATTTATTGGTCTTACTAGAACCTACTAATCTATTGGTTTGCTCATCCATAGACAAATAAACAATATACCAGTTACCCACTTTCATGGGTCTTGCCTGTTCTTTAAAAGGAACAAATAATTGCTTTTGTACACCCCAATCCATAAAGGCGCCAAATTCATTTACATCACTGCAATGCAAATATCCAAAGTCATTTAAAAGTACGTGAGGGGTTAGGGTTGTTGCAACAGGGCGCTCTTCATAATCAAGATACACAAACACCTCTAGCATATCGCCAATATTGAAATTCTCTGGTTTGTATCTATGTGGTAGCAAAACTACATTTTCTTGGGTATCCCCTAAATACAAGCCGGGATCTGTCTCCCTTAAAATCTCTAATGTATTGTATTCTCCTAATCGTATCATAGCGCAAAGGTACACTTTTCATTCATCAAAAAAATAATTACTAGTCTTATAAACTAGCTGCTAATTTGATAAATAAATCTGAACTAAAATTATTTTATATAGTCAAAATAAGACAATAAAACACTGTCATTAATGTGTGAGGGAGTAAAAATCTCTAAAACTTTTGGACTGTTAGAGTTTTCAAAAAAGACTGCAAGTTGGGCCTTTAAAGAAGGCATGTCATTGGCACTTTGGTAGTCAAACCCATGCATGTCACTTAGCTGGCTGGCAGTAAGTTGATGTTTGGTTTCAAAAAATGTATCAAAAGAGGGAACCTGTTTTGCATCAGGCAGAATCCTAAAGATACCTCCACCACTATTGTTTATAATAATAATTTTAAAATCACTGGCAATGTATTGGTTCCAAAGTGCATTGCTGTCATAAAAGAAACTCAAATCACCAGTTATAAAAACCGTTGGTGATATACCCGCATATGCTGCGCCAATTGCCGTAGATGTACTCCCATCTATCCCGCTGGTTCCTCTATTACAAAAAATAGCATGTGATTGGTTCATGGCAAATAATTGCCCGTAGCGTATGGTTGAGCTATTACTTAATTGTAATTGTATGTTGTTGGGCAATGCTTTAAAGAGTTGAGAAAAAACTAAAAAGTCTGAAAATGGAATCTCCTTAAGATACAGCTCGTGCTTTTGTAATCTTAGGTTTTTAATACCTAGCCAAGTTTGTTGATAGGTACTCATTGTTTTTTCTGTAAGGGGTATAAATTCTTTGAAAAAATAATTTGGAGCGCAAACAACATGGCTTGTAAGGCACAAATATGTGTCAAATGCTTTTTTAGCATCTATGTGATAATGAACCTTTGGTGGGTAGTCTCTTAGAAATTTCTTTACTTTTTTTGATACCACCATACCACCAAAAGTGATTAATACCTCAGGCTGTAGGGCTTTAAAATCATTGGTATCCAAAGGAGCTATTAGTTGATCTATGGCTGGAAAAAAGTTGGAGTGATGTAAATTAGAGGTGGTCTCTGTTAAGACAATCAGGCTAGAATCTTCTGCTAATTGACTAATAATTGAAGCATCTAGGCTGTTTGGAGCTAACACACCAGTTAGAATCATTTTTTTTGAAGAGGTATTCCAATGGTTCGCAATTTCAGAAATAAGCTCTTGATTATCAGGACATTTTGCAGCAACAGTAGGGTGATTCTCAGTAAAAACTGAGGGTGTAGTTACAATATCATATAAAGGCTCAGAAAAAGGCAGGTTAAGATGTACAGGGCCACTTTGAGAAATAGCTATAGATAAAGCAGTATGTATTTGGTCTTCATTATATTTTTGAAATTCTTCTCCTTCTTTGCAGGCGCCGCTATACAAAATATGATTGGCAAATACATTTTCTTGTTTAATAGTCTGGCCGTCTCCAATTTCAAGTAAATGAGCAGGACGATCTGCAGATAACACCACTAAAGGTATATCACTATAATAAGCCTCTGCGATGGCTGGATAATAATTAAGCAGTGCAGAGCCTGAGGTACAAACTAGTGCAACAGGACGCTGTAACTGTTGGGCAAGCCCTAATGCAAAAAAAGCAGCACAACGCTCGTCTACTATTGAAAAATTTGTGAAAGAGGTTGTGCCTGTAAAACCAATAGTAAGGGCTGCATTTCTAGATCCAGGAGAAATAACAATATGGTCAATACCTTTGTCTAAACAGAGTTTTGTTATGGTTTGAGAGAGTATTTTACTAGAAAATTGCATCTAAGCAAAGATAGTGATACCAATATAATTATGGTAACATTGGGGCAAGTACTGATAGCATTGTGGCCATTTTATTTTTAGTTTCCTGCCACTCCTGCTCTGGTATAGAATCTAAGGTAATACCTCCACCTACATATAAGGTTGCCATTGTGGGGCTTATTTTCATACAACGCAAATTAACATACAATTGGGCTGTATTATTTTGAAGATCTAAGGGGCCTAAAAAACCTGAATAAAATTCACGATCATAGCCCTCAAGTTGTTGTATAATAGCAAATGCAGTGTCTCTTGGTGACCCGCAAACAGCAGGTGTTGGGTGTAATACAGAGGCTATTTGGGCTAGGGTTGTTTGTTTATTATCAAACACACCTTTGATTTGAGTTTTTATGTGGTACAAAGATCCTGCTTTGTGGGTCTTTGGAGAAGACACCTCTAATGAAGCAGTAATTTTTTTAAGATTTGTAGTGATTGCCTTGGTTACTAATTGCTGCTCAAAGGTCTCTTTTGAGCCCCAAGTTGGGGTAGTATCTCCAGTTACTTTTTGAGTTCCAGCCAGAGCCATTGTTGAAAAATTAGCCCCGTCACTCTCTAGCAAAACCTCTGGAGAGGCGCCGCACCAAATACCTGTATTGGGATGAAACCATAAGTATCTAAAGGCCGCAGTATCCATTGAGATAATACGCCTTATTAAATCACTTAAATCAAAACCAGTTAGAGGAATTTCTTTTTTTCTGGTGGCTACTACTTTTTCAACAGTTTTGTTTTTTATGTTTTCTAAAATTTCAGACACATAATTAAGGTGTTTTTCTTTATCTGAACTAAGTTCTTGACATCCAGTGGCATCAGTATTTAAAAAACTAGGGATAGAAACCTCTATGGATATTTTTTCTGAAAATGCTTCAGGAATACAAAACCAAGTGCTATTAGTATCAAAGGGTGCTAAAACAAATCCTGTAGTAGCAAATTCTTTAGCGCTATAAAGGGTAGTATCCTGCTGTAATAGGATATGTACTTTGGTATGATTTGGGCTACAGTACACAACAAATGGAAGCTGTTGAGACCAATGTTTATTTATTTTTTGAAGTAGGGCTGTAAAATCCATTACTTACTTACTTAACCAGGGTTAAGGTTGTTAATTTTACTAAAGAGATTAATTCTTTATTTTGGTTCTCTATTCTAATTTGCCATAATTGAGTAGTTCTTCCTTTGTGCAATATACTAGCATGGGCATATACAAAACCATCTCGAATACTTTTAACGTGATTGGCTGCAATTTCAATACCACGAATACTTACATTTTCATTTTGAAGAAAAATATAAGCCCCTGCACTACCAACACTTTCTGCCAAGGCAACAGAGGCGCCTCCATGCAAAACCCCATCTGGTTGATGTACCCTTGAGTTCACTGGCATTCTTGCAGTGATGGTGTCTTGAGTAACATCTACAAACTCAATATTCAAGGTTTCCATTAATGTGTTTTTACACATTTTTGCGCAGCTTGCTAAAATTTCGTCTTTAGATAGTTTCATATGCTTGTCTTACATTTGTAAAGTTACAAAACAGACTTTAAAAAATGGGATTAGAAAAACAAGTTTCTTACAAAACAACCAATACTTACCAAACGCTTAACTCTTACAAGCATACAACTAAAAATGTATGGCTGGTTTTTCATGGGTTAGGTTTTTTAAGTCGATACTTTCTAAGACATTTTGAAATTTTAAACCCAACCGAGAATTATATTATTTGTCCTCAAGCGCCGTCAAAGTTTTATTTAGGAGAAGACTTTAAACACGTTGGCGCCTGCTGGCTTACCAAAGAAGATACCCTTTTAGAAACTGGTAATGTGTTAAGGTATATTGACCAGGTAGTTGCTCAAGAAAACATAGACCCCAATACAAATCTAATTGTTTTAGGCTACTCTCAAGGAGTCTCTATAGCAACTCGATGGTTGGCCTCTAGAAAGATATCTTGCCAAAAACTTATTTTGCACAGTGGTGGAATCCCTAAAGAATTAACCCCAGAAAATTTTAGTCATCTAGATAGCACCACACAAACCACCTATCTCTATGGAGATAAAGATCCATATATCACCCAGGCTAGAAAAACAAAAGAAACACGTAAAGCAAGTGCCCTATTTGGCCCCTCACTCTCCACGGTGGTCTTTGACGGAATCCATGAAGTTCATGGACCATCGATACTAGATATTGCCAATAATTAAAACTTCAAGTTTTTAAATACATACTAAAGAGCTATAACCACAAAAAATCCCGTAACGATACTTCGTTACGGGATGTATATATAAAAGCTAGTGTGGTGTTATTTCACTTCCTCAAAGTCTACATCTTCAACATCTGCACTTTGATCAGCTGCGTCTGGATCTGCTGGTTGCTCTGCGCCTGCTTGTCCATCTGCTTGTGCTTTGTACATTTCTTCGCTAGCTACTTTCCAAGCCTCATTGATTTTATCTAGCGCTGGCTGGATGGTTTCAAGGTCTTTGCTATCGTAAGCTTTCTTTAGGTCTTCTAAAGCATCTTGAATTGGCTTTTTCTTATCCTCAGATAATTTCTCTCCAAATTCTGTTAATTGCTTTTCTGTCTGGAAGATCATACCATCTGCTTCATTGATTTTGTCTGCCGTTTCTTTAGCAATCTTATCTGCATCTGCATTGGCTTCAGCCTCTTGCTTCATCTTTTGGATTTCCTCTTCTGTAAGTCCTGAAGAAGCTTCGATTCTAATATCTTGCTTTTTGTTGGTAGCTTTATCTTCAGCACTTACCTTGATAATACCGTTGGCATCAATATCAAAGGTTACTTCAATTTGAGGTACTCCACGTTGTGCTGGTGGAATATCACTTAAATGAAAACGACCAATTGTCTTGTTGTCATTTGCCATTGGGCGCTCCCCTTGCAGTACATGAATCTCTACAGAAGGCTGATTGTCTGCTGCTGTTGAGAATACCTGACTCTTCTTTGTAGGAATCGTAGTGTTGGCCTCAATAAGCTTCGTCATTACACTTCCCATGGTTTCAATACCTAGAGAAAGTGGTGTTACATCCAAAAGTAAAACATCTTTTACATCTCCAGTTAATACACCTCCCTGAATCGCAGCACCTACGGCTACTACCTCATCTGGATTTACTCCTTTGTTTGGCGCTTTACCAAAGAACTTCTCTACTGCTTGTTGTACTGCAGGAATACGTGTTGATCCTCCTACTAGAATTACCTCATCAATATCGCTATTGCTAAGACCAGCTGCTTTCATTGCAGTTTGGCAAGGCTCAATAGTTCTTTTTACTAAATCGTCAATCAACTGCTCAAACTTAGCAAGTGTTAGTGTTTTAACCAAGTGCTTTGGCCCACTAGCTGTTGCTGTTACATACGGCAGGTTTATTTCTGTTTGTGCAGAAGAAGATAATTCAATCTTCGCTTTCTCTGCAGCTTCCTTTAAACGTTGTAATGCCATCGGATCTTTACGTAAGTCCATGTCATTCTCTGATTGAAACTCATCTGCTAGCCAGCTAATGATTTTTTGATCAACATCATCACCACCAAGGTGGGTGTCACCATCTGTTGCTAATACCTCAAATACACCATCTCCTAATTCAAGGATAGATACATCATGAGTACCACCACCAAAATCAAATACTACAATTTTCTGGTCTGTGCTTTTCTTATCAAGACCATATGCTAATGCAGCCGCTGTTGGCTCATTAATAATACGTTCTACTTTTAATCCAGCAATCTCACCAGCTTCTTTGGTTGCTTGACGTTGGCTATCATTAAAGTAAGCCGGTACGGTAATTACAGCACGTGTTACGTCTTGGCCTAAGTAATCTTCGGCTGTTTTTTTCATTTTCTGCAATACCATTGCGCTCAATTCTTGTGGGGTATACAAACGTCCATCAATATCAACACGTGGGGTATCGTTATCTCCTTTTTTTACAGTAAATGCAGCACGCTTAGCTTCAACAGAAGATTCACTGTACTTATTTCCCATAAAACGTTTTATAGAAGATATGGTTTTAGTAGGGTTTGTTACTGCCTGTCTTTTGGCAGGGTCTCCTACTTTAATTTCTCCTCCTTCTACAAAGGCAATTACAGATGGTGTTGTTCTTTTTCCTTCTGCATTTGGTATTACCGTTGGTTCGCTACCTTCCATTACAGATACGCAAGAGTTGGTTGTCCCTAAGTCTATTCCAATTATTTTACTCATAACTTATAAATATGTATTTTAAAATTCAGTTTAATTATCTAAAGAAAAATATTCCTAAAGACATTACTCATAAGTCAATGATTGTGCCATCCAAAAAAGACTGACATCGTGGCAGACACTAATTTATTTATTTGTTTTTAAGCTCTAGTAATTCTTCCCACTGTGTTGTATAGCGCTTGCTACGGTCTTTTTTGACAAGCTCCCACTGCGCTACCCTAGTACCAACTAGTGCAGATCCTACTGTAGCTTTACCAAACTTATGGTTTAGGGCATCTATAACATTCATTAGACGTTTATCATATAAAGTAGGACTTTCAAATAAATTACCCTGCACAAATTCTTGAGGTATCAAACCTGTAAGGTTTACTCCTACCTTTTTATAACGGTAGCCTGGGGTGTATATCCTTTGTAATGCTTTGCGCGCTTGTTGTGTTAAGATAAAGGTATTGTTTGTAGGTACCGCTATGGTAATGGTACAACTATTACTGTACTGCTTATCGGTATCACTATACCGATTTGTAGTTACAAAAACCTGTATATAGGTTGCACAAGATTTTTGAGCTCGCAATACTTCGGCTACCTCACTTATGTAATAGGCACAAGCCTCTTCTATGCGTGGTAAATCTTCTAGTTTTTTTCCGAAAGATTTGGAAGTTCCTATTGCTTTTTTACTTTTTGGCATATTTCTAAACTCAATACAAGACTCCCCCCTGAGCTCTCTCCATAGACGCTCTCCTACCACGGTCATCTCTTTTCTTACCCACGCCAAAGGAAGTTGCGTAAACTCGTAGGCTGTAAAAACGCCTATATTTTTAAGGCGCGCCTGGTGTTTTTTGCCCAAACCCCAAACATCTTTGGTTTGTGCCCATTTAAGCGCTTTAATTCGTTTTTCATCTGTATCAATAACACATACATAATTAAACTTTTCTACTTTTTTTGAAATTTTATTGGCCAATTTGGCCAATACCTTAGTTGGAGCTATACCTACACCTACAGGCACTCCTGTATGGAGCACTACGGTATCTTTTATACGTGTTGCATACTCCTTTAAAGGAGTATGTACTATTCCTGTTAGGTCTATAAAAGCCTCATCAATACTATACACCTCTACACTTGGAGAAAAAGTTTCTAAAATATTCATAACCCGTTGAGACATTTCTCCATAAAGAGTATAATTAGAAGAAAAAAAAGTAACCTTGTTTTTAATAAGCTGGTCTTTAATTTTAAACATAGGTTCAAACATAGCAATATGAGTCATTGCCTTAGCCTCTTTATTGGCGGCAATAATACAACCGTCATTATTACTGAGAACCACCACTGGTTTGCCCCACAAATCTGGACGGAATACCTGCTCACAGGAGGCATAAAAACTGTTACAATCTACCATGGCTATCATAAACTACAGTGTATTATATAAGTAATAGAGCCCCACACAGTAAAAGAAGTACCGCGATTTTTTACAGGAAAATATATTACTTTAAATATCCCTTGCTGTACGATTAAAACTAGATTTCCTGCCTTTGGGCTAAGGGCCTTGTCTATAATTAATACATCTTTATCTAGTATTGAAAACTCAGACCACCCATCACCAGATACCCGCACATAAAAAGTAGCATCTTTATGCACTACAAGCTCTTTATTGAGATCTATAGAGGGCTCCATATAATGTGTGGCAGGACTAGGAAATCCCGTTTGTTTAGAAACGCTGGGCTTATGATTTGGTGCTTGATTTTTTATTTTTCCTGTTTGCAAATATTCCATGACACAAAAGTATGGAATTATTCCAGATAAAAGGATTTATTCCTAAATAAGATACGAACATAATAGCAATCGCATTCAAAGAATATAATACCTTTGTAATGATCCTAAAATGACACATGATATGAATTCTCAAAAATGGGCGCTGCTTTTAAAAATTAATTTGGGAATTTTTGTGCTTTTTATACTTCAAGGGTGTAATTCTTCACAAAAACAAGACAAAGAGCACTTGGTCTTTAAATACAATGAGCACAGTAATATTGCCACTCTAGATCCTGCCTTTGCTAGAAACCCTCAAACCATTTGGCCAACCAACCAATTGTTTAATGGCCTAGTGCAACTAGACGATCAATTAAACATCCAGCCAGATATAGCCAAATCATGGCGCATTAATGATAGTACATCAACCTACACATTTACACTAAGAGATGATGTCTATTTCCATAAAAACAAGGTCTTTAAAAAAGACAGTACAAGAGTTGTTGTTGCGCAAGATTTTGTATACAGCTTTGACAGGCTACTATCACCAGGGTTAGCCTCTCCAGGGAGCTGGGTGTTTAGCGCTGTACAAAGGTATCACGCAGCCAATGACTCTACCTTGGTGATACAACTCAAAAAACCCTTCCCTGCTTTTCTAGGACTACTGTCTATGAGGTATTGCTCTGTTGTACCAAAAGAAGCAATTGCCTATTATGCTAATGATTTTAGAAGCAACCCCGTGGGCACTGGCCCTTTTGTGTTTAAGTTTTGGGAAGAAAATGTCAAACTTGTGTTACGGAAAAACCCTATATATTTTGAGAAAGATACTCAGGGCAATAGGCTTCCATACCTTGAGGCAGTAGCTATTACATTTCTGCCAGATAAACAGAGTGAGTTTTTACAATTTGCCCAAGGAAACATTGATTTTATCACTGGGCTAGACAACTCCTATAAAGATGAGATTATCACCACCAAAGGAGCCTTACAGCCAAAGTACAAAGACAGAGTAAAGCTCATCACCACACCGTATTTAAACACAGAATATCTTGGTTTTTTTATGGGCTCTACATCAAAGGAAATAGCCTCTCCCCTTATTCGGCAAGCCATTAACTATGGTTTTGACAGAGAGAAAATGGTAACCTATTTACGTAACGGCATGGGTATTGCCGCTACACATGGCTTTATACCCAAAGGATTGGCTGGGTTTGATTCAATCCAGGGATATAGCTATAATCCAGAAAAAGCAAGAGCACTTATTAATGCCTATAAACAAGCAACAGGTGCCACTACCATACAGGTTACTATTGGTACCAACAGCCAGTATCTTGACCTTTGTGAATACATACAACGAGAATTAGAAAAGCTAGGGATTTCAATAACAATAGATGTAATGCCACCCGCTACTTTAAGGCAACTTAAAAGTAGTGGTGAGCTAGATATATTTAGAGCCAGTTGGGTAGCAGATTATCCAGATGCAGAAAATTATTTGTCATTATTTTACAGCCCTAACTTTACACCCAATGGCCCTAATTACACACATTTTAAAAATGTAGTTTTTGACAGCCTATATGTAGAGGCCCAGAAAATTTCAGAAATAAACAAACGTAAGCTCCTGTATACACAAATGGATAGTATTATTATTGCTCAGGCGCCCATCGTGCCCTTATACTATGATATTGCCGTTCGGTTTGTGTCAAAGAAAATTACAGGGCTAGGTATTAACCCCCAAAACTTTTTGGTACTCAAAAAAGTAAAAAAAGCAAAATAAGTATACAAAATATGCCTTATAATATTGTTCTTATAGAACCAGAAATACCAAACAATACAGGAAACATTGGCAGAATTAGCCTAGGTAGTGCATCTCACCTACATTTAGTAAAACCTTTTGGTTTTGAGCTTAGTGACAGCAGGTTAAAACGTGCAGGGCTAGACTACTGGAAACACATACAGTGTACCATTTATGAGAGTGTTGAAGATTTCTTTGAGCAGCACGGTACAAAAAAAATGGCCTTTTTGTCTAGTAATGCCACCAAAGATTATTTAGAAATACCGTATGAGGATGATTTGTTTTTAATCTTTGGAAAAGAGTCTGTTGGGCTTTGTGCTGAAATCTTAAAAAACCACCCAACACAACTCTATAAAATACCTTTATACAGTGAACATATAAGAAGCTTGAATTTGGCAAATGCGGTAAGCATTGTTGTCTATGAAGGCTTACGAAATTTAAAACACTAATTTATACTATGCTTAATCTTAAACTCGCTACAGATCCAAGATGGGTAACTATCGCAGAGAGCAATCTTGAAGAAATACTAACAGATCACGCTTGGTGTGAGCAAAAAGCAGCTAGCAATGCCATTACCATAATCACACTTAACAGCCATCTAGAAGATTTAGTTACAGATTTATTAAAACTAGCCCAAGAAGAATTAGAACATTTTGAGATGGTACACAACATCATCAAAGAAAGAGGCTACAAACTAGGGAGAGAGCGTAAAGACCATTATGTAAATCAATTATTCCAATTTACCTGTAAGGGAGGTAGCAAGCAGCAGGCCATGGTAGATAGACTACTATTCTCTGCAATGATTGAGGCCAGAAGCTGTGAGCGTTTTAAACTTCTAAGTGAGCGTATTAAAGATAAAAAACTCTCTGTGTTTTATAGAGAACTTATGATAAGTGAGGCTGGTCATTACACCACTTTTTTAGGCTTTGCCAGAAAATATGGACAAGGAATTGATGTAGAGAAAAGATGGCAAGATCTCATAGATTTTGAAGGAGAGATTATAAAAAACTATGGCAAGCAGCAAACCATGCATGGCTAGAAATACTTTTAATTATTTTTTTAAATTAGTATTTCTTAATAACTGCCTGGCTTATTATATATTTGTTTAAAACACATCTATTGAAAGCCGCTAGCTTAGCACAAATAAAAAAAGAATTAAAACTCCGCTCCTCTCAAGATATAGAAGAGCTGTGCTTGCGTTTAGCACGTTTTAAAAAAGAAAACAAAGAGCTACTCACCTATTTATTGTTTGAGGCAGATGATGAGCAAGAGTACATTAGCCACATCAAAGAAACCATTGACCAAGAGTTTGACAGCATTACAAACACCAACTTTTACTATCTTAAAAAGAGTGTGCGTAAAATTCTTAGAAACGTAAAAAAATACATCAGATACTCTTCAAACAAAGAAACTGAGATTGCTATTTTACTACATTTTTGTGAGCGCCTTATAACCTTTAAACCCTCAATTACCAGAAACATAACACTTCACAACTTATATGATAGGCAAATACAGCTTATTGATAAAAAAATTGAAGCATTGCATGAAGATTTGCAGTATGACTACAGAGAAGACATGCAGCGTTTAAAATAAAATAGAATCATGACCACGCTATACCATAACCCACGTTGCAGCAAATCCAGAGAGGCACTACAAATATTACAGCAGGCTAATGAGCCTGTTGAGGTAGTATTGTATTTAAAGGATACCCTTAGTGAAGGCGCATTAAAAAAAATAATACAACAACTAGGAGTTTCTGCCCTGGAGCTGATAAGAAAAAATGAACCTGTCTGGAAACAAAACTACAAGAATAAGTCACTCACAGAAGATGAGCTAATCACCGCAATGGTTAACAACCCAAAACTCATCGAGCGGCCTATCGCTATAAAAAACGGCAAAGCAGTGATAGGAAGACCACCCCAAGAGGTATTAAAGGTCCTCTAAGTTTTTTAAACACAAAACCGAAAATGAAAGAGAGAATAAAACACTGTGAGGTTTGCAGCAAAGACTTTTCTACGATGTTTAGGGTACAATACAAAAACCCTAAAAAATGGGTTTTTGTGTGTAAAGATTGTTTGCTTACCGTAAAAAAAGACAATCCAGGTTACTTTTATGGTGGAACCTGGAAAAAATAAAAAAACATGCTAGCCTACGCTACCTATTGCTCTGCTCTAAAAAACTACTCAAAAAAAGCCCTGCCGGCTATACAGTTGTATGATAGTAAGAG
>CBFHMO010000021.1:0-20592 GCA_965656925.1 Patiriisocius sp.
GTATTCTACTATTCAAATTAATAATCTATTACAAATATATACACCAATGGGCCTATAAAGCGATAAAACTTTAAAAAATAGAGACCGTAGCATCCTCGTAAAAGCAGTATATCGTACCACTCTATATACAGACGCAAATAACAGACAAGGGTTTCACAAAAAAAATAAATTATTTTGTAACAAACACATAACCTCTTACGTATAAGTAAGTAGTAAAGTTAGCATGTTGTTAAAACAGTTTTTAAATACAGTTCTATTTTTGAAGCATTAGGCAACATATAAAAAAAGTAACATTATAAGGTTATCAACCTAAAACACATTTGATCCAATGAGACAACTCAAAATTACCAAGCAGGTTACCAATAGAGAAACCAAATCTTTGAACAGTTACTTGCAAGATGTAAGTAAGATTGACATGATAACCGCAGAGGAAGAGGTTGAGTTAGCACAGAGAATTCGTGAGGGAGATCAAAGCGCCTTAGACAAATTAACAAAAGCAAACCTACGTTTTGTTATCTCGGTAGCAAAGCAATACCAAAATCAAGGATTAACACTTAGTGACCTTATTAATGAAGGTAATGTAGGTCTAGTAAAAGCTGCCCAACGTTTTGATGAAACTAGAGGTTTTAAATTTATATCCTATGCTGTTTGGTGGATTAGACAATCTATACTTCAAGCCATTGCAGAACAATCTCGTGTGGTACGTTTACCCCTAAACAAGATTGGTGATATAAACAAAATACGTAAAGCATCTATACATCTAGAACAAGTACACCAACGGGTTCCTTCTGCATCAGAAATTGCAAAAGAACTAGACATGACCGTAAGTAGTGTAAAACAATCTTTAAAAAATTCATCTAGAAGTTTATCAATGGATGCGCCTTTCCAGGAAGGTGAAAATGACAATAACTTGTATGATGTTATTAGCTCTGGCGAAACACCAAATCCAGACAAAGCACTTATACACGAGTCTTTAAAAATTGAAATTGACAGAGCACTAGACACCCTTGCACCCCGTGAGGCAGATGTAGTTAAATTAAACTTTGGGCTTAGTGGACAACCTGCTATGACATTGCAAGAAATTGGAGACACCTTTGAGCTGAGTCGTGAACGTGTGCGTCAAATTCGTGAAAAAGCAATTCGCCGTTTACGTCAAGAAAGTAAAAGTCATATCCTGAAAAAATATCTAGGATAGGTAGGTATAATACATGATACTTAAAAAGAGCAATTACCGCTGGTAATTGCTCTTTTTTTGTCTAATTGTTTAGAAAAGGAGCATTTATGTAAAACCAGCCTTGTATCGTATTGGACACTTATAGTCTGAATGTTTTTAATATATTTGCCTTAAAACATGTAACTATGAAAAATTCTTTACTGAGCCTTACTATAGTAACTTTAGGTCTAATTTCTTGTGGTGAGGATGATACCCCACCAAATAACAATAACACAGCAGAGTATTTCCCTCTTAGTTTAAACTCATCTTGGAGTTATACCAATGAGAGTGAGGGGCAAAACAGTCAAGACAACATGTTTGTTTTTGGAACACAACAAGAAAATGGTGTTCAGTACACAAACCTAGATACCCAAGAGGCAGTACCTGGGGGCTTTATGGTTGGTTTACTTACTCAAAACCTTGTTAGAAAAGACTCAGGAAAACTTATTGTAAATGGAACATTTGGCGGCGTCCCAATAGAAGGGTTTCCAGATATTAGTATCCCATTAAACAATGCGGTGTTGTTTGACCCAAATGCTCTTGGCGGAACACAGCTTAACATTATCACTGGATCGTTTGAGGAAACAATTATGGATTTCCCTATTAATATTGAGTACTCATCTATAACAACCCAGGAGCAGGTATTATCTTCTTATACTACAGATACCCAAACATACTCAGATGTAATACAGTCAAAAATTGTATTAAATTTAGAAATAAGCACAGAGGTTCAAGTAGGAGACACAACACTTACCCTACCTATTTTAAGCTCCCAAGATGTCTTAGTGGTAGAGAATTATTACGCTGCTAACATAGGGCTCGTTTTTTCTAAAGAAACTATAGATTATACCCTGGAAGATTTAAGCGGCATCCCTGGATTAGAAATTCCACTCCCAGAGCAAAATACATCTGTTAGCACCACAACTTTAACTAGTTTTGAAATAGGAAACTAAACCAAGGCATTTTTTAAAATAGTAATGGGATGTAGCGCCAAGCGCTGTGTCCCATCTTTTATTTGATGCCTACAGCTTGTCCCATTGGCAGCAATAATAGTAGCAGATGTTGCCTTTTTAATTGCAGGAAACAAACGCAGGTCAGCTATTTGCATACTCACATTATAATGCTCTTTTTCATACCCAAAGCTACCTGCCATTCCGCAACATCCAGAGGTTATTAATGTTGGACTGTAGTTGGTTGGGAAGTTTAAAATATCAAAGGTATGTTTTTGATTTGACAAGGCTTTTTGATGGCAATGCACGTGTATTTTAATTTGGGCAGGAACATTTGTGAACAGGGTTTTGGAGAGCATTCCTTTTTCAAACTCTGAGGCTAAAAATTCTTCTAAAAGATATACATGCTTAGAAACATAAGTAGCAGCATCTGTGTCATCTACCAAACGTAAAAACTCATCTCTAAAACCCAACACTGCGGAGGGTTCTATACCTAGTAGTGGTATTGTATTAGAAACTTTAGATTTAAAATACGTTATATTTTCTGTAGCACACACTTTAGCTTGCTTTAAAAACCCCTTACTAATTAAAGCCCTAGCACTATCTAAATGATCTACAACTACTACCCGGTACCCTAACCCAAGTAGTAAATCTATGGCATCTTGGGCGATGCCACCATCCAAATATTTTGAAAATTCATCAATGTACAAAAGCACTTTTTTGCCCTTTGGGTTTGCAGAAACTTCTTTTTGTTGTCTTTTCCAAAGGTTTAGTTTTGGTAGGCTGCGCTGTGGAGCAATCCCAGCTATACTTTTGATAATCCTGGCAGTACTTCTATTGGCATATAATGCATTTGTAAGCCTTGGCATTTTGGCAGCAAGGGAGGTATATTTACTTGAGTTTGCAAATAGTTTTGTAGCTCTAGAAACGCCGTGTGTTTTTTGATATTGATATAAAAATTCTGCCTTGCTAGTTGCCATATCAACATTACTTGGGCATTCACTCCCACAGGCTTTGCAACTAATGCATAAATCAAATACTTCTTTGAGCTGTGCTGAATCAAATTTATTTTTGGCATCATTAGTGGTTAATACCTCTCTAAGCACATTAGCTCTGGCTCTTGTGGTATCTTTTTCGTTTTTTGTTGCATGATAGCTAGGACACATCATGCCACTTGCTGCAGCAGATTTTCTACAATCACCACTACCGTTACATTTTTCTGCTAATCTGAGAATTCCTTGAGAGTCATCAAAGTTAAAGGCTGTAGCTATTATGGGAGGATTCTGTTTGTAATCGTTTCGCAGAGAAACATCCATTTTAAAAGGAGCTGTAATCTTACCTGGATTGAATATACAATTAGGGTCAAAGGCTTTTTTAACAAGGCCAAGCAGTGCATAGTTTTTTTCTCCAATAACAATGGGTATAAATTCTGAGCGTACAATACCATCTCCATGCTCTCCAGAGAAAGAACCTCTATATTTTTTTACTAAATGCGCTACATCTGTGGTAATACTCCTGAAATAAGAAACCCCTTGCTGGGTTTTTAAATTTAAAATAGGACGCAAATGCAGTTCTCCTGCTCCAGCGTGAGCATAATAGACCACCTGTTGGTTGTAAGATTTCATGATAGCCGTAAACTCCTCTATATACTGTGGTAAATCTTGTAATGCAACAGCTGTATCTTCTATACAAGCAACCGCTTTTTTATCTCCCACCATATTACCCAAAAGGCCAAGACCTGCCTTTCTTAAATGTAGGGCCTTTAAAACATCATCATCATATAAAACTGCAGTATGGTAGCATAATTTTTCTATATCTAATGTAGCATGTAAAGCGGATAGTTTTTCTTCCAGCGCTAGAGGTGTAGATGCCTTTACCTCCAGAAACAACATGGCTTTTGGCATACCTTTTACAAAAAACCGATACGGGCGATACATCGCATTTTCTTTGGTGCGCTCTAAAATAATATCATCCATCAACTCGCAACAATACAGCTCATGCTTCATGGCATGTACCACATCTAGCAGCCCTTTTTCTAGGCTGTCATAGTGAGTCACCAGCATTGCTGTTTTTTGTGGAGGTAAGGTGTCTAACTGCAAGGTGATGGCAGTTGTAAAGGCCAGGGTGCCTTCACTTCCCGATAATAATTTACACATATTAAAAGAACTGTTGCCGCCAAAAACAGCTGTATCTATAAGCTCATCAAGTGCATAGCCTGTATTTCTTCTATGTATCTCCGGTCTGGGAAACTGTTTGCGAATTTCTTGCTGTACTTCTTTGGCATGTAATACACTGTGAAGCTCTTTATAGATAGCGCCTTCAAGAGTTTTTAATTTGGTTTTTTCTGTAAATATTTCTTTAGAAATACTAGAAAAACAAACCTGAGACCCGTCAGACAAGATACACTCCATAGCCAGGACTTTATCTCTGGTAACTCCATACTGTATTGAGGTTGTACCGCTAGAGTTATTACCAACCATACCGCCAATCATACATCTGTTGGATGTTGATGTATTGGGACCAAAAAACAGACCATGGGGTTTTAAATAAGCGTTAAGATCATCCCTTATAACTCCAGGTTGTACTCTTACCGTTTTAGCCTTTACATCTACATCAATAATGTTAGTGAAATGTTTAGAAACATCAACCACGATTCCTTCACCCACACATTGGCCGGCCAAAGAGGTACCTGCTGTTCTAGGAATTAAAGAAACGTTATGCTTTAAGGCAAAATAAATAAGCTTTTGTATGTCAGCTTCACCCCTAGGATAGGCAACCCCTAAAGGTATTTTACGATACACAGAGGCATCAGTTGCATACATCGTTTTATGTAAATCATCAAAAAAAAGAGTACCTAGTAAAGAGTTGGCTAATTGCTGTAGTAGCTGTTTCAAAATATAGAGTTATTCTTTAAAAATAGAAAAAATACATTCAATATCATACTATAAATCACCAAAAAAAAACGTTGTTTAAAAAAATTAAGACTCTTGAGATTTTAAAAGCACACGCTGGTATAGCGCTTCGTATTTTGGTACTATTGTTTTTGTGTCAAATCGCAGAGAAGAAATTTTTGCATTTGTTTTAAAACGTGCTAAAATAGCATCATCTTTTAAAATAGATATGGCATTTGCTGCCATTTCTGTGGTATTTCCAACTGCACTTAAATAACCGCTTTGGCCATCTATGTTTACCTCTGGAAGACCACCTGCATCACTTGAGATAATTGGCACACTGCTGGCCATTGCCTCAAGGGCCGCAAGACCAAAACTCTCTTTTTCTGAGGGAAGTAGAAATAGATCTGAAAAACATAATATTTTATTTACCTCATTACTATTTCCCAAGAAAACAACCTTGTCGGCAATGCCTAAAGATTCTGCAAGCAACTCTGCAGGTTCTTTCTCTGGACCCTCACCAACTATGAGTAGCTTAGAGGGAATTTCTTTTTGGACTAAACTGAATATATGAATTACATCTTGCACCCTTTTTACTGGTCTTAGATTACTAACATGAGTAATAATACGCTCCTGTGGCAAGGCCATTATAGAACGTTGGCAATCTGTGTATTGATTTTCAAAGCGTTTGGTGTCTATAAAATTGGGCACCACCTCTATGGTGCTTTTAATATCAAACAAACGCAGGGTATCGTCTTTTAAACTCTGTGAGACAGAGGTGACACAATCACTGTTATTGATGCTAAAGGTTACCGCTGGTTTGTAAAAAGGGTGATTCCCTACAAGGGTAATATCTGTACCGTGCAAAGTAGTTACCATTGGTATTTTTATACCAGCCTCTTCCAACATTTGCTTGGCCATATATCCTGCATAGGCATGAGGTATAGCGTAATGTACATGCATGATATCTATTTTGTATAATTTAACCATATCTACTAGCTTGCTAGAAAGGGCTAACTCATAGGGTTGGTATTTAAACAATGGATATTGTGGAATGGTAACTTCATGAAAATGAATTTTCTTAGAAAGTAAATCTAAACGTACAGGTTGTTTGTAAGTAATAAAATGAACCTCATGACCATGATCTGCAAGGGCAAGGCCTAATTCTGTGGCTACAACACCACTTCCTCCAAAGGTTGGATAACAAACAATAGCTATTTTCATGGGCTAAGAATTCTATATTTAATTTAACACCAGTGAAGTGTCTTGATTTAAGTTTTAAAAATACTACTTAAAGAGCACAATCTAGAGAAGTTTTTTTAAAGAGACTTAGCCTGCTCCCAATACACATCCATCTGGGATAAGGTCATGTCTTTTAGGGCTTTACCTTGCTGGCTAGCCTTTTTCTCTAGATATTGAAACCGTTTGATGAATTTTTTATTGGTGCGCTCAAGGGCATTTTCTGGATCTATGTTTAAAAAACGAGCATAATTAATCATTGAAAAGAGCACATCACCAAACTCAGCTTCCATCTTTTGCTGGTTTTTGGCAGCTACCTCAACTTTTAACTCTGCAAGCTCTTCTTGCAGTTTTTCAAACACCTGTTCTGGACGTTCCCAATCAAAACCAACTCCTGCTACTTTGTCTTGAATTCTATTTGCTTTGACCAGTGCAGGCAGTGATTTTGGCACTCCTTGCAAAACGCTTGTCTTTCCTTCTTTTAGCTTTAAATTTTCCCAGTTTTGTTTTACCTGTTTCTCATCTGTTACCGTAACATCTGCATAGATATGAGGATGTCTTGAGATTAACTTATCGCAAATTTGATTGGTTACATCTGCAATATCAAAGGCATCTGTTTCACTAGCAATTTTTGCATAAAACACAATATGTAACAAAAGATCTCCCAACTCCCCTTTTACTTCTTCTAAATCATTTTCTAAAATAGCATCTCCAAGTTCATAGGTTTCTTCTATAGTGAGATGGCGTAAACTCTCCATGGTCTGTTTTTTATCCCAGGGGCACTGTGCTCTTAACTGCTCCATAATGGTCAGTAATCTATCAAAGCCTTGCAATTGTTGTTGTCGTGTATTCATAGTAAAAGAGGTGTAAAAAGTCTTGGGGATACTAAATGTATGAGTATAAAAATACTATTATAAAATGAGCTAAATTCATCATAAAGAGGAAATATAGCTTAAAAAAACCAAAGTTTAATAGCCATAATACTTACCATGACTATTAAAAAACCCCGGATAAACCCATCCCCTTTTTTAACCGAAAGCCTACTAGATACCCAGGCACCAGCAGCATTTCCGATTGCCAAAATAAGCCCTATTTTAAAATCTACTTTATCATTCAAAATAAATACGGCCAATGCGCCAAGGGTGTAAATAAACACTACAAATACCTTGGTGGCATTCACCCTAACCAAGCTCATGTAATGAGTGTAATGCAAGTACAAAATGATTAAAAAACCTATACCAGCATTTATAAACCCTCCGTAAATTCCTAAAAAGAAAAAAACAATAATACCTAGCCAGAGATATTTCCCGGTAAGACGTTCTTGTAAATTAGTTAAATTGGTTTTTGGTTTAAAAATAATGATTAAAATAACCGCGGCCATAATAAGGGCAAGCACCTTATTGAAGATTGCCTCATCGATATCTACGGCAATTTTAGCTCCCAAAAGGCTTCCAAAAAAAGCTGCAATACCAAGGTATATATTAAAAGGGAACGTGCTAACACCTTTACTTTTAAAGCCCGCTGTGGCCAGAGCGGTTTGTATGATAATTGCCACCCTATTGGTACCATTGGCAAGTGTTGGAGGTAAGCCCATAAATATGAGTACAGGCAAGGAAAGTAAAGAACCTCCACCTGCAACAGTATTAATAAAACCTACAACAAAACCCACAACAATTAGTATGGGATAATAGTACCAATGTTCCATAATACAAAGGTAGTGAGGTTTTTAAAAAATGTGCAGTACAATTTTTTGAAATTTTAAAACTAAAGATTGCTTACTATTAAAAAGCTTGCTATATTTGCAGCCGCGTTTAGGTGTATAGCCTAAATAAACACTTTGGAGAGTTGGCAGAGTGGTCGAATGCGGCAGTCTTGAAAACTGTTGAGGGTCACACCTCCAGGGGTTCGAATCCCTTACTCTCCGCAAAAAAAGCATCTCATATGAGATGCTTTTTTCTTTTTTGTACCTCTTTAATCTTTTTTTTAAAAATTTAATTTCAAAAAAACGATATGCTCCTAAAGATGGTAAACCACTACAAAATTAGTGAAATGTATATCCCCTAATACTATGATAAGTATCCGAAGAAAAATAGTTTCTAATTTGGATACTTTTCAGAAATGAAAAATAATACAAGTATTACAGAGAGTAAAACAATAAAGACTAGAGTATTCATATATAATTTTAAAATGGTTGGTAAAACAAAATATTCAAACTAAAAACAAATTACTAAGCAAATATGCAGTGTAAAAACGGTAATAATTGTACAGCTTTTGTACATTTATAAAATGATAGCGATTCTAAAAACAAGGACACAAAAAAAAGCAGGCTTTAAAATTGACAATTACAACTCCTCGATAAGGTTGAGCGAAATTATTTGTATTGAAACAGGCATCTCCTTAAGTTATAATACCCTGCGAAGATTCTTTGGAATAGTTAAAACAGTTAAACCAAGTAACCACACCCTAGATACTTTGGCCCTTTTTAATGGGTTTTTGAACTACACAGATTTTACAAGAAATTTTGACTTAAAAAACCGATGGGAACAAGAGTTTAAACTGGCATCATTAATGCAAGATTCTGAAAAAGAACTGCTACTATTTATTGAAGAAAACCTGCACACAAAAAGAGATTTTACCCTAAAGTTAACTCAAATAGTTAGAGAGTTGATGTTGGTTAAAAACTACGATCTTTTAGTTCAAATATTTAGTTTAAAAAAAATGACATTTGATCATTTTAATTTTGATGATATAGCCTATTTTGGCATCTGTACTGGTAACCTTTTAAAAACATTTGATTCAGAATCTGAGGAGCTACAAAAATTAGTGTTGAATGATAACTTTTTAGATTTAATTCTTACCATTTATGTAGACTATAAACATCTTAATAGCTATTATGGAAATTGGCTGAAAATTATTGAAAAACACACAAAAAGAAAAGATATCAAACAATTTTGCAGGGGTGTTTTAAATTTGAAAATGTATCTTAACAAAGAAAGCCCAAAACATTTTTTTAAACTAGTACAAGATTCAAGTTTTCACCCTATACTAAAGGGTAGAATTATTTCTCAAGAATTATTTTATGAGACAAAAGACTTGTCTAAAATAATGAAAAACTACCAGCACCAAATACCTACTAATAACGAAACCGAAACCGACATTGATTATTATTTTGAATTAATGACCACAGCTATAATTACAAGAAATTTTGAAGTGATGACTTGGATTTCAGAAAAATTTAAAATCAAAACAAACTACACTAACTATTATAAATTTGAGCATTATGAACTATACGGCCTAATGGTTATGCTGTTGTTTATGTTCCAGCAAGATTTTAAGAGTTTACATTTGTGGCAAAAATCAGTGTCATTTGATAATTTCCCCAGAAACTATGAAACTTTAATGCTGCAATACGTTTATATTCTTAAATACCATACCTCAAAAACAAACAAGAATTTTTACAAAAACAAATATACAGAAGGTGCCAAGAACTACTACCCTTCTTTTTTCAATGTAGCATATATAAACAACTATTTTAAATCATGATAACAGCAATTCTAGGCGTATTTTTTATGGGAATTACAGATGCGCTTTGGAGGCCCTGTATCCTTATTCATGGGCATGTAAAGATTTTGCTTCACAGAACACTTTTAACAACCCTGTTATTAGGTATGTACTTTATTAGTAGTGCTCCAATTTTCCAAATTAATATACCAATGATGGGTTTGGCCCTATTGAGTGGATTGATAGCTGGTGTAGGACTTTATTTCTTAGTGAAAGCCTTTAAAACGGAAACAACAACCAATGTAATTTTTTTAAACATATTTACACTATTAATTTCTCAAATAGTGTCCTTTATACTTTTTAAAGAGGTTATCCAATGGAAATACTACTGTATACAAATAGGACTATCCATATTTACCATTATTTGTTTTAATGGATTTAATTTCAAGCTAAGAAAAGGAATTAAATATGGCCTATTGGCCTGTTTATGTTTTGGTATTGCATACCCTTTGGCGGGAATACCCATTGAAAAAATTGGTTATCAAACAACTATATTTATTCAAGAAGTGACCATATTAATTTTATTTTTTTACATTGGATTTTACACAAAAAAGATGAAAATTGATTTAAAGATATATTATGATATAAAAATAATTTCTTTGATTTTATTATCGACCACAGCAGTGATCTTATTTTTTTACAGTTACACTATTTTAGAGGTGTACAAAGTAAATCTAATCTCCAGTTTTCATCCTATTGGCGGCATGTTTTTATCAGTTATTGTATTTAAAGAACACCTCTCTAAATATCAAATTATTGGGGCAATTAGTTCAATTATTGCGTGTGTATTTATTTACATTATTTAATACCAAGCTATTTACTCTAGGGCTTTTAGCACCTGAGTAACATATTTTATTTCACTTTCACTTCAAACAACATAAACATTCGATACATTTACTAATTATATGAAAAAATCACTCTGCATACTGTTGCTGTTTTTATCTAATCTTGCCCATTGTCAAGAATACAAGCCATTATTAGATACATACAACCAATGGAGTGTGCGGTATTGTTTTAGCGGCTGTTCTACAGACATATATTATACAAATGGAGATACCATCGTAGATGCAATGAATTATAAAGTACTCGATGGATACCATTACATATCAAGAGGTTTTTTACTCAGAGAAGATGTTACTGAAAAAAAAGTATACTTAAAAACGATACTACCCAATGGTACAAGAGATTATCTTCTTTATGACTTCTCCCTTGAAGTAGGTGACTCAATAGACATTAAAAACCCTGCTTCTCCTTTTATAGAAGATGCTGGATATTATAAAGTAGATTCAATAACACTTCTGCCTCTGGTTGACTCCAACCTTTATCGTCATTTTTATTTATCTCCAGCTGCCTCTAATACAATCAGTGAAAACGATGCAGTTTGGGTAGAGGGTGTTGGGTCACTATCGTTAATAAACGCCCCGGGGGGAGACCCTAATGTTAATTCAGCGGGAAGAGTAGCCTGCATGTTTAAAGACGGAGTCTCTTTTTATGCAGATCTAGATATTATAGAAGATTGTGAAGATATTATTTTAGACAAACCGCTATTTCAACCAACCATAAATAACAGTAAAATTATAAACGGCTTAGTTATAAATGAATTTTCTGTTATTAATATCGAGCCATTTATCACATTAAATGTCTATAACCTAAATGGACAACTATTACAACATATTAATTTAAACAATCAAAATACAGTGTCTCTAAACCTTTCAGGTTATAAACCGGCGATGTATCTAATTGTTTTAAAATCTCAGGATGCTAGCCATCAGGTTTTAAAAGTACTTGTTCAATAATCTTTTACATTGGTAAAAAAAAGCCACTTTTGCAAGCAAAAAAATCCCGCATCCATAAAGGGTGCGGGATTTTATTATAAGATACATTTTAAAACACACCTCAACCCTAGGCTAAGATGAAATTAAAATATGTTTTACAATCCAACTCTAAACATTAGGTCAAGACCTACGAAAGGTGCTGCAGAAAACTCTGAGTTTCTTCTATCTGCGTCTGTTCTGTTACCTATTTGTTTTGTAAGTACTTGTACAACACTTGCGGCATCTTTATCATAAAGAGCATAATCTGTGGTGTCTAGACCAACTCTTGCACGTACAATAAACATATCATTTAAAAATCCGTAGGCTGCAAAAGCAGAAAGACGAATTGACTCTTCTTGAACATAATAGTCAGAATTTCTTTCATTAGAAAGGTTATACGATTTAACTGAAGACAACAAGTTAGCTCCAAGGCTAAAAGCATCTGTTAAAGAGTAGTTTGCATCTGCGCGAATTGGCAGAGTGGCATTTACGTAAAATTTACTATTTTTTGATTTGTACCAAAGCCCTATTATTGGTGTAACGGTAGTACCAAAATTCTCTGATGATACGTAGGCTCCAAATTTGAGAACCTTTCTACTAGAATATTTTTTTTCTAACAAGGCAAGACCACCTATCTGGAAATCATCTGATCCAAGATTACTAAAATCTGAGGCTAGTTTTGGAAGCGCCACATACGTACCACTCCACTTATTACCATGTTTTATCTTCATACCTAGATTGAGTCTTGTCATTATTAAACTCTTGCTTCCATTCACAAAATCATATTGCGATTCACCAAAATTAAAAAACATTTCACCTAGGCCTGTGTTTTCATAGGTAAAACCTGCTAGAATTACAGCTTTTGATGTAATAGGAATAGGTAAATAAAGCTCAATGTTGGTGTTGCTAACATCTGTTTCCAATGAATCAGTAACATTTCCAAGGGTGGCCTGCGAGTGTGAGACTTTGAGAATATCTAGATAATCCTGAGCATTAACCATAGTTGCACATGCAAAAAGGGCAATAAAAAGTAAACTTTTTTTCATAATGTAAAGTGTTTGTTAATTAAGGGTGTAATTTAAACAATTAAAAATAAAACACTACTAAAATATAATATTCAATACTTTTATGTAAAATTATTAGGATACGAATAAATGTAAATGGCTTGCTATTTTTGTTTAACTTTAACATTAAACCATGAAACATTATTTATTTTTACCATATAACGTTGACCCAACTAAGGGTCATTAAAATTAAATATATGTTCGGGCTATTTAAAAAAAAATCAGAAAAACAGACCCTGGAGGCTGCTTATCAAAAACTCACCAAAGAGTCTTTTGATCTTTCTAAAACAAACAGAAAGGCCAGTGACCAAAAAGCCTATGAGGCAGAACAGGTAATGAAAAAGCTAGAATCATTAGCAAAAACACCTTCATAAATATGGCTACAGCCAGCGATACTTTTACCGAAAGAGAACTAGACCGTATCATTGAAATGGCCTGGGAAGACCGCACACCCTTTGAAGCTATTTTGTTTCAGTTTGGGCTTCCAGAAAAAGAGGTCATAAAAGTAATGCGCGGAAATCTTAAAGAATCTAGTTTTAAGCGTTGGCGAAAACGTGTAAATAGCGGTGTGAGTCAAAAACATCTTAAAAAAAGAAACCAAGACATCACGCGCTTTAAATGCTCAAGACAAAAAGCCATTTCTGGAAATAAGATAAGCAAGCGTTAAATGAATTTAGCCAAATATAAAGAGCCTGCCTTTCCAACATCTTATAAAGAAATACTCCAGCGTATTGATGTCATAGACCCTCTAAAATACAGAGCTTCTAGAAATTATATAGATGGCGCTGTATCCTATTTGTCTCCCTATATCTCTCGAGGTGTTATTTCTACAAAATTTATTTTCACTGAAATTTTAAAAAAAGGACATCACCCCCTACAGGCAGAAAAGTTTATCCAAGAACTAGCCTGGAGAGACTACTGGCAGCAAGTATGGATTGCCAAAGCAGATGCCATAAATCAAGACATAAAGCATATTCAAGCACCTGTTTCAAATACAGAAGTACCAAAAGCAATCCTGGAGGCTACCACAGGTATTAATGCCGTAGATAAAGCCATAGAAGCGTTTTACAAAACAGGTTACCTGCACAACCACCTAAGAATGTATATCGCTGCCATTTCGTGTAATATGGGTCGTAGCCATTGGAAATCACCTGCAAAATGGATGTATTACCACCTACTAGATGCAGATTGGGCAAGTAATGCACTGAGTTGGCAATGGGTTGCAGGAGCCAATGCAAACAAAAAATATGTAGCCAATCAAGAAAACATTAACACCTATTGTTTTACCAATCAAAAAGGCACTTTTCTAGACATACCCTATGAGGGTTTTACAGACATGGATATTCCAGATGTTTTAAAACAAACAAGCCCCTTTGTATTAAAAACACCCCTCCCAGATAAAAAAACAATTTCTATAGACAACTCATTGCCCAGCTGTATATATAACATGTATAATTTAGATCCTCTCTGGAAACAAGAAATTACAGCAAATAGAATTTTACTTTTAGAGCCTTCTTGTTTTGACTCCTACCCTGTGTCACAAAAAACTATAGATTTTATTATTGACCTAGCCCAGCAAAACATACCCAATATTCAAATATATGTAGGTGAGTTTTCTAGTTTGCAACAGCAGTATGGTGTTAGCAATACGTTTTTTAAAGAACATCCCTTAAACAAGCATTATAAGGGAACACAAGATCCTAGAGAATGGATGTTTGATGTCCAGGGATATTTCCCTTCATTTTTTGGTTTCTGGAAAAAATGTAAAAAACAAATTATCTATTGAGTACAAAGCCAATCAATATTGTATGGCTTAAACGTGATCTTAGAACCCAAGATCATCAAGGGTTTTCTCGTGCAGAAAATGCAGGTATAGATTACCGTATTGTTTATTTTTTTGAGCCTAGTATAATAACCTACCCAGATACCAGTGAGCGTCATCTGCAGTTTATATACCACTCAATAAAGGCCATAAATAAAACTCTAGCCCCTTTTAATAGAGCTGTAGATGTTTTCTATGGGAGTGCCCTTTCTATTTTTGAATACCTGAGCAACAATTTTAATATACAACACATTTTTAGCTACAGAGAAAGCGGCACAAAACTAACCTGGGATCGCGATAAGCAAGTGGCTGGGTTTGCAAAAACAAATCATATTTGTTGGGAAGAATTTCAACGTGATGGCATTTTAAGAGGGATTAAAAACAGAATAGATTGGAGCAAGCAGTGGCAAGCAAAAATGCACACACCGGTACTACAAAACAATTTTTCTGTTACCACACAAACCCCTTTAACGCATCCTTTTTTACTGCCTGAAAAATTAAAAGTAAAACTTAAAGACTACTCAAAATACTACCAACCGGCTGGAGAGGGTAATGCATGGCGTTATATAAAATCATTCGCCGAAAACAGAGGGTTTAATTACCAAAAGCATATTTCAAAACCTGCACAAAGCAGGCTAAGCTGCAGTAGACTATCTCCCTATTTGGCTTGGGGAAACATGAGTGTAAAACAAGCATTTCAATACATAGGCACTCACCCATCTGGCACAAAAAACAGCAAAGCATTTTCTGCCATGCTCACAAGGTTGCATTGGCATTGCCATTTCATACAAAAATTTGAGGTAGATTGCAGTTATGAAACCCATTGTATAAATAGCGGTTATGAGCTTTTGCAGCACACAAAAAATGAAGCTTTCCTAAAAGCATGGAAAACAGGAACTACAGGAATTCCTTTAATAGATGCATGTATGCGAGCGGTAGAACAAACTGGTTGGATTAATTTTAGAATGCGCGCCATGGTAGTCTCTTTTTTAACCATGAATCTAGACCAAGACTGGAGAGAAGGTACCTACCACCTAGCTAGACAATTTTTAGACTACGAGCCAGGTATTCATTATCCACAATTCCAGATGCAGGCGGGCACTACAGGTATTAACACCGTAAGGTTGTATAATCCTGTTAAAAACTCTCAAGAACATGATCCTGAAGGTATCTTTATAAAAAAATGGATTCCAGAACTTGCAAATGTTCCTCTTGCGTTTATACATGAGCCCTGGAAAATGTCTTCCATGGAGCAAACCTTTTGTAATGTGTATATTGGTGAGCAGTACCCTTATCCTGTTGTAGATTTGCAACAAAGCGCAGCTACGGCAAGAGATAAAATATGGGGCCATAAAAAACACCCTGCAGTACAAAAAGAAAAAAAACGCTTGTTAGACACTCACGTAAATAAGAAACACAATGATCTACACTAAAAAAGATATTGAGCAATTAGACCGCATTAGTAGGTTAAAAATAATTAATGCTGTTACCGGTATAAAACCTGCAAATCTTATAGGAAGCATCAGTAATTCTAAAATAACAAATCTAGCCATCTTCAGCTCGGTGGTGCATCTGGGAAGCAATCCAGCCTTACTTGGGTTTATTTCAAGACCTCAAACCCCAGAAGTTGGACACACGCTGAGAAACATTGAAGAAAATGGATCTTATACTATAAATCATATACATCCTAGTTTTGTGAAAAATGCACACTATACCTCAGCCAAATTTACACCAGAAGAATCAGAATTTGAGCGCTGTGGGCTTAGCCAAGAATACCAAAGAGATATCTTAGCTCCTTTTGTAAAGCAAAGTACCTTTAAAATGGGGATGCAGTTTATTGAAACATTAGAAATTAAACACAATGATACGGTAATGGTAATTGGAGAAATACAAAAACTAATTATCGATAATAGCGCAATGGTTAATGATGATATAGACCTGCAGGCTAGCAATAGTGTTGGTATTTCTGGTCTAAACAGCTATTATGAATTGAAAAAAATAGCAGAATTTCCGTATGCCAGAATAGAAGAATTACCTGAATTTTAAAAATGAAAAAACAACATCTCCCTCAAAAAATATGCACAGTGTGCAAGCTTCCCTTTACTTGGCGTAAAAAATGGGAGAAAAACTGGGAACACGTTAAATATTGCAGTAAACGTTGCAGCTCAAACAAATGAAACAGATCCATCTTATATTTCCGCACCAACTATTTAAGGCATCTCCCCTTTTTGATATAGATGCCCCCATTTATCTAGTTGAAGAATATTTGTTTTTTAAACAATATCCTTTTCATAAACAAAAAATAGCCTATCATAGAGCTACCATGAAGCGGTATGCAGATTTTCTTACCCAGCAAAAAAACAGGGAGGTTACCTACGTGGAGGCTACCCAAAAAATTTCAGATATAAGAGAGCTACTTCCGGCATTAAAAAATCAAGGCATTAGCCACATAAACTATATAGACCCTACATATGATGTAAACGTATTTACTGAAGAGGATGAAACCTTTAGGTATTTCCTTAAAAGCATTAGAAAACCCACTTTTTTTAAACACAAAAGAAAACTTGCATCCCTTTTTTGGAAAAGATAAAAAGAAATACCATCAAACAACTTTTTACAAAGAGCAACGGAAAAAGCGAAACATATTAATGGATCCAGAGGGTAAGCCTACAGGAGGAAAATGGACCTTTGATACAGAAAATAGAAAAAAGTATCCTGCAAAAAAAGTGCCGCCTACCATTTCATTTCCAGATGTAGATTCTTACAATATAGAGGCAACACAGTATGTAAACACTCATTTCGCAGATCATTTAGGCAGTCTTACTTCCTATAGCTTATACCCTACTAGTTTTGAAGACACAGAGGCTTGGTTACACCAATTTTTCGAACAACGTTTTATGGAATTTGGGGTATATGAAGATGCAATAGTTGCAGAAAACTCTATTTTAAATCATAGCGTGTTAACACCAATGCTAAATGTGGGTTTAATTACACCCAAAGAAATTATTGATGCCTGTTTAGATTTTACCAAAAAAAATAACGTGCCCATAAACTCTACAGAGGGATTTGTGCGGCAAATTATTGGTTGGAGAGAATTTATACGTGGTATTTATGAATCTAGAGGAAGCCAGGAACGCACCACCAATTATTGGAAATTTACTAAGAAAATACCTGCCTCTTTCTATGATGGTACAACGGGCATCCTTCCCATAGACCAAACCATAAAAAAAATACTAGAGACAGGCTATTGCAACCACATAGAACGTCTAATGATTTTAGGTAACTTTATGATGTTATGTGAGTTTGATCCAGATGAGGTATACCGCTGGTTTATGGAACTATTTATTGACTCCTATGACTGGGTAATGGTGACCAACGTCTATGGTATGAGTCAATACGCAGATGGAGGACTAATGGCAACAAAGCCCTACATAAGTGGTAGTAATTATATCATTAAAATGAGTAATTATAAAAAAGGAGATTGGCAAGCCACCTGGGATGGACTATTTTGGAGATTTATGCACACCCACAGAGCATTTTTCTTGTCAAACCCACGCCTTGGAATGCTAGTGCGAATGTATGATAAAATGCCCTCAGAAAAACAGCAAGCCCATCAAGATAATGCAAAGTTATATCTAGATGCCTTAGGATAATTTATATTACAAATGCTTGGTTATTTTTTTACTAAGCGGGCTTGTGATAGAATAATAGTGGTCTATTAATGATCCATTTTCGTTAACAATGTACTTTTGGAAATTCCATTTTACGGTAGAATCTCTTTTACCGTTTAAGGTTTCACAGGTAAGAAAAGTGTATAATGGGTGTTGGTTAATTCCTTTTACATCAATTTTTTCTGTAATTAAAAATGTTACCCCATAATTGACTTGGCAAAAGCTTTGTATTTCAGCAGCATTACCAGGCTCCTGTTTCCCGAATTGATTACATGGTACTCCAATTACAATTAATGAGTCTTTATAGCTATTACTTAATTTTTGTAAATCTTTATACTGTTTGGTAAAGCCGCATTTTGAGGCAACATTCACAAAAAGTATCTTTTTCCCTTTAAAAGAAGAAAAATCAATAGCCTTACCATCTATGGTATCAATTGCTATATCGTAGATAGAGGGTGCAGATGTATCTTTTGAAGAGAGGTGGGATTTATTTGGTATGTCTAAATTCATAGTGCTAATTTTAAAAAAAATAAAAACTGATTTTTGTTAGTAAGGATACTCAACAAAGTTTCTTGGGGTTTCATACAGCTTGATTTTCAGTTCCAAATTAGCTTCTAATTTGGGTTTAAGCAAGTTGTAAATTGAAATAGCAATATTTTCTGCCGTTGGGTTTAGATCCTGAAACTCTTGTGTGTCTAGATTTAAGTTTTTATGATCATACCTATCTAGTACATACTTTTTTATAAGGTCAGACAATATTTTTGTGTCTATAACATAGCCAGTTTCTGGATCACAATGTCCAATTACTTTTACCTCTAAGTCATAATTGTGCCCATGATAGTTTGGATTGTTACACTTTCCAAAAACATCTTTGTTTTTTTGATCACTCCAATTTTTGTTGTGTAAGCGGTGTGCTGCATTAAAGTGCTCACAACGTACGATAGCTATTTTATTCATTTTGATACAAATTTTAATATGGTAAATGTATCTGTAATATTCAATTAATATTCCTTACAAAACGTTAAACATTGTTTTTTTACACTCAATAAAACAATATTTTTGCTTTTTAGATTCTCACAAACCACTTATCAGCAAACCATGAAGCAAACAACACCAGCCATACATATCATAGGTGGAGGAATTAGTGGGTTAATTGCTGCTACCGTTCTAGAACAGTATGGCCTACGACCAACAATAATAGAAGCCTCAGACAGGCTTGGTGGTAGGGTTAAAACAGATAGTATAATGGGGTATAACTTAGATCACGGATTCCAGGTCTTATTAACTGCCTACCCGGCCGCAAAAAAATACCTAGATTTTGACGCCCTAGCATTACAAGAGTTTTTACCTGGATCTGCTATATTTAAAAATGGGAGACAAAAAATTATTGGAGACCCTTCAAGAAACCTATCCCTTTTACTACCTACCCTACTCTCTGGAATTGGAACGGTTAATGACAAACTTAAAATACTAGCTTTAAATAGAAGGTTAAAGAAAAAATCAATTCAAAAAATATTTGCTGAAAAAGAACAAACAACACTATCCTATCTTAAAGATCTTGGGTTTTCTAGTGCAATAATTACAGGTTTTTTCACCCCTTTTTTTAGCGGAATTTTTCTTGAAAATAAATTAGAAACATCAAGTAGAATGTTTGAATTTGTTTACAAAATGTTTGGAGAAGGTAATGCAGCCCTCCCAAAGCATGGTATTGAGGCCATACCAAAACAATTGTTTGAGAAATTAAAAACCACAACCTGCATCCTAAATACGAAAGTAAAAAGTGTTGAAAACGGAAGCATCAAACTTGAATCTGGAGAAACCATAAAAAGCAACTTTACAATTATTGCGACACAGGCCAGTGGGCTAGTTTCAAATTTAAAAAACCAAACTACACTCTGGAAATCTTGTGACACTCTTTATTTTGAGGTATCAAAAAGAGAAATTAAAAAACCATTAATTGGTCTTATAGCAGCGCCTGGGGCACTGATAAACAATATTTTTTATCATACAAGTTTAAAAACAAGCACAACAAGCAAAAAAGAACTTCTTTCTGTTACTGTTGTAGACAATCAAAACCTAACAAATAAGGAGCTAGTAACAGGGGTTCAAAAAGAGTTGAAAGAGTTATGCAATATAGATTCTTGCACCTTTATAAAACACTATAACATACCAATGGCTTTGCCAAATTTAAAAGACATACAGTATGAGATGCTACCCTCTGAGACAAGGCTTACAGAAACTATATTTCTAGCTGGAGACACGCAGTTAAACGGTTCTTTAAACGCCGCAATGATTGCCGGAGAGCGGGCAGCATTGGAGGTAATACACTTAGCAAGCTAAGGTTTTAAATTAGCAACGTAAAGTCAT
>CBFHMO010000022.1:0-20306 GCA_965656925.1 Patiriisocius sp.
CGAAGAAATTAAATCATAATTCAATAAATTATATCAACATGAGTACAGGAACTATCAATGTATCGGTAGAAAATATTTTCCCGCTTATCAAAAAGTTTTTATACAGTGATCACGAAATCTTTTTACGTGAGCTAGTAAGTAATGCTACAGATGCAACATTAAAACTAAAACACCTAACCAATATTGGAGAAGCTAAAATAGAATACGGCAATCCTTTTATTGAAATCAAAGTAGATAAGGAAGGTAAAAAATTGCACATCACCGATCAAGGTGTTGGAATGACAAAAGATGAGGTTGAGAAATACATCAATCAAATTGCATTCTCTGGGGCAGAAGAGTTTATAGAAAAGTACAAAGACAAAAAAGGAGAAGATGCAGGTATCATAGGCCATTTTGGTCTTGGTTTCTATTCTGCCTTTATGGTAGCAGATAACGTAGAGATTATCACAAAGAGTTACAAGGATGAACCAGCAGCACATTGGAGTTGTGATGGGTCTCCAAACTACACTTTGGTTGAAGGAACAAAAACAGACAGAGGTACTGAGATTATTCTTCACATCAGCGAGGAAGAAGTAGCATTTCTAGAAGAAGGTAAAATAACTGAGCTTTTAACTAAGTATAATAAGTTTATGCCTATTCCAATTAAATTTGGAATGAAGACAGAAACACTTCCAAAGCCAGAAGGGGCTAAAGAAGAAGATGCTGCACCTACCAAAGAGGTAGATAACATCATCAATAATCCTAGCCCAGCTTGGACCAAGCAACCAAGTGAGTTAAAGGACCAGGACTATTCTAGTTTTTACAAAGAGCTGTATCCTATGCAATTTGAGGAACCACTCTTTAATATACACTTAAACGTAGACTATCCTTTTAACCTTACAGGAATCTTGTATTTCCCGAAGATGAATAAGGACATGCAAATCCAGAAGGATAAAATACAGCTATACCAAAACCAGGTATTTGTTACAGATAATGTAGAGGGTATTGTGCCAGAATTTTTAACCATGCTTCGTGGGGTGATAGACTCACCAGACATTCCTTTAAATGTATCGCGTAGTTATTTGCAAGCAGATGGTGCCGTAAAGAAAATTTCAAGTTACATAACACGTAAGGTTGGAGATAAGCTAAAAAGTCTTTTCAAAGAAAATAGAGAAGAATTTAATGCAAAGTGGGATGATATTAAAATAGTGATTGAGTACGGAATGCTTACCGAAGATAAATTCTTTGATAAAGCCCAAGACTTTATGTTGTACCCAACGGTAGATGGAAACTATCATACCTTTGCAGAACTTAAAGAAAAACTAGCTGCAGCCCAAACAGACAAAGATGATAAGCTAGTACTCTTGTACGCAAGTAACAAAGAAGAACAACACTCTTATATTGCTGCTGCAAAAGATAAGGGCTATGAGGTACTACTTTTAGACTCTCCTATTATATCTCACCTTATCCAGAAAATGGAAACCTCTCAAGAGAAAATTTCATTTGCACGAGTAGATGGTGATCATATCGATAATCTTATTAAAAAGGATGAAGAGGCTATCTCTAAACTTTCTGACCAGGAAAAGGAAACCCTAAAAACCTTTTTAACCCAGACGATCCCTGCAGAGAAATTCTCTGTGCAGCTTGAAGCCATGGACAGCAAGTCTAATCCTTTTATTATTACAGAACCAGAATTTATGCGCCGCATGAAAGAGATGCAACAAAATGGTGGCGGTGGCGGCATGTTTGGTATGGGTAATATGCCAGATATGTATAATCTAATTGTAAACACTAATCATGAATTGGTAACGGAGATTTTAAATACCAAGACTGCTAAGAAAAAAGAGCGCCTGGTGAATCAAGCATTAGATTTAGCCAAACTAAGTAAAGGACTCTTAAAAGGTGAAGACATGACCGCCTTTATAAACAGAAGCTATGAAATGATTAAATAAATCTCGTTTTTTATTGATTTTAAACCCTATGTATCAAAAATACATGGGGTTTTTTAATGATTTATCATATAAAAAGCAATAAAATGGGTTAAAAAGCATAACAAAAAGCACTTATTTTTAAAAAATATAGCCATGTGAGGCCCCGTTATACGGCAAAACGTCTAAAAACATCGATTAAAAGCTTGTTTTTTAGAATAAAGTTGTTAGATTTGACCCATATTAATTAACCAAACTTTAATATTATGAAAAAAGTATTACTATTTGCTGCATTTGCAGCGTTCGCAATGACAAGTGTAAATGCACAAGATGAAGATTCTAGTGGATTTGCAAAATCTGACATTTACATGACAGGTACTGTAGGTTTTAACAGTGCTTCTGCTGGAGATGTTGACACAAGTTCTTTTGAAGTATCTCCAACTATTGGATATATGATGACTGACAACCTAGCTATTAATGCATCTTTATCTTTTGGAAGCATGGATGATGGTTCTGATACTGACATGTCTTCAACTGGATTTGGTGTAGGTGCTACATATTTTATGGCTCCAACAAGCAAGTTTTCTATGAATGTAAGTGCAGGACTAGGTTACAGAACTGATTCTGTAGGTGATGTTGATGTAAATACATTATCATTTGCAGTATCTCCAGGATTTAACTACTGGATTGCAGATTCTTGGGGATTAGTTGCTAACATCGCTGCTCTTTCTTACACTAGCTCAGAAGTTGATGTAGAAGGTGCTGAGGCAGTAACTGGATTCGGATTAAACTTAGATTTATCTGATATCAACTTTGGAATGGTTTACAAGTTTTAATTTGTAACAAACTATAAGTATTTAAGACCCGAAGCTAGGCTTCGGGTTTTTTTATGTCTTAATTTTTAAAGATTAGAATCTTAGAAAAATACTTTTGTTGTAATACTGAGAAAATTGTGATATTTCTAAAACAAAACAGCCATTTATATGACATCATTAAATTGGTTTAGTGCTTTATTCTTTTTATTTTCGCTAAGTATCAATAAGATAACCCTATCTGATTATGAAAATAAAGCAAATCATTCAAGTTCTAGTAGTATTATTTTGTGTAAGCCTTAATGCACAAAAACAGGATAGTAACAAACAACAAGAACGCTCTGGTATTTCTTTGGAAACGCTTGTTAATCAAAAAAGCAATGCCATCACTATTACTCACCAACACACTAGTAGTGTTAGTGGTATAAAACATACTTACCTAAGACAAGCTATTAATGGTATTGGAGTGTATGGTACAGAGTCTAGTTTACATACAGATTCCTCTGGAAAAACAATTGTTACCCACAACAATTTTATAAAAACACTTTCCAGCACTATAAACTCTAACAGCGCTAGTCTATCTGCATCTGATGCCATATATGCTGTTGCCAGTAGTATGAATTATTCAATAAATGGTCTTCAACAAATTACCTATGAGGGTGGGGCGAGCAAAAAAACACTTTTTAATAAAGCTGCTATTTCAGAAAGAGATATTCCAGCAAAATTACTATACTATTACTCAAAGAAAACTGGAACTAGAATAACCTGGGAACTTTCAATAAAAGAAACAACAGGGGCAGATTGGTGGAATTTTTACGTAGATGCAGTATCTGGAGAAATTATTCACCGAGAAAACTGGACGGTATCGTGTAATATTTTGGGAGATCACAACACGCACAATCACTCAAATAATACAAAATTAGAACATAATACAATCAAGTATATACCTCAAAGCAACGTAGCTGAGACATCTTTGATGGCAGGTAGTTATAATGTATACCCAATGCCAGTAGAGTCTCCAAATTATGGGGGCAGATCTGTGGTTACAAACCCAGATAATGCAACTGCATCTCCTTTTGGATGGCATGATACCAATGGAGCTAGTGGAGCAGAGTTTACCATTACAAGAGGAAACAACACCCACGCCTATGAAGATGGAGACAATCCAGGGTATAGCCCAGATGGTGGCGCTGGTTTGACATTTAATTTTCCTATTAACGAAACCTACTCAAATGCAGATCAAAGCGAGGATGCTGTAATTACAAATCTATTTTACTGGAATAATATTATCCATGATGTGGTATACCAATACGGTTTTGACGAGGCTTCTGGTAATTTTCAAGAAAACAATTACGGAAATGGCGGAGCAGGTAGTGATTACGTAAATGCAGAAGCCCAGGACGGCTCTGGAACCTGTAATGCGAATTTTGGTACTCCTGCAGATGGAGGAAATCCAACCATGCAAATGTATGTGTGTAATTCAAGAGATGGAGATTTAGACAATGGGGTGATTATACATGAGTATGGACACGGAATTTCAAACAGATTAACAGGAGGAGCCGGCGCAGCTGGTTGTCTTGGTAATGAAGAACAAATGGGTGAGGGTTGGAGTGATTACTACGCCCTTATGATGACTATAGAACCAGCAGATGCTGGCCCTGATGCAAGACCTATAGGTACTTGGCTTACAGGGTCTGGACCTAATGGAGCAAGTATAAGAACCTATGATTATAGTACAGATTTTGGGGTAAATCCTCATACCTATAGTGACATCACCACAGAGTCTATACCTCATGGAGTTGGATCTGTATGGGCAGCGATGTTATGGGATATGACTTGGAAACTTATAGACACTGAAGGTTTTGACCCAGACACCTACAACGGCACAGGAGGAAATAACACCGCACTTGTGCTAGTAACAGAAGCATTAAAACTACAGCCTTGCTCTCCCGGAATGGTAGATGGTAGAGATGCTATTATAGCAGCAGATCAAGCAATTTATGGCGGATCTCACCTATGTGAGATTTGGGAAGCCTTTGCGGCAAGAGGACTAGGATTTAGTGCAGATCAAGGAAGTACAAACAGCAGATCTGACGGGACAGAGGCTTTTGACCTCCCTCCTACTTTTTCTTCTTTTGAAACTTTACAGGAGGTTTGTCTTGCAGATGGAGTGCAAACTGGCCTTGGCGGAGGCGCACCAACAGGCGGAATATATAGCGGCCCGGGAGTAACAGATGACGGAAATGGAACAACCTACACCTTTGATCCCTCAATAGCTGGAAGTGGTGCCGTTACAATACAATATGCAATTAATGATTTTTGTACAGGTCTTCCTGGAACTCTTACCGATACTATTGAGGTAACAGATGAAGCAGCAGAGATTTTATGTAAGGGAGCTGGACTATTAACTTTAAATGGTGCTGTTCAAGACTCACCAGGTCTTGTAATAGTAGATTTAAACACCGTTAGTACAACTATAACTATTAGCCAAAATGTAGCCATTACAGATTTAAACTTGCGTTTAGATATCTCACACAGCTATGTAGAGGATATGATTATCACCCTCACTTCACCAGCAGGAGCAGCATCTTCTATTGTTTATAATGGTGCTGCAGATGGCTGCTCTGGTGACAACCTTGTGACGCTATTTGATGATGCATCTATTAATGCATTAGCATGTAACTTGGGTGGAAATGCATTTCCAGAGGTAGATTACATGCCAAGCAACCCACTGAGTATATTTAATGGAGAACTCACACAAGGTGACTGGACACTTTCTATAGAAGATACTTTTAGTTCAGATCAAGGAGTTGTAAACTCTTGGGGGCTTGAGTACACCTATGAGTTTGACTCTCAACCTCTAGATGTATTTTTAGATATTACACAAAATGCAACTGTTAACGCTCAAGATTTCTTAGAAAGTGTAACACTAGCATGTGGTGGGTATAGTACCCTGGCAGGAACTCCACTAAATGTGGCGGTATCATTTACCATTGTAGATGTTGGTCTTACCAATGTTGAAATAGAAGTAACAAGTGACACTGGGCTTATCACAACTTGTACTGCCATTCCTAATGTTATTGAAAACACAACTGGAGGGCAAGTAATTACCTGCCCAGATGATATTACTATTAACTGTGGAGAAGATTCTTCTCCCACTAACACAGGCCTGGCAACCGCAATTTCAAATTGCAGTACAGACTCTGTAATTACTTTTAGTGACGCTATAGAGGCAAACTGTGGTGCTACTCAAATAATAACCAGAACCTGGACTGCCCAAGACGCCTGCGACAACCCAATTGCAACATGTATCCAAAGTATAACCATTGTAGATCAGACCCCGCCAGTGGCTAGCTGTCCTGCAGATATTTTAGTAGATACAGATTTAAACCAATGTAGCGCTGTGGTAGATTATAGTATTGAAGGTACAGACTCATGTGGCAGTGTTACTATAACTCAAACAAGTGGCCTGGTCTCTGGAAGTATGTTCCCTATTGGAGATACCGTAAATACTTTTGAAATACAAGATGAGTGCGGAAACTTGAGCGAATGTTCTTTTGTGGTAACGGTTGTAAATAATAATGCAGCACAGGCTATTTGTCAAGACATCACCATTGCATTAGACGCCATGGGTATGGCTAGTATTACACCTTCAGATATTAATGGCGGTACTGTAGTACTTTGTGAAACTCCAGATATCACAATAGATGTTGATACTTTCACATGTGATAACATAGGTCCAAATAATGTAACACTGAGTGTTGTAGATGCTGCAGGAAACATCACTAGCTGTGTCGCGATAGTTACCGTTGAAGATACGATTGCCCCTGAGGTAATTTGTCAAAACATTACTGTGGCTCTAGGCTCCTCAGGAGTTGCAAATATAACTACTGATATGATTGACGCAGGTAGCTCAGATGCTTGTGGCATAGAAACATATACTATAGACACAACAAGTTTTGATTGCTCTAATGTTGGCCTAAATATAGTAACACTCACCGTCACAGATAGTAGTGGAAACACAAATTCTTGTACCGCAGAGGTACTAGTACAAGACACCTTAGCGCCCACAGCAATTTGTCAAGACATTACCATAGAACTTGGCCCAGACGGAACTGCAACTATTTCTAGTGCAGATATAGACAACGGATCCTCAGATAATTGTGGGGAGGTTACCTATGAGTTAAACCCTACTACTTTTGATTGTTCAAACATTGGGTCAAACATCGTTAACTTACTTGTGTTTGATAGTAATGGTTTGGCCTCAGAATGTTTTGCAACAGTTACTGTATTAGACACTGCTCCGCCTGCTGCTATTTGCCAAGATATTACCATAGTTCTTGATCAAGAGTATCAAGCTATTATAACTGCTGCAGATATAGACGCAGGAAGTACAGATAATTGTTCTATTAGCAACACAACTATAGATATAAACACTTTTGATTGTTCTACCCTAGGTCCTAACACTGTTACCTTAACAATGACAGACCAAAACGGAAACCAAGCCAGTTGTAGCGCTATTGTAACAGTAATTGAGGGTATATTTACTCCTAATGCTGTTTGTCAAAACGTCACAGTCACCCTTGGTGAGGACGGAACAGCTACCGCGGCTGCAAGCGCCTTTGACGCAGGATCTACAGGAGTTCGTTGCCTTGACGGATTTAGCATAGATATAGACACTTTTTCATGTGCAGATATTGGAACCCCTGTAGAAGTTGAGTTTACCGTCACTAATGCTGCTGGTAGTACAGATAGTTGTATCGCTTATGTAAATGTAATAGACGGTATTGCGCCAGAGATTACATGTCCAGAAGATCAAACAGTAACAAGTGAGGGTCCATACCCATTACCAGATTACTTTGCAACTGGACAGGCAGTGGTTACTGATAACTGTTTAGATTTAATCACCGTATTTAATCAAAGCCCTACTGCAGGAACACCTATGGAACAAGGAGAACATATAATCTCCTTATCTACGCAGGATAATAATGGTTTTATGGCAGAGTGTGAGTTTACTCTTACTGTTATTGATAATTTAGGGACTCAAAACACAACTGCTTTAAGAGCAATTACAATGTATCCAAACCCAGCCAATGATGTGATAACTATTAATAACCCTCAAAATATAAACCTTATGAGTGTTTCTATTTATGATATCACTGGAAGGCTTATTATAACAAAAGATTTGCAAGCTGCAAGCCAAGAGCGTACTATTGATATTGGCGCCTTGCAAAGCGGAAATTACTTATTGTTTATAAAAAGTACCTTTGGGCAAATTACCAAACAGTTACTAAAACAGTAAGCATTGTAATGCTTTGTTTGGCATCCATTTTTAAACCGTCAATACCACTAGGTTGTTGACGGTTTTTTATACTTTTAATATCTAAATTAAATTTCCTTTAGCTACTGGCTTTGAATATTCTAGAAACCTACATTGTACCGCCCCTTGAAGCGCCAATAAGGCTCTCTGACCTTAGGGCAGGAACGTTCTCCTTGGTGGTGTCTAGAAAAGCGTTTACCAAACTCATTAAAGCAAAATTGGTACACGTAAATAATAAGGTAAGCACTACGGCAACGCCTCTTTTGGGTGGAGAGACCATTACAGTTTTTAGAGATCAAACCCCATCAAACAAACCTAGTATTACCCTACCCTTAGAAGTTATTTTTGAAGATCAACATCTAGCCATTATCCATAAACCTCCGGGGATTGAAGTGAGCGGTAACAAAAAATACACCATTGCAAATGCACTTGAAAAGGCACTTAAAAAAAGTAATCAAGAAGATGCCCTAAAACGTCCAGAGCCCATACACAGGCTAGATTACCCAACAAGTGGTTGTCTACTCATAGGTAAAACATCTACATCTGTGATGAAGCTTAATAGAGCCTTCCAAGAAAAAAAGATAGATAAGGTATATTATGCCATTACTATAGGGAAACAAAAAACTAGTGGCACTATTAAAATCCCTCTGGAAGGGAAATCATGTATTTCACACTTTGAGCTTATAGCCACGGTGCCCTCTATAAAATACGAAGCGCTAAACTTAGTTAAGCTTATTCCAGAAACGGGAAGAAAACACCAGCTAAGAAAACACTTAGCGGCTATACAGTGTCCCATCATGGGAGATATAAAGTATGGAAACCCCTTACATACAGGGCAAGGAAACGGCTTATTCCTCCACGGCTACTCTCTAGAGTTTACTCACCCACACACAGGGCTTCTTATTTCAAAAACCATACAATTACCCAAAAAATTTACCCGTATTTTTAAACAAATAAGGCTGTAAAACCAAAGGCTATTTGTGCTATTTAAATTGTATTTTTAACTCTTAAAACATAGATTTATGCTACCATGGCACCAATACCTCTTAGGGCTTCTTTTTATAATAGCTGGAGCAAACCATTTTAGGACTCCAAAAATATATGAGCGCATCATGCCCTTGTATATTCCATCGCCTAGTTTTATGGTGCTCTTATCTGGTATTACCGAAATGATTGCAGGGTTTTTAATACTCAATCCACAAACCCAGACTTTAGGCGTTTGGTGCATAATAGGGCAGTTAGTCGTTTTTTTGACAGTGCATATTTATATGCTACAAAACAAAGAAGCTTCCTTGCAACTTCCTAAATGGTTTCTTGTGCTCAGGATACCTTTACAGTTTGGTATGATGTTTTGGGCATCGCAATACCTAATGCCATGAATTTATTTGAAGAAAACCCTGGACTAGAGAAAATTATCTTGCCCATGCAAGATGCAGAAGTGATTTACTATCCAAATTTTTATACCCAGGCAAAAGCTGTAGTACTTCAAGATAAAATACAACAACAAACCCCTTGGCAAGAAGATGATATAAAACTCTTTGGCAAGGTTTTCAAGCAGCCCAGGCTAACGGCTTTGTATGGAGATAGCAACAAGCCCTACACTTATTCAAACATTACAATGTTTCCAAACCAGTGGAGCCCAACGCTATTAAAAATTAAACAAGATATTGAAGCCATAAGCAATCAAAAATTCACATCTGTGCTGCTTAATTTATACCGTGACGGCAAAGACTCTAATGGTTGGCACAGCGATGATGAGAAAGAGTTGGGGACCGATCCTTTTATAGCATCGCTATCTTTTGGAGGGAAAAGGATCTTTCATTTCAGGCACAAAAAAGACAGCAAACAAAAATTTAAAATAGAATTAAAACCTGGTAGTTTGCTGCTCATGGGAGGTAAAACACAAGCGTTTTGGAAACATCAAATTCCAAAAACAAAAAGAGTGGTTGCGCCAAGAATAAACCTAACCTTCAGGTACATAAAAGATTAGCCATATATCTCGTTTAAGATACTTGCCAAACGCAGGCCTGCCTTTTGAAGTTGTTTTCTAGACACATTTACATATCTGTACATGTACTTGTATCCTAGGTTGTCTCCAACATTAGTATTGGCATAAACATCTTCACACAAAGTGCGGCTTTCATACATCCAATCTGTAACGGCGCCACTTTGTATTGTCTGAATTTCTTTTTTACTGAGGGCATCCACGTTGTTGGTTAATTCTGTGTAGCTCATCCCGTAACCCTCTATAATTTTTGTATCCCATACGCTGTGCAAATTAGTTTGCTTGCCAAACCATTTTACTTTAAAAGAGTTTCCTCCTTTGTCTTCTTTGAGCCCAACGTGAAGTGGCATGTGTAAATCACCAATAAAATGCACCAACATTCTTAGGTAAAATTCTTTATCCTTTTGGCTGGAAGTAGCATCTTTAAGAACATCTACACAGTTTTGTATCCCTACAATAATATCTCCTTTTTTGTTTTTAGGGGTATTTTCATACCTAGCCCCAAATGGAAAACTCACATAATGCCATGGAGCGTATTTCCTGTAAGCATCATCGCTGCGTATCTCATCTGCATAGGTAGATACAAATGCTAGAGATTCTCCACCTAGTAGTGCCGAAATTTTCTTACTCGCCTTTTTGGATAAATGCTTGGTAGCAATTTCTCCCATGGTTCGGTGTCCTGTCTTTCCCCAATCTTCTGAGGCTATAACAGATGAACCAGAAAACAATACAACAAACATTAAAATTAAAAGAGATCTCATAATACAGTTATTTTACACAAATATAACAAGAGTATGCCCAAGAGAATTACAAATTGATTTGGAAATTTTAGAAAAAAATACACACATCAAGAAACCTTTAAGCTATAAAATTATCGGAGCTGCATTCTCAATTCTGAATTAAAAAAACTATTTTGCAGTAAAACACACTCATGCAACAAACTGTCACACAAATAATAGAAGATACCACTCCCCTATTTACTAATGATACGATTGTATTTGGTATATTAATGATTGCTCTGGGGTTTATATTTTATACTTCTTCAAAAAAGCAGGGCCCTTGGAAAGCATTTTATAGCATTGTTCCTGCATTATTTATCGCTTATTTTATTCCGGCATTACTCACCACTACAGGTGTTATTGCTCCAGAGTGGACAAGCATTTCACCAACAGGTGAGGTTAGCTCCGGGAAAACGAGCCTGTATTATGTTGCCAGTAGATACCTACTACCCGCCGCACTGGTTTTAATGACCCTGAGTATAGATCTAAAAGCGGTTTTTAATTTAGGGCCAAAAGCCTTAATCATGTTTTTAACAGGTACAGCCGGTATTATTATAGGAGGCCCTCTTGCCGTTTTATTGGTGGGCAGTTTTTGGCCAGAGGCAGTTGGTGGACAGGGCGCAGATGCTGTATGGAGAGGTTTGTCTACCCTAGCGGGAAGCTGGATTGGTGGTGGCGCAAATCAAACCGCGATGTTGGAGGTCTATGGGTATAATCAAGCCCTTTATGGAGGGATGGTTTTTGTAGATATTGTAATAGCCAATGTGTGGATGGCAATTATACTAATAGGTATTGGTAAATCTAAAAAAATAGACAAATGGTTGGGTGCAGACACCACAGCCATTGAAGCTTTAAAAGACAAAGTTTCCAACTACACCCAAGAGGTAAGTAGAAACCCATCACTTACAGATCTTATGATTCTGGCAGCGATAGCATTTGGCACTGTGGGCTTTGCTCATTTTGGAGCGGGCTATCTAAGCGCCTTTTTTACAGATTTTGTAAACGGGTTAACCCCGGGCTTAACACGTAATTTATTCACCTTTTTAAGCTCTTCTTTTTTCTGGATGATTTCTATCACCACTGTTATCGGGATTATATTATCCTACACCAAACTAAGAACTTATGAGGGAGCAGGTGCAAGTAAATTTGGAAGTGTTTTTATTTACATATTGGTTGCTACCATAGGTATGAAGATGGATTTAATGCTCATTTTCGATAACTGGCAACTCATTATTATAGGCGCCGTCTGGATGAGTATTCATGCCGGACTGCTTATACTCGTTGCCAAATTAATTAAAGCGCCCTTTTTCTTTTTAGCAGTAGGATCTCAAGCAAATGTTGGGGGCGCTGCCTCTGCTCCTATTGTGGCTTCGGCATTTCACCCTTCTTTGGCAACAGTAGGTGTTTTACTGGCGGTATTTGGGTATGCTATTGGTACTATTGGCGCTGTGGCATGTACTTTTTTAATGCAATTGGCAGCCGCGGGTTAAAACCTAGCTCTTTTATAAATTAAAGAGAAAGCCTTTTTTATTTTCTGAAATTTTAACTCATCTTTACCAGGCCAAAAACAAACTCCTATGAAACAAATTACCCTTTTACTAGTGTGCAGCCTTATGCTCATAAATTGTACCTCCCCTAAAGAAAACCAAATGCGCCTCTCAGGCTTTGTGAAAGGCATGAAAGAAGGTACCTTACTGCTTCAAAAAAGCGAAAACAACACTTTTAAAACTTTAGATTCTATGGTGGTTAAAGGGGATGCTCATTTTAATTTTTCTCAGACAATAGAAAGTCCAGAGTTATATTTTTTGAGCTTGAAAATACAAAATATAGACAGAGAGGTTGGGGCCATTGCATTTTTTGCAGAACCCGGAGATATCACTATTAACACCAAAGTAAATAATTTTCTAGAAAACGCGGTTATTACTGGCTCCAAAAACCAAAAAAAATACACCCAATACAAGACGCTCATAAAACGCTACACAGATAAAAACAAAAAACTCACTCAGCTTCTTATTAGCGCCGCAAAGGCTAAAGACATGAAAGCTATAGACTCTATAGACACCATGCAAAAAAGAGTTTTAGCTGGGAGCTATCTAGCAACTGTAAACTACGCAATCAACAACAAGGACTATGAAATCGCTCCTTTTCTAGCCCTTAGCGAAATTTACAATGCAAATACAAAATACCTAGACACCATATACAATACCTTAAGCCCAAAAATTAAAGCATCTACCTATGGGGTTGCTTTAAAGGAGTTTATTGGCCAAACAAAAAGCCAAGACAGTTTATAAACAACCCTTATCTGCAGGAAATAGTTTGAAATTGTATTTTGAGATAGTTGTTTTAAAAAACAATACTTTTGTAGAAACATCTTAGTAAAACAATATGTACGATTTTACCATTATAGTACCTGTATACAATGAAGAGGATAATTTAAACCGTGTTGAAAAAGAGCTGTTGGCATACACCAATATGGCTATAAAAAAAACGGCAATTCTTTTTGTAAATGACGGATCTACAGACAAAAGCCAGGCAATGATTGAAAGTATCTGTGCCAAAAATGAAGCTTTTGGGTATATATCATTCAAAAAAAATAAAGGGCTCAGCGCTGCAATTAAAGCAGGTTTTGATCATGTATCCACAGATCTTGTTGGATATATAGACAGTGATTTGCAGACAAGCCCCGAAGATTTCAATAAGCTTTTGGAGCATATAGACACCTATGATTTAGTAACAGGTGTACGCGCAGATAGGAAGGATAATTTTATAAAAAACATGTCTTCCACCATTGCAAATAGTATTAGGCGTGGGTTTACCCATGATGGTATGGATGATACTGGATGCCCCCTAAAGGTACTTAAAACACCCTATGCTAAACGCATCCCAATGTTTAAGGGCTTACATCGCTTTTTACCTGCCATGATTTTACTGCAAGAAGGAAAGGTATTACAAATACAAGTACGGCATTTCCCAAGGGTTGCAGGTACAGCAAAATTTGGCGTCTGGAATAGACTTCTTGGGCCTCTAATGGACTGTTTTGCATACCTGTGGATGAAAAAAAAATACATTAACTACACCATTGCAACTAAAGGATGAGTGATTGGGTTATTTACGCCATAGGTTTTTCTGCGCAAGCTCTTTTCTCGGGGCGTTTACTTTTGCAGTGGATACTCTCAGAGAAAAACAATAAAGTAGTGACCCCATCTGTGTTTTGGAAGTTAAGTTTACTGGCCTCTTTTTTATTATTTGTATATGGTTATTTAAGAAATGACTTTGCCATTATGTTAGGGCAATCTCTCACCTACTATATCTATATAAGAAACCTCCAGTTACAGGGCCAGTGGCAAAAATCTCCAAAACCTTTGCAGTGGCTTTTATTAGTATTTCCAGTAATCATAGTAATCTACGGCTATAACAATGGCCAGTATGACATTGTTACCCTTTTTGAGAACAAAGACATCCCCGTGTGGTTATTAACCCTAGGAGTTATAGCCCAGTTAACCTTTACCCTTCGGTTTGTATACCAGTGGATTACCTCAGAAAAAAACAAAAAATCTCAATTACCCATTGGGTTTTGGAGAATGAGTGTTGTAGGTGCAGCATTAATTTTAAGCTATGCAATTATAAGAGAAGACCCTGTATTGTTTATAGGTCATTGCGCAGGCTTGGTACTATATATCCGAAATATCTTTATTTGGAAAAAACAACACTATGAGGTATCTTAAAAAGCATCCGTTATTGCTGCTAACGCTAATTTGTGTTGCTATTTTTATGACGCATCTAGATGCGTTGTGGGTAAATGTAATGGAGGCTAGAAACTTTGTTACAGCTCGGGAAATGTTGCTAGATTCTAACTGGTTGCTTACCACTTTAAACGGGGAGCCAAGATACCAAAAACCTCCATTACCAACCTGGCTCTCTGCAGTATCGGCCTTCTTGTTTGGTATAAAGAGTGTTTTTGCAATGCGCCTTCCAGCAGCACTTGTTTCTGTAACAATGGTATTAATAACCTATATTTTTACAAAAAAACTAACAAATAATAACACCTATGCTTTTGTAAGTAGTTTAATACTGGCCACCTCTTTTTTCATTGTTTTCTCTGGTAGAAATGGCCAATGGGATATTTTTACCCATGGCTTTATGATCGCGGCTATTTACCAATTGTATTTGTTTTTCTCTACTCAAGAAAAAAAATACCAACCAATAATTATAGCAGCACTATTTTTTGGCTGTTCTTTTATGAGTAAAGGACCTGTCTCTTTGTATGGCTTATTGCTGCCTTTTTTAATAGCATATGGGTTTGTTTTTAAATTTAAAAAACAAAAACACACAATACTGCCCCTTCTTTTATTTTTAGCAGTAGCGCTTTTAGTATCTGGATGGTGGCACCTATACACTTATGTATATGACACAAAAATGGTGCTAGCAACTACCACAAAAGAAACAGCAAATTGGACGAGCTACAACATACGGCCTTTTTATTACTACTGGAGCTTTTTCTCTCAAAGTGGAATTTGGTGCATACCAGCATTTGTAGCTTTACTGTATCCGTATCTAAAAGACAAGGTGTTTTTTAAAAAAGGATATCAATTCACCCTACTGTGGACACTTTGCTCTGTGCTACTTTTATCTATTATCCCAGAAAAAAAATCAAGATACTTACTACCAGTACTTATTCCTCTGGCATTAAACACAGGATTTTACATAGAGTACCTTTTTAGAAGATTTACAAACATGTCAGACAAAAGAGAAATCATACCAGTGTACTTTAATTTTGGTCTCATTGGGCTTATAGGGCTTGTTTTTCCTTTTATTGGATATTATTTTTTAAAGGATCTCTCTGGGGTGGCATGGCCGTGGTTTGTAGTATTGTCTGTAGTCTTATTTTTGATTGGCATCTTTATTTGTTTACAGCTCATTCAAAAAAGAATAGAGCGTGTTTTTTACGCAACTATATTCTTTGTAGTGAGTACTATCTGTTTTGGAATGCCCTTATCAAAAGCTGTATTTCAAAATGATGCTTATAAGTCATTTACACAGTTAAAACAATGGGAAGTAAAAAACAATATTCCAGTGTATGAGTTTGCTTATTTTACGCCAGAGATTATATGGGAATATGGCAGTAGTATCCCAGTAATTTTTAATCAAAACCAGACCACCACACTTCCAAAAGAAAAAACCTTTGCAGTTCTTGTTGGAGGTGACAATCAAAAGAAATTAATCCAGGCGTTTAAAGACTATACTATTAAAAAGGTTGCTAGGTATGATATCAACCCAAACAATGCGTCTCACAAGAAATACAATGGTAGGTTATGGCGTGATTTATTTTTAGTCTCTATAAAATAAAACGCCCCTGCGCCCAGGTATTAACCTTGAAGATTCCAAGACCAATCCAAGCGCCAAAAAACATTCCGGTTATAATATCAAGTGGATAATGCACCCCTAAATAAATTCTAGAATAAGCAATTACACTAGCCCATAACAATAGTAAAAACGGAAGGGTTTTGTAGTAAGGTTTTAACAACAGCCCTATAAATACAGCCGCAGCCATACTACTGGCGGCATGTGCAGAAAAATAACCATACCTGCCACAACCATCTGCCACAAAGCGCATGAGTGATATCAGTTCCTGCTCTTTGCAAGGACGCGGTCTTTTAAATAGTATGTACTTAAATAAATTTGCTAATTGATCTGTTGCTGTAATCATAACAGCAGCACACAACATAACAAGCAAAGTGGCTTTTAGACCAAATTTTTTAAAGACTAAAAAAAGCAAAAGAGCATACAGGGGTATAGAAGACCATTTCTGTGTAACAATACGCCAGAATTCATCCCAAGGAGGAGTCCCTAAGTTGTTTAGGTATAGAAATAATTGCTCGTCATATTGTAACAGAGTTTCAATCATCTTCGTAGCGATCTATTTCTCTGTCATAAAATTCAGTGGCTTCTCTAATAAAATTTTCGGTCTCAGTTTCAAGCTCTTTTTGATCTTGTGAATCAAAATCTTCTAACCACTGAACCTCATCATTTTCAAGGTTGATAATAAAACGAGGAAAAGCAGTGTGTATCACAAAAATAGCAGTTGGGTAATCACTATTATCGCCTAGAAGGTATTTTGGGAATTCCATAAATAGTTGGTGTTAATTGTAAATCTTTCCTATTGTTGGGTATTAAAAAATACAGACTACAAAATTACAATAAAAAAACTCGAGTACAGTAACACTAAAAGCAACACAATGGTAGGTGAAAATAATTGCATGAGTTAATATGACACTTTCTAGTAATAGATCAAGACCTTGCTATTAGCTCTTTAGTCAGCACATGAAACCTCCAAGATAACAATACCCCAGATACGGTTAGGCCAGCCAATAAACCTATCCAGATACCCGCACTACCCCAGGAGGTATGTAGACCCAAATAATACATGACAGGAAAACCAACAACCCAGTAGGCAATAAAAGTAATAACAGTGGGTAGTTTTACATCTTGCATACCCCGCAATGCGCCCAGTGTAACCACTTGTATGGTATCACTTATCTGGAAAACAGCTGCTATTAACAGTAAGGTAGCCGCTGTACTTGCCACCTCAAGATTATCTAAGGCCTCGATGGGGTTGTCATAATTAAGGTATAAACTAGGCAAAGACTGATGGAAGATAAAAAACAAAATGGCAAAAATTACCGCCAAAATGGTAGAGAGTAAGAAAATAGAAAAAGCAATACGGCGCAAGGCATCAAAGCGTTTGAGCCCTTTTTGATTTCCTACCCGCACCATGGCTGCAACACCAAAGCCCATAGCCACCATAAAGGTCATAGAAGATAGATTTAAAGCAATTTGATTTGCAGCCTGAGGGTTTTTACCAAGCACACCAGAGAGCCAGATAGCTGCTGTAAAAATGGCAACTTCAAAAAACATTTGCAGTGCAGATGGAAACCCAAGATTAAATACTTTGCTCAGCATTTTTTTGGAGAGGGTAAAAAGCTTAATATGTGTTACAAAGGCCTTAGATTGTTCTTTGCTATACAGCAAAAACCAAAGGTAAAGTAACATCACAACCCTAGAGACAAGTGTCCCAACGGCAGCACCAACAACCCCCATAGCAGGAGCGCCAAATTTCCCAAAAATAAACATGTAGTTGAGCACTACATTTATAATATTGGCCAAAAAAGTAGCATACATTGGATACCGCGTGAGTGATAGGCCGTCACTAAATTGTTTAAATGCTTGAAATATAATTAATGGCAATAGAGATACAGCAACCCATGTAAGATACGGCATGGCGAGATCAACCACCTCTGTGGGCTGCTTCATGGCATACATTAAGGGTCTTGCCAAAAAAACGGTCCCTACTAGTGCAATGCCTAAAACTGTACATAAAAACAGTCCATGCTTGAAAGAAGATTTTCCTTTTTCAAAATCACCTTCACCATCTGCTTCAGCTACTAAGGGTGTAATTGCTGTAGAGAAACCAATCCCTAAAGACATGGCTATAAACATAAAACTGTTACCAAGAGAGACAGCTGCTAACTCTGCTGTACCCAACTGCCCTACCATAATATTGTCAACAAAAGAAACTAGGGTATGGCCTAACATTCCTAAAATAACTGGAGTGGCAAGTTTTAAATTGTATTTAAATTCTTTTGTATATTGTTCTAGCAAGAAACTCTATTTTACTGCAAAGATAAAAACCTACGGGTATTGAACACCTGGTTTTTAAATTATCATACAATTAAATTGTGCTATGAATTTTTTTAAATTTCAGCAATTATAAATATTCTTGTCAAACCACATTCATACCAAAGTAACCCAAAAAAACCATGCAATCTAAAGCAACCACTCCAGAGCAATACCTTAAAGAACTACCACAGGAGCGGAAACAAGTAATGACAAAACTCAGGGATATTATTTTAAAAAACCTACCTAAGGGCTTTGAAGAATGTATAAGTTATGGCATGTTGGGCTATGTGGTTCCTCACAGTATATATCCAGACGGGTATCATGTAAACCCTAGTCTGCCGTTACCCTTTATACATTTGGCTTCTCAAAAAAACAATATTAGTGTGTACCATTCTGGAATATACAGCGATCCAGACCTTATGCGGTGGTTTGTAGATGAGTACCCAAAACATGTGAGCTCTAAACTGAACATGGGGAAAAGCTGTATCCGTTTTAAAAACATAGAAAAAATTCCTTTTGATTTGATTGCCCAATTATGCGCAAAAATGACCCCACAGCTGTGGATAGAAAAATATGAAAAGGTCATAAAAAAATAATCCCATCAGTACGCCAATGGCTATACAAGCTCACTTTAAAGAAATTCCAGTATTAGAGTTATTTGGAGCTGCCTTCTTGTACAAGACTTTTTCTTTGCCAGAACTGGTAGGCTCCAATTTTGAAATTCCAGATGTAATGCTTGGCAGGCAGGCAGAGGCTATTTTTGAGAGTATTGTCACACAATCTGAGACTTACACATTACTGGGTGCTAACATCCAAATACAAAGCCCTACAAAAACCATAGGAGAGTTAGACTATTTATTGCAAGACAATAAAACAAACACACACTTTCATGTAGAGCTATCTTGTAAGTTTTACTTATTTGATCCAAAGAGCCGTGGCACCTTTGCGCAAAAATGGATAGGACCAAACAAAAAAGACTCCTTACAAGACAAAATTACAAAACTTAGGGAAAAACAATTCCCTTTATTGTTTGACGCAAACACAGCAAACCATCTAAAAAACATAGGTTTTAACCCTTCAAAGGCAATACAACAATGTTATCTAGCAGCCTCACTGTATCTGCCACTTGGCCATGCAATACAAGAGCTCCCACAGGCGTATCAAAAATGTGTGGTTGGATTTTGGGTGCATTATAATCAGCTTGTACTTGAGCAGCACACAAGCTATGCACTTGTAGAGAAAAAACAGTGGTTACTACCTCCTAACTCCATTACAAATTGGTGTAATGCCAAAGAAATACGCAACAAGATTATAGAAGCACTAGAAAATAAAAAAGCACCACAAGTGTATAAAAAAAGTGGTGCAGTTATCGAAAAATTTTTTGTGGTATGGTGGGATTTAGAATAAGACCTAAACCTATCATTTAAAAAAATTACTTTTTAATTTTGGTAAGGCTGTTTTTTACGCCATAGGTGTCCATTAAATAAATGAGGCTTGTCATGGTAGCAGCTCCCAATTCTAACTCTCTTTTATTTACAGCATCAAAAGTATCGTTCTCTGCATGATGATAATCAAAATAACGCTGGCTATCTGGACGTAAACCAGCCAAGACAATACCCTCTTTTTTTAGCGGTCCTATATCTGCGCCACTGCCACCCTTTTCAAAATAATGAATTAAGTAGGGCTTAAACAAAGGTTGCCAACTTTGTATTTGCTCAAAATTTTCTTGGTCACAATCAAAAGAAAAACCTCTTGGGGTAAACCCTCCAGAATCACTCTCTAAAGCAAAGACATGGTTCTCCCCTT
>CBFHMO010000023.1:0-19679 GCA_965656925.1 Patiriisocius sp.
GATGATGCAATGCGCTTGTATGGAAATGATAAGCCAGACATTCGTTTTGGGATGGAGTTTGGAGAATTAAACCAAGTTGCAAAACACAAAGAATTTAACGTCTTTAACACCGCAGAGCTAGTAGTTGGTATTGCCGTACCAGGAGCAAATAGCTTTACAAGAAAAGAAATAGACAAATTAATAGACTGGATAAGACGTCCTCAAGTTGGCGCTCTTGGCATGGTGTACTGCCGCTGCAATGATGATGGTAGCTTTAAATCTTCTGTAGATAAGTTTTATAACCAAGAAGATTTGGCCAAATGGGCAGAAGCAACTGGCGCAAATCCTGGAGATTTAATTTTCGTATTATCTGGCCAAACCAATAAAGTACGCGCACAATTAAGTGCACTACGTATGGAACTGGCAGAAAGATTATCCCTTAGAAAGCCAGATGAGTTTGCACCCCTTTGGGTGGTTGATTTTCCGCTGTTAGAACTAGATGAAGAAACAGGAAACTATCATGCCATGCACCATCCATTTACCTCTCCAAAACCAGGGCAACTTGAACTACTAGAAACAGACCCAGGAAAGGTAAAAGCCAATGCTTATGATTTGGTGTTAAACGGAAATGAAATTGGCGGAGGCTCTATACGTATTCATGACAAACAAACTCAGGCCACAATGTTGAAACGTTTAGGCTTTAGTGAGCAAGAGGCCAAAGAACAGTTTGGATTTTTAATGGACGCCTTTGAGTATGGTGCGCCACCTCACGGAGGTATTGCTTTTGGACTAGATAGACTAGTGGCAATTCTTGGAGGACAAGAAACCATTCGAGATTTTATAGCCTTTCCAAAAAACAATAGCGGCCGTGATGTAATGATTGATGCCCCTGCCCCATTGGATGACCCTCAACTCACTGAGCTACACCTAAGACTAGACATTCAAGAATAAAAATACATGCGTTTTCTATTATACATTTTCTTTGTTGCAGCAGTTATTTTGGCTAGCTATGGCTTTTATATTGGGCAAGAAGATCTTGCTACATCGCAGCTTTGTATTGGTTTAGGTGTAACTACCTTGTTCTTTATCTGGATGCCCATTTTTGTGTATCACCGTTGGAAAGGCAAGGATGTAACCCAGTATATGCTCAACCAAGAAAACATCTTGAAAATGCGTAAATACACCAATAACAATACGTTATAAAATCAAAAAAGCATTTTTAGACTATAGTTGATATTTATTTTTTCCTACATTTGTTATATTATTAATGCATTATAACTAAAAAATGGAAGGAACAGTAAAATTTTTTAACGAATCTAAAGGGTTTGGTTTTATTACAAACGATGAAACTGGACAAGATATTTTTGTACACGTCACAGGTGTTAATGGACCCTCTCTCAACGAAGGTGATAAGGTAACATATGTAGAAGAAGAAGGAAGAAAAGGAACCGTAGCTGGACAAGTAACGGCTATATAATTCTTTTTTTAGCAGCACAAACCCCACTTTATTAAAGTGGGGTTTTTTTGTCTTAGTACTTAAAAAAGTAGCAGTACTCTTTTATTGAAGGTTTCTTTTCTCGACAAAAAACTGCTGTAATAAGCCAGCGGCTTCTTTAGCAAGAACACCTCCACGCATCTTTGTTTTAGGATGCAAGGTCGTTTTGTTTGCAATACACCCGCGTTGGGTATCAGAAGCGCCGTACACTATGTTTGGTATTTGACTCCAAAACAAAGCTCCTGCACACATTTGACAAGGCTCTATGGTTACATATAGGGTGCATTTATGTAAATACTTACCACCCAAAAAATTAGCTGCGGCTGTTATGGCTTGCATTTCTGCATGTGCAGTAACATCATTAAGAGTCTGGGTTAGATTGTGTGCCCTTGCTATGATTTGATTATCTGCAACAATAACAGCGCCTATAGGAATTTCAGATTTATCATAGGCGGCTTGCGCCTCTTGCAAAGCGCGTTTCATAAAATAAATATCGTCGTGAGGAGTTATCAAAATAGGTTTTATTAGCTTTAAAAATAATGGTAATTGCGTTAATAAACTAAAAAAATAATACCTGGTATAATTTTAAATCCACTACAAAAACAAAACACCAACGATGTATTAATTCTAGTATCTTTGTATCGTGTCACAAAACCTATTAGAAACCATATCATTTCCCAAAGATCTTAGAGCGCTTTCTAAAGATCAATTACCGCAATTGGCCCAAGAGCTAAGAGATTTTATTATTGATATAGTAGCTGTAAAAGAAGGACACCTAGGAGCCTCACTAGGGGTAGTGGAGCTAACTATTGCACTGCACTACTGCTTTAACACACCAGATGACAAACTGGTATGGGATGTTGGCCATCAAGCCTATGGTCATAAAATACTTACTGGAAGAAAAGATGTGTTTCATACCAACAGAACCTTAAATGGCATAAGTGGGTTCCCAAAAATAGAAGAAAGTATTTATGATGCTTTCGGGACAGGACATAGTAGTACCGCTATATCTGCTAGTTTGGGTATGGCCATTGCTGCCCGTTTGGCAAAAAACAATACCAGACAACACATCGCTGTTGTGGGAGACGCATCTATCGCCAGCGGAATGGCATTTGAAGCTCTAAACCATGCTGGGGTTACAGACACAAACATCCTTATTATTCTTAATGACAACGCTATTGGAATAGACCCTAGCGTGGGTGCCTTAAAACAATATTTCACTAAAGTAACCCTAGAGGGTTCTCCAGATACAGATACTATTTTTGAGGCATTAAATTTTGATTACACAGGGGCTGTTGATGGACATAATATCGAGGAATTAATTGCTGTTTTTGAAAAGCTACAAGAAAAAAAAGGACCCAAGATACTGCATGTTATTACAAAAAAAGGGAAAGGCCTTAAACAAGCAGAAGAAGACCAAGTAACCTATCATGCCCCTGGAAAGTTTAACCCAGCAACTGGAGATCGGGTAAAAAACAATACTACAGGACTGGCTCCAAAATTTCAAGATGTTTTTGGACACACCCTTGTCGAGCTTGCCAAAGAGAATGACGCCATAATAGGTATCACCCCTGCCATGCCAACGGGAAGTTCCCTAAAGTACATGATGGAAGCCTTTCCTGATCGCGCTTTTGATGTTGGCATTGCAGAACAGCATGCCGTTACGCTATCTGCAGGGCTTGCCAGTGAGGGATTACAGGTGTTTTGTAATATCTATTCAACTTTTTTACAAAGAGCCTATGACCAGGTAATACATGATGTATGCCTGCAAAAAATTCCAGTAATCTTTTGTCTGGACCGAGCTGGTATGGTGGGTGAGGATGGGGCTACCCATCATGGTATTTTTGACATGGCATTTTTAAGATGTATTCCAAATATTATCATTGCTGCACCTAGTAATGCTATTGCCCTTCGCAATATTTTATATACTGCACAACTAGGACTACAGCTCCCAATTGCCATAAGATACCCAAGAGGGCGCGGCAAAATAGTAGACTGGAAACAACCCTTTAAAAAAATAGCTATTGGCCAGGCAGAGGAACTAAAAAAAGGGACTAGCGTTGCTCTTTTGTGCATCGGTAGTATGGTTCAAAATGCACAAGATGCACTCAGTTTGCTTGACTCTCAGGCGCAAAAAAATCAAGTAGGTATCTATGATATGTGTTTTGTAAAACCATTGGATATAAAACTGCTTTCTGAAATTTTCGAACATTACACAACCCTAATTACCATTGAGAATGGTGTAATAAGTGGCGGATTTGGAAGCGCTGTTTTAGAATTCAAAGCAAGCACTAAATACACAAATAAGGTGGTACTCCTTGGTGTTAAAGATGAATTTCCAGAACACGCAAGTGTACATCAACTTCAAGATTTACAGGGTATTTCTCCAGAAAAAATAAAACAAACATTAGGTACCTATTGCACATAAAAAAAGAGGCCCTTATACCAAAGGCCTCTTTTTTTTATATGTGTACTAGCTTATTGTATAATTAATTTGGTTGTTTTTGTAAAACCTTCTTGTGCGGTAACTTGGACTAAATATACCCCAGAGGTGACTTGACTTACATCTAATGTAGTAGTGTTGTCAAGTGAAATTTCTTTGGTGATCATTAATCTTCCGTTTATATCAAACACGCTCACATTTGCAGGACCAGATACCAGGGTAACGCTAATATTTACAGTTTGCTTTGCAGGGTTTGGATATAGAACAATACCACTGTCTAGAAGTGCTCTATCTGCTGAGGCTAAAAGACAATTTGGAGTTTGAGGAACATCAAAAGCCTCTACTTGATCATTTAAGCTATTAGAGCTTCCCTGTGAGGCAGACAGTCCTAATCCTCTTCGAGCAAATGCTTCCCAGATTAAACATTGATTTGCGCCACCATTTGCTAACATATCTGCCTCTAGTATCGCGTCTCTACCAGATTCGAAACCAGGGTTACAGGGCTGTAGCTTAAGACCATCTAATACAAGTTGCATGGCAATGTTATTTCCTCCTGTACCATTATATAAATCTGGATCAAACCCATATTGATTTATCAAATCCCAGGTCATTTCCCATAGCATGGTTGCCCAAACAAAGCCAACCCCGTGAGGAACAGAAACATTCCCATCTGTATCTTGATAGGTATAATTATTTATAGAAAAATCTGTAGTATAGGGAGCCTCTCTAATACCGCCCCCATCTGTAGCCTGGCCAGTTGCATAGGTTCCAATACCACGAATATCTTGTGGTTGATCTCCTGGTCTTAATGTGAGCATTAGACCAAACCAATCACTCCAGCCCTCGCCCATTTGCTCCTGGTTTTGCAAACAGCCTGAATTAAATCTACCACCGGTTAACCTGGTGGAAATACCATGACCGTATTCATGAGCTATAATCCCATTATCTACATCACCATCTAGTTGGTAGGCAGTACCATTTAATAAAGAACCTTCTATCTGTTCGCCAGCAAGCAATGCTGCAATAATAGCATCTCCGTCTGTTTGAGAAATCATAATAGAAGTAATAGTAACTTGATCTCCAACATCACCTGGTGCCATAGTAATTGGTGCTCCTGGTACGTTATTAACAATAATAACAGCAATAGCTCCTTGGTTTTGCGCGGCCAATATCTTAAATCCAAATTGACATTCTCCTCTTCTTATCACGGCAATACTACCGTTTATATCTGCTCCATTCAACAGGTCATCACAGGCATCATAAGGGTCTTCAGAGGCTCCTTGATCATCATCAAGTGTTAGGGCCAATTGTCCTACAATAGGAGTATCTTCTGGTAGTGGGGCTCCAAAATCAGCAACCACACCCAGGTAATCCCCTGCAAGAGAACCGTCAATAGTTAATGCATTTCCTGGTGGTGCATTCCATAAATACATTTGCATTCTTGGGTTACTACCATCTGGTGGTGAAGAAAAGTTTGCATTGTTGGTACCGCCACCATCTTGAGCTTGGGCATCTACAAAATCATCATCGCTTCCGCCATTTCCGTAGTTGTTGTCTTGAAAATTTCCGCTCGATTCGTCAAAACCGTATTGGTAATACACATCATGCATGATGTTGTTCCAGTAAAATAAATTGGTGGTTGCTGCGGGTAACATCTCTGCAGGATCTGCATTAAAGTTAAAAGGAAAATCAAAAGTTAATGAACTCCCTCCATCTGGAGAAGCGCCACCTGAGTTGTTGTTGTCTATATCATCTCTAGCAATAACATTGTTACCTCTAGTAATGGTATATTCTGGTCCTGGAACGCCATCTGTATCATGCCATCCAAAAGGAGAGGCATCTTGGTTTGCAGGGTCTATTACTAACATATCATCTCCATGGTTTGGGCTTTCAAAAGGTACAGGAAATACCCTGTAGCTTACCCCGCCTTGTGCATTGAAAGAAACTGTATTTTCTGGTAGATGTAAAAAGCTGCTAGGGGCATTACTATTTGGAAGATGATTGTGAGTTGGTTTCCCAAAATCACAACTTGTCACCCAGTCATTGCTTGATAATAGAGCGCCTGTAATGGCGTCTATTCTCATAGAGTAATAATGACTTGCATCGAGTAAATAAATACTTAAGTCCCAAGCAAGACGAAGTGTGTTATCTTCCATTGGCTGAAATACTAAAGATACCGGTATGTTGTTTAAAGAGATGGCTCCTGTGTTGAAAATAAAACTATTATTTGATATAGTTTCTACAATCTCTAGAGAAGTTGGAGCACTTACCCCAATTGCCATAGCGGCGTTGGCAATTGCATTTTGAGCTGTTATTGCTGGGCTACTGGTATTTATTTTTTGTAAACTATTTGTTGTGAAACCAAGTTTTGAAGAGACTACAACACCATTTTTAATTCCAAAAACAGAAGTAGAATTGAATACTTCAATGCCAGAAATGCGCTGAGAGACATACACATTGTCTAATCTCATACTCTTGGAGAATGTTGATGAATTTACCTTAAAATCACTAACATCCTCTTGAGAGAGACCCATTTGAGATCTATTGGTGTTAAAATGATTTTCTAGGATGGCTTGATTGTCTTGAGCATTACTAAACCCAATGGTAAATAACAAAAATAAGAATGCGTACTTTTTCATAATAGAATGCTGATTATTTTTCAAAGCTACGCACACAACTCAGAAAAAAAAGAGGAATTAACATTTTTAACACAAAGAAAGCTCCTTATATTTTTCCGTTTATTTTCTGAAAAATTTGCAAGGCATTACTATCTGTTAATCTAGAGACATAGTTACAGCAAGCCATTACATATTGATAGACAGATTGCGGAGCCTTAATTGAAGGATCAAAGTAAGATAGAATAAGGTTGTCATAATGGCGCAACCCCCCGCCGCTATGATAGTTCTCTACTGCTGTGGTAAAAGTGTCTAGTAGTGCAGAGAGTATTTTGTATCCGGCTATTTCTTTTTCTATAACCTCTTGAGATTGGTATACATTGGATACCGAAATTTTAATAATATCGTTTATCTGGGCTTGATATTTACTTTTATCAAGCAATGCTCCAGTAAAGGTGCCGCCAAGAATAGCTTCTTCATTTGCAACAAATAATTGAACAGCTTCTTCTATTAAAACTCCAATTGCAAGGGCTCTTAGGTAGGTTAATCTGTCTTTACTATCTGTTAACTTGTTATACTTATTAGTGTCTATAGTCTGCTTTACAAGAGCGATAAGGTATTCTAGGGCAAACTCCTCTTCTATAAGGCCTAGATTAATGCCATCTTCAAAATCTATAATGGTGTAACAAATATCATCAGCGGCTTCTACCAAATATGCCAGCGGATGACGCTCATAACTCATATCATGTTCTTTGCCGCGTTTGGTAAGACCTATCTCTTGAGCAACCTGCTCAAAGAAAGAAACCTCTGACTGAAACACCCCGAACTTTTTATCTGCAATGTGAGGGGTCGGTTTTTTGGGTAAGGATTCTTTTGGGTATTTCATGAAAGCCCCAAGGGTAGCAAAGGTAAGGCGCAAACCGCCATCCAATCCATTTTTGGACTGGGTAAGAATCTTAAAGCCATTGGCATTGCCCTCAAAATCTACAAGGTCTTGGTACTCTTTGTCGCTAAGCAAGGCTTTAAAACGTTTTCCTTTTCCGTTAGAGAAATAATCTCCAATGGCCTTCTCACCGCTATGACCAAAAGGAGGGTTACCAATATCATGGGCCAAAGAAGCTGCAGCTACAATAGCACCAAAGTCATTGAAATGATAGCCGTGTATAGATTCTAGCTGTGGGTGTTTTTCTAGTATTGCCCTACCGGCCAAGCGCCCTATAGACCTGCCCACCACAGAAACTTCAAGGCTGTGGGTTAATCTAGTGTGTACAAAAGAGGTTTGAGACAGCGGTATTACTTGGGTTTTATCTTGCAGGCTTCTGAAGGCTTGCGAGAAAATAATACGGTCATAGTCTACCTCAAAACCCAGACGAGTTGGATCTTCTTCTATACGTAGTCTTTTGTTTGTTACCCCTTGTTTTTTAAGGGATAGTAGTTGTTCCCATTGCATCATAACTCACTAAATTTTTATGATAGCAATATAGCAATTTACAAGAGCAAAAATAACAAGCAAACACAAGACTTTTTAACACTAAAGTTGCCCACAAAGAAAACATAAACTTAAACTTCTGTTAACATAGAAACTCTATTTATTTTAGAATTTTGCTGAAAACAAAAACTAAAATAGATTTTAAAATGAAATTACGTATCCTTTTTATTGTTATTGTATGTTTTGCATACACAACCTCAAATGCGCAAACCCTTAGCGATGCTAGTTTTGGCAAAGGCCTTTTTAACTTTGTTGCCAAAGACAGTACCTTTAGCATGAAATTTGCACCTCGTATCCAGGCTAGATTTAACTCTCAGTGGGATTATGATGGAAATGGTTATGGTGATGCAGCTCAAAATTTTTCACTTAGAAGAGCCCGTTTAAAATTTAGCGGTTTTGCCTACACCACAAAACTTAAATATAAAGTTGAGCTTGGACTCTCAAATAGAGATGTATCTGGCGCTAGTGAATTTAATCGCAACACACCTCGCATTATTCTAGATGCCGTTGTAATGTGGAATTTCTTCCAAAACTTTGAACTTTGGGCAGGACAAACAAAGCTGCCAGGAAACGTAGAGCGTGTTGTCTCTTCTGCAAATCTGCAACTTATAAACCGATCATTATTAAATAGTAACTTTAATATTGACCGTGATGTGGGGCTACAACTAAGACACCACGCAACACTATTTGGAGATTTCATGATTCGCGAGAAAATTGCACTATCTCAAGGTGAGGGAAGAAACATCACTGAAGGAAACCAGGGTGGCTTGCAATACACAGGGCGTTTAGAGTTTTTGCCTTTTGGGAAATTTGCATCAAAGGGAGATTACTCTCAAGGAGATTTAAAGCGTGAGAAAGCACCTAAACTTATGGTAGGGCTTACCTATGATTACAATAAAGATGCTGTAAAAACAAGAAGTAACATGGGGAGCTACATGTTTTTAAACGACGGCTCTTTATACCAAACAGACATTACCACATTTTTTGCAGATGCCATGTTTAAATACAAAGGTTTTGCCTTTATGGGAGAATATGCCATGCGTGAGGCAGATGCGCCAGTTGCTTTAAATGCAGATGGAACAGAAACTGGAGATATTGTAAGAGTTGGTAACGCCATAAACATGCAACTAAGTTATTTACTGAAAAACAATATTGAGATAACAGGACGATACACTACCTTAGAATTTGAGGATATTACCTCTAGAGACCCACAAGACCAGTACACGCTAGGAGTTTCTAAATATGTAGTAGGACATAAATTAAAAATACAGGCAGATGTTAGTTACAATGCCAAAAACGGAGACCAAGATAACATCATGGTAAGAACTGGTTTCGATTTACATTTTTAATAACAATTTGGTAACAAATGAGTCCTGCAAATTGGAGACATTTGTACTATAATAATACACTATAATTATGGATAATATATATTTATTAATGCTCGTCGCCCTAACAATTCTTGCAGTAGCAGATATTGTTGTAGGTGTTAGTAATGACGCTATTAACTTTTTAAACTCAGCCATTGGTTCAAAGGCCATTTCACTGAGAACAATCATGATTGTTGCGAGTTTAGGTATTTTTATTGGTGCTGTATACTCCAGTGGTATGATGGAGGTAGCACGTAAAGGAATTTTTGTGCCTGCAATGTTTACCTTTGATGAAATCATGATGATTTTCATGGCTGTAATGATTACTGATATCTTACTTCTAGATTTCTTTAACACTCTTGGGCTGCCAACATCTACAACGGTCTCTATTGTATTTAACCTTCTTGGAGCGGCCATTGTGGTATCACTTATAAAAATAAGCGGTACAGATGGAGCCACCATTGCAGATCTTGGAAATTACATTAATAAAGAAAAAGCGCTTACTATAATTAGTGGTATTCTACTCTCTGTTGTAATTGCCTTTAGTGTTGGAGCTGTTGTACAATGGATATCGCGTAGAATATTCTCGTTTCATTACGAGAAAAAAATAAAGAATTTTGGAGCCATCTTTGGGGGTCTTGCACTTGCGGCCATCATGTATTTTATCTTCATGAAGGGGCTTAAGGGAAGCCCTTTCTACAAAGATTTAAAAGGACTCCTTGACGGAAATGAATACCTGGTAATGGCGGTTAGTTTTCTGTTTTTTACTTTGTTTTCTTACGCATTTCAAAAAATCACAAAAAAGAGTATTCTGCTTGTTGTTATTGCAGTAGGTACTTTTGGATTGGCTTTGGCCTTCTCTGGTAATGATTTGGTAAACTTTATTGGGGTGCCTATGGCTGCTTTTCACTCTTATGAGGCTTGGTCTGTATCTGGTATACCTGCTACAGAATTTACCATGGAGGTGTTAGACAAAAAAATGCCTGCTGAGCCATTCTTGTTATTTATCGCTGGAGGTATTATGGTGGCAACGCTTTGGTTTTCTAAAAAAGCTAAAACAGTTGCAGAGACAGAATTAAGCCTATCTCGCCAAAATGATACACATGAGAAATTTCAGCCAAACATGCTCTCTAGGGGTATTGTAAGAGGTAGCTCATGGCTGTCTAATAGTATTAGTGGGTTGCTTCCAAAAGCGACACAAGAAAAAATAAATGCAAGTTTCACCAAGCCAGACACCAAGCTTCTTACCAAAGACCAGAGTATTGATGCTCCTGCCTTTGATATGATTAGAGCCTCAGTGAATTTAATGGTAGCAGGTGTACTGATATCTATTGCAACGTCAATGAAATTGCCATTATCTACCACCTATGTTACCTTTATGGTAGCTATGGGTACCTCTCTTGCCGATAGAGCATGGGGTAGAGAAAGCGCTGTATACCGTGTGTCTGGAGTATTAAATGTTATTGGAGGATGGTTTTTTACTGCATTTGGAGCTTTAGTTGCTGCCGGTACTGTTGTGTATCTAATTAGTTGGAATAAAACGGTTATGATCCCTATATTACTACTAATTACAGTGTTGTTACTAGTGAGAAACTACTTGTCTCACAAGAAAAAAAACAGTACAACTGTAGATCCAAAAACTCTTAAAAAATCTGAGAGTAGTACGGTTCAAGGAATCATTTCAGAGAGTGCAGACAACATCTCTAATGTGGTCTCTAGAACCAATAAAATCTATACAGATGTCTTAAAAGGCCTCGCCAAAGAAGATGTTAAAGCCCTCAAGAAAAGTAAAAAGGGAGTAGAAAAACTAGATCAGGAGGTAGAAGAGTTAAGAGATAACATTTTCTATTTAATTAAAAACTTGGATGAAACAAGTGTTCGAGGTAGTAGTTTTTACATTACTATATTGGCATACCTTACAGACATGACGCAGTCTTTAGACTTTATATCTAAGAAGAGTTATAAGCACATTAACAACAATCACAAAAAATTAAAATTCAACCAAATTAAAGACCTTCAAGAAATTGATGATGCTTTGGAAGGATTACTCGTTGAGATTGAAGAGGTGTTTAACTCCCGTAAGTTTGAAAGAATTAGTTATGTGCTTTCTAGAAAACAAGAAGTTATTTCTCTTATTTCTGACAAGATTACAACTCAAATTGATAGAACAAGAACGGAAGAAGAAAGTCCAAAAAACACTTCTTTATACTTCAACATTCTGCTAGAGACAAAAGACTTGGTAACAAGTATTATGAATTTAATGGATGAGTATTACACTAGTTATAAAAAAGAGTAAGCATTGCCTTATTAAACCTTCTAAAGACCCCGCATATTCCTCTGAATTGTGGGGTTTTTTATTATTTTTAACTTGTGGTAGATATGTCTGAAACTCAAAAATTAAAACAAGTCGCAGCCGTTTTTTTTAAACTCGGCCTCTTTGCTTTTGGAGGTCCTGCAGCCCACATCGCTATGATGGAGCAGGAGGTTGTCACCAAAAAAAAATGGATGACACGTGAGCACTATCTGGATCTTATTGGAGCTACCAATTTAATTCCTGGACCCAACTCAACAGAAATGACCATGCACTGCGGCTACCAAAGGGCTGGTAAAAAGGGATTGTTTATAGCAGGTATTAGTTTTATTTTTCCGGCAGTTTTTATAACAGCAATTCTAGGGTATGTTTATGTGAGATATGGCGCCTTGCCCCAGGTACAACCTTTTATTAAAGGATTGCAGCCCGCCGTTATGGCTATTATTGCTTCTGCGGTTATAAAACTGGGCAAAAAAGCGGTAAAAAATTGGGAGCTTGCCATGCTTGGGGCGCTCTTTTTAGCGGCTAGCGTATTGGGGCTTAACCAGATATTGGTTATGTTGGTTGGTGGTGTGCTGGGGATGTGTTATTTTCTTATACGATCTAAAACCTGGCAAAAAACCCATACCATAGCACCGCTATTTATGGTTTTTATGTTCTCAGAAATAGGCTCCAAATTAAGCGCACTAGGTATCTTTTTAAAGTTCTTAAAAGTAGGTAGCATATTATATGGTAGTGGATATGTTCTTTTCGCCTACCTAGACACAGAGCTAGTCTCTACTGCTTTACTTTCTCAAAAACAGCTTATAGAGGCCATTGGCATTGGCCAATTTACACCCGGTCCTGTATTATCAACAGCCACTTTTATAGGCTATCAACTAGGTGGCTTTTGGGGTGCCCTTGGCGCTACTGCCGGTATTTTTCTGCCCTCTTTTTTGTTTGTTTGGCTGTTAAACCCACTGATACCAAAAATGAGAAAATCTAAGGTATTAGGCTATTTTCTGGATAGTGTAAACGTGGCAGCAGTGGCCATTATGTTTGCCGTGCTTATTACTATGAGCCAGCAAACCCTTGTAGATTGGCAAGCTGCCTTTATTGCCTTGGTAAGTGTGGTACTTGTATTTAAATTTAAAAAAGTATCTGTGATGTGGGTGCTTATTATTGGAGCGCTCCTTGGATATGTACTGGCATTTATCTAACCCTTACATTGGTGTAGGTTTTACTATCTTGCCTCTCTAAAAGCTAGAGTATGAAATTATACGGTATTATTATTTGGATGTGTTTTATGTGTTTTTCTGTTAGCGCTCAAAACATGAGCGGGCAACAACTTTTAGACAAAGCCATTGCGTATCATGACCCTTCTGGGGTATGGCCTACTTTTAATGGCACCTTAGAGGTATCCATGATACTTCCAGAGGGCCAGGCAAGAGAGAGTACGATTCAGATTAATTTACCCCAAGAATATTTTAGTTTAAGGGCAAAGACAGATACCCTTGTCACTACCTATACCCTTGATAAAAAGACCTGTGAGACTTCTATAAAAGAAATACCTCCATACAGCAAAAGAACCCCTTGTGAGACTGCCCAGTTGTATAAAAACTATTATACCTATCTCTTTGGGCTACCCATGAAACTCAAAGATCCTGGAACAATTATTTCAAAAACTGTAGTTACTCAAAATTTTAAAGGCAAGGAGTATTTAATGCTCAGTGCAAGGTATGATAAGGAGGTAGGAAGTGATGTTTGGCAATTTTATTTTGACCCTGCTACCTATGCCATGGAGGTGTATCAATTTTTTAAGGCAGACCCACAAGGGGTGGGAAAAAACACAGGCGAGTATATCTTATTAAAGAATCTCAAGACAATTAATGGCATTAAATTTCCTAAAGAAAGAGCATGGTACTACAATAAAGATGACGGGTACTTAGGGACAGATATTTTACATTAATAGCCATTAAAAATAAAAAAGGGACGCCAAATATGGTGTCCCTTTTTTGTCCTCTTAAAAAAACATGACCTTAAGATCCACACATTAAACAGTCATCATCTGGACCGCCATTTTGAGATTTATTCATCATGTCTTTAAACTCCTGAGCTGTCATTGGCTTTTGCTCTGTGGCTGTGTTGCCTAGCTGAGCTTGTGCGTCGGGAGCTGATGTAGGTGTTGGAGCTGGTACTGGTACAGAGGCTAATGCTCCATCTGCATCGATTGCAGTGGTAGTGAGCTCTGTTACAGGTTTTGGCTGCTCTTTCTTGTCTTCTTTAGAGAGTGTAAATTTAATAGCATCTACCGCACTCTTGGTACGCAGGTAATACATTCCTGTTTTAAGACCGCTCTTCCAGGCATAGAAATGCATGGATGTTAATTTTGCATAACTGGCATTTTCCATAAATAGGTTTAATGACTGAGACTGGTCAATGAAGTACCCTCTATGTCTTGACATATCAATAATATCTTTCATAGAAAGCTCCCATACTGTTTTGTACAAGTCTTTTAAATCTTGAGGAATATCCACATCTTGTACAGAACCGTTATTGCGCATAATTTGTTCTTTCAAGGTATCGTTCCAGAGTCCTAGACCTACCAAGTCTTCTAGTAAGTGTTTGTTTACAACTATAAACTCTCCACTTAATACACGTCTTGTATAAATATTACTAGTGTAAGGCTCAAAGGCTTCGTTGTTTCCTAATATTTGTGATGTGGATGCTGTTGGCATAGGCGCTACAAGTAATGAGTTACGCACACCATGCTGTGCCACTTCAGCTCTTAGAGCTGCCCAATCCCAGCGGCCACTTAATTCATTATCTTCTACACCCCATAGGTTGTGTTGAAATTTGCCTTCACTAATTGGAGATCCTGCATAACTTTCATACACACCATCTGCTTTGGCCTCTTCCATAGAAGCGGTAAGGGCTGCAAAGTAAAGGGTTTCAAAAATTTCTTGGTTTAGCTTTTTAGCCTCGTCACAAGTAAATGGTAAACGCAGCATGATAAAAGTATCTGCCAAGCCTTGGATACCAAGCCCTACAGGTCTGTGACGGAAATTACTATTTTCTGCTTCTTTAACAGGATAGTAATTGCGATCTATAACTCTGTTTAAGTTTTTGGTTACTTGTTTGGTTACTCTAAAAAGCTCATCGTGGTCAAAGGCGCCATCTGTTACAAACATAGGAAGTGCTATAGATGCCAAATTACATACAGCAACCTCGTCTGGGGAGGTATACTCCATGATCTCTGTACAAAGGTTTGAAGAACGAATGGTTCCTAAATTTTTCTGGTTACTCTTACGGTTTGCTGCATCTTTATAGAGCATGTAAGGAGTTCCTGTTTCAATTTGAGATTCCATTATTTTCTCCCAAAGTGCACGTGCCTTTATTGTTTTTCTTCCTTTCCCTGCTGCTTCATACCCCAGGTATAATTCATCAAACTCATCACTGTGTACTTTAAAAAGGTTTGGACACTCGTTAGGGCACATAAGTGTCCACTCTGCGTCTTCCTCTACACGTTTCATGAATAAATCTGGAATCCACATGGCATAAAATAAATCACGGGCGCGCTGTTCTTCTTTTCCTGTGTTCTTTTTAAGATCTAGAAAATCAAAAATATCTGCATGCCACGGCTCTACGTAGATAGCAAAACTACCTTTACGTTTTCCGCCACCTTGATCTACATAACGTGCTGTGTCATTAAAGACACGTAACATGGGTACAATACCATTAGAGGTACCGTTGGTACCAGAGATGTATGATCCAGTTGCACGTACATTGTGTATAGAAAGACCAATACCACCTGCAGATTGTGAAATTTTTGCTGTTTGCTTTAATGTATCATAAATACCGTCTATGCTATCATCTTGCATGGCCAATAAAAAACAGGAAGACATTTGCGGCTTTGGTGTACCACTATTAAATAGCGTTGGAGTTGCGTGGGTAAAGAAGCGCTTACTCATAAGCTCGTATGTTTCTTTGGCAGCGGCAAGATCATCTAAGTGAATCCCAATAGAAACACGCATTAGCATATGCTGAGGGCGCTCTACAATCTGTCCGTTTAATTTTAAAAGGTACGATCGCTCTAGGGTTTTAAATCCAAAATAATCATAGCCAAAATCACGGTTATAGATAATGGTAGAATCCAGCTCTTCTTTATTATCCATTATTATTTTGTGAACCTCATCACTAAGTAATGGAGCGTCTTTTCCCGTGCGTGGGTTAACATAAGTGTACAAATCATCCATCACCTCACTGAATGTCTTTTTTGTATTTTTATGTAAATTAGAAACAGAAATTCTAGCCGCTAATCTTGCATAGTCTGGATGTGATGTTGTCATGGTTGCAGCAACCTCTGCCGCCAAATTATCTAACTCACTAGTAGTTACCCCATCATACAAACCCTCAATTACACGCATGGAGATACGAACAGGATCCACCAGTTCATTAAGGCCATAACACAGCTTTCTTACACGTGCTGTAATTTTATCGAACATAATGGGCTCTTTGCGACCGTCTCTTTTTAGTACATTCATATCTTGTGGGTTTTCGAGGTTATTTTTTGATTCTGCTACTATTTTGGTAAAGTAATTTCAGGCGTGTGTTTTTTAAAACACACACTATCAAACACTTAGGTATTTTTTATTCTACTATGTTTGGCTTAAAAGTCTGCGTCGAAGCTAATTGTGTTTGCTTCCTTGTCAGTGGTGTTGGCAACACCTGCTTTTTGATACTCTGCTACTCTTTTCTCAAAGAAATTTGTCTTTCCTTGCAGAGAGATCATATCCATAAAATCAAAAGGATTTTTGGTGTTAAATTCTTTCTCACACTGTAGCTCTACCAAAAGTCTGTCTGTAACAAACTCTAGGTACTGGGTCATCAGGTTAGAGTTCATACCAATTAAACTAGCTGGCAAAGACTCTGTAATAAATTCACGCTCGATGTTTAAGGCATCTACAATAATGCTACGGATACGCTCTTTTGGCACTTTATTGATAAGGTGGTGGTTGTGCAGGTGTACAGCAAAGTCACAGTGTACACCTTCATCTCTTGAGATAAGCTCATTAGAGAAGGTAAGTCCTGGCATGATACCACGCTTTTTTAACCAGAAGATAGAACAAAAAGCACCACTAAAGAAAATCCCTTCTACGGCTGCAAAAGCAATCAAACGCTCTGCAAAACTTGGAGACTCAATCCATTTTAAGGCCCAGTCTGCCTTTTTCTTAATGGCAGGGAAATTCTCTATGGCATTAAACAGTTGGTCTTTCTCTTTATCATCTTTTACATAAGTATCAATAAGTAGGGAGTAGGTTTCACTGTGGATGTTCTCCATCATGATCTGGAACCCATAAAAGAATTTTGCTTCACTGTACTGTACTTCATTTACGAAGTTTTCTGCTAGGTTTTCATTTACAATACCATCACTGGCAGCAAAAAATGCTAAAATGTGTTTTATAAAATAACGCTCATCGTCATTTAACTTGCTGGTCCAATCTGTCAAATCTTGGTGTAGATCGATTTCTTCTGCAGTCCAAAAACTTGCCTCCGATTTTTTATACCATTCCCAAATGTCATGATGTTGGATTGGGAAAATTACAAATCTTCCGTCATTTTTCTCTAAAATAGGCTCTACTGCACTCATTGTTTCTGCTTGAATATATTACTAAAATTTTGCACCCGCTGGGAACTAACAAATATGATAAATATATGAGGTTAAACAATAATATCTCTCCCAGTGTTTTCAACAAAGTTTTCAACAACCAAAAAATTGAGTTGTTCCTATGATTTTATCAACACGGTTTATAAAATATTGTATGCCAGATAGTTATATGCAGTTTCTTGGCTTGATAGCAATTCTAAAAAATGTAGTTGAAAAGCCTAGCAAGGGTTGATGTGGCGGTAGTTTGAGAGCAGTTCTATGGGTTATTATACAAGATGATTTTTCAATACAAATTAGCCAAAACTTTAACATATATATTTTTAAAAAAGAGTGGGTTTTTTAAAATTGTATAAAATATGCTTCATTTAATATCAAAAAAAAAAAATGGCACACTGGATAAAAAATTATTTGACTGCTTTTTTAAGAATTTGGTAAAATAGCACCTTAAGACAAAGAGGCTGCTACCTTTTCAAGGGCTGCATACCAATTTGGTCCAAATTTTCTAATAAGGGCTTGTTTTACAAATTTATACACGGGCACCTTAAGCTCATTACCCAGTGTGCAGGCATCATCACAAATAGGCCATTTGTGGTAATTTACCGCAGAAAACTCACTGTAATCCTGTACTCTAACAGGATATAAATGACATGAAATAGGCTTTTTAAAATCTATGGCTCCTGCATTATGGGCATCTTCTATCCCGCAGCCAGCCGTTCCAGTTTCAGAAAAAGTTACATAGGCGCATTCTTTTTTATTTACCAAAGGGGTTTCCAGCTCGCTAGTACTACTAAGCACGTGGGTGCCTTGCTGATCTATGGCAGCAATACCCTGGGGGCGTAAAAATGGTTTTACTTTTGGGTAGATCTCTTTTAAGATAGCCACTTCCTCTTTGGTTACGGGAGCTCCTGCAGATCCAGAGATACAACACTCGCCCTTACAGGCGCCTAAATTACAGACAAAATCTTTTTCGATGATATCCTCAGATACGATGGTTTTTCCTAGTTGAAACATGCCCGCAAATATACATTTTTTAATAGGGGGTTGTCAAAAATTAAACCTCAGGGTTACATAATGCTGCAAAAAACCATGGGATCGTATTTAAATTCCTAGTTTTGCACCCTAAAGACATTTGTTATGGGTTTTAACTTTAAAGAAATTGCCACGGCAACAATGGTACTGTTTGCTGTAATAGATATTGTGGGTAGTATTCCTATCATTATTTCTCTGCGGGAGAAAAACGGGACTATTAAAAGTGGTAGAGCCTCTGTGATAGCGGCCTTTGTACTTATTATTTTCTTGTTTATTGGAGAAGAAATTCTAAACCTTATTGGTATTAATGTAAATGAGTTTGCTGTTGCAGGATCTTTGATACTCTTCTTTATTGCTCTGGAGATGGTCTTGGGCGTTAGTTTGTTTAAACAAGATGAGTCTAACCTAGAGATGGCAACGGTGTTTCCTATAGCGTTTCCTATAGTGGCTGGCCCTGGAAGTTTAACGACCTTATTATCTTTGCGCGCAGAATATGCCTTAGAAAATATCATCATCGCCATTTTGGTAAATGTAGTGGTGGTGTTTATAGTCCTGAAAACCTCTACCAGGCTTCAAGGCTTTTTAGGTAAAAACGGAATTAAAATTATTGAAAAGGTATTTGGTGTGATTTTGCTTGCCATTGCAGTAAAATTATTTACCTCAAATATTCAAGAATTATTCAATTAGGCGTATTTTTACAATTCTTTAAACTGGAGTTATTTTATGAAAATATTCATCTACATTTTACTAGCTATTTCTATTTTTATGATGGTTTTTAACATCACAAACATAGATTTTTCTGCCCCCTTTGAAAAAGACAGTACCACAGCAGCTATTTGCACACTCGCAGCAGCATGCGTTGGTGTGATGCTAAGTATTTTACTAGTTTCTAAGAAAATTTCAGAAAAAGCAAGACAGCAAAACTAGTTTTACTAATCTGTAACAGGAAGCCTTTGTTGTAGTTCCAACACTTTTTTAATCATAGGATCTTGGCTATTTAAAATCATCTCAAAGGCCTGTGTGCCGTATAGTTGCCTAGCCAGGGTTGCTTTAATAACTAGTTTAAGACGGGCTGTGTAGCCTTTAAAAGTATCTAGCTGAGTAATATTTGCATAGCTTAAAAAGGCCTGTAATGTAGCCTTAGAAACCGTGTAATTGTCTATGAAATCTTTCTGGGTTTGCCCTTTAAAATCTTGGCGGTGCGTGTCTAAGTACTCAAAGGCAAAATAACTCATAAAGCCATTATTTGAAATATAACTAATGGCCTGATTTTCTTGACTGGTATCTTTACCCACAAATACATC
>CBFHMO010000024.1:0-18693 GCA_965656925.1 Patiriisocius sp.
CGTATTTTTTAAACTGTTCTGGGGTAATAAATTCTTTGACAGGTAGGTGTTTTTTTGAAGGTTGCAGGTATTGCCCAATGGTAAGTATATCTAGCCCGACCCCTCGCAAATCTTTCATGGTTTGGATTACTTCTTCTTGCGTTTCACCAAGGCCTAGCATCATTCCACTTTTAGTACGTTTTATGCCATTGTCTTTAAGGTATTTTAAGACCTCTAAGCTTTTCTCGTATTTGGCTTGGATACGGACCTCACGTGTTAATCGTTTGACAGTCTCCATGTTGTGAGAAACCACCTCAGGATTTACAGCAATTATGCGGTCTATGTTTGTAGTATTTCCTTGAAAATCTGGTATTAAAGTCTCTAGGGTAGTTTCTGGATTCATGCGGCGTATCGCCTTTACTGTTTCTGCCCAAATGATAGACCCCATATCTTTTAAATCGTCACGGTCTACAGAGGTAACCACGGCATGCTTTATGCCCATAATTTTTATGGATCTAGCTACTTTTTCTGGCTCATCCCAATCTACATCTTCTGGTCTTCCTGTTTTAACGCCACAAAAACCACACGAGCGTGTACAAATGTTACCAAGGATCATAAATGTTGCAGTTCCTTCTGTCCAGCATTCTCCCATATTTGGGCAGCTTCCAGAGGTGCAAATAGTATGCAAGTTATACTTATCTACCAGAGATCTAAGGGCAGTGTATTTTTTACCAGTAGGTAACTTTACACGAAGCCATTTAGGTTTGGGAGTTCTTTGCTGTGGTGCTAAGGTTTCTGTACTCATATAATACAAAGATACGGATACAAAATTAATAGTGTAGTTTTTTTAGGCCCTACATACGTTAAAATAATCAGAAATAATTTGATGCAGTGCTTACACTAAAGCTAGCCAAGACCTAGCTGCCTGCAAATAATTTAAAGATTCTTGTTTTTAATAATAATCTCTGATAGTAATTTTTTTGCTCGCAATAATCGTACTTTAATATTACTTAGGGGCTCGGTGAGTTGTTGTGCTATTTCACTGTAGCTCATTTCTTGAAAATAGCGTAACTGAATAACCTCTTGATAAGCAGGTTTTAAAAGCTTGATGTCTCGTAAGAGTTGTGTTAAGTTTTGCTTGGTAATTAATACATCTTCTGGTGTAGGGTTTGCATCTGGCACACTTTTTAATTGCGCATCACTTGCCAGGTTTGCTTGGGTGTGAAGGGTTGCATTTTTTTTCCTAGTCTTGTCAATCTGTATGTTTTTAGATATGGTAATAAGCCAGGTACTAAAAACATAGGTTTCTTTGTAAGAGTGTATTTTGTCAAATGCTTTTGCGAAGGTTTCTATGGTAATGTCTTCTGCTTCAAATTCATTACCTACACGTTTGATTTGAAAGCCATACACCTGGTTCCAAAAATGGTCAAGCAGAAAATTATATGCAGATTGCTTGCCTAATTTTGCATTAGCCACTTGAATGTCTATAGCTGTTTTATCTATTTCCACGGTGTAGTTTTTTGAAGTTTAAAATTAACTCCTAGTGCTGGTTTATTGTGCTGAGATTAATTTTCCTCTTCCTTGCAGTTCTCGAACTGATCTGGTGTTTTACCACAAAAACCACACGGCTCTCCTTGTTTGTTTAAAAAAGGACTCTGGCTAGCGCAAGTTCCTGCAAATTCTCCATCTTTTTTAGCCCATATTTTGATAGCAATACCAGCAAAGGCTAAAAGTAAAAGTACAATTGTAATACCTAGTAATTCCATAACATATATGATAAGGTTGTAAAAATACAATTTTTAGTGTTTATAATACTCTAAAATGTGCATTGCTCATTATGGTAGTATGCCTATCGGGTTATTTTAACTTGTGGTTTTAAAAATGACAAAAACAGGTCTTTTTTGTTTGATTTTTAAAAAAATAGGGGGCATGAGGTTAAAAAATCTATTTTGTTGGCAACTTTAGATAAAAAATAGGGGGGTATGTGATGTAAAAATGTATTTTTGTGCTTTAAAATTGAAATTTCGTTAAAAATAAACACTTAAAAGAGTACATATTATGTCTACATTAAGATTTCATGCCATTAAAGAAACATTCAACCGTCCTGTTATAGACGTGCAAGAACCTCAGAGACGTTCTGCTATTTTTGGATCAAACGTATTTAATAATGCGGCAATGCGCCAATTCTTGACCAAAGATTCATTTAAAAGCGTTCAAGACGCCGTTGTAAATGGCAGTAAAATTGATAGAGCAATAGCAGATCACATTTCAACAGGAATGAAAGAGTGGGCTATTGCAAAAGGAGCGACTCATTACACGCACTGGTTTCAACCTTTAACGGGTACCACTGCAGAGAAGCATGATGCTTTTTTCGAAACCACTGAAGATGGTGCCATAGAAAAATTTGGAGGAGGACAACTTGTACAACAAGAACCAGATGCTTCAAGTTTTCCAAACGGTGGTATTAGAAATACTTTTGAGGCTCGTGGTTACACAGCTTGGGATCCTACTTCTCCTGCATTTATTTACGGAACTACTCTTTGTATCCCTACAGTATTTGTTTCTTACACTGGAGAAGCACTAGATAACAAGACACCTTTATTAAGAGCTTTACAAACCATAGACACAGCTGCTACAGCTGTTGCAAAATATTTTGACAAAACAGTAACAAAAGTGAACCCAACCCTGGGTTGGGAACAAGAATATTTCTTGATTGATAAGGCTTTGGCTAAATCTAGACCAGACATTAACCTAACGGGTAGAACCCTACTAGGACATAGTTCTGCAAAAGGACAACAATTAGACGATCATTACTTTGGTTCTATACCAAAACGCGCCTTAGACTATATGCGTGATCTGGAAACAGAATGTATGTATCTAGGAATACCGGTTAAAACTCGTCATAACGAAGTGGCACCTAACCAATTTGAGTTGGCACCTATTTTTGAAGAAACAAATCTTGCGGTAGATCACAACTCACTACTTATGGATGTGATGACTAAGGTTGCTGATAGACACAACTTTAAAGTATTATTCCATGAAAAACCATTTGCTGGTATAAATGGAAGTGGTAAGCACAACAACTGGTCTTTGGCTACCAACACCGGGGTTAATTTATTGAGTCCAGGGAGTACACCAATGAAAAACTTACAGTTTTTAACCTTTTTCATAAACACAATTAAGGCGGTAAATGAGTATGAGGAGTTATTAAGAGCTGCCATTGCGGGAGCTAGTAATGATCATCGTTTGGGAGCTAATGAGGCTCCACCTGCTATTATTTCTGTTTTTATTGGTACGCAATTAACAAACGTATTGGATGCTTTAGAAAAAGTAAAAGACGGAAAATTATCTCCAGAAGATAAAACAGAGCTTAAGCTAAATGTAGTTGGTAAGATTCCTGAAATTTTACTAGACAATACAGATAGAAACCGTACTTCACCATTTGCTTTTACAGGAAACAAATTTGAGTTTAGAGCGGTGGGATCTACGGCCAACTGTGCAAAACCTATGACTGTTTTAAATGCTATTGTTGCAAAGCAGTTAATGGAATTTAAAACTCAGGTTGATGGCCTTATTAAGGGTAAAAAAATGAAGAAAGACGATGCTATTTTTAATGTATTGAGAGAATACATTAAAGATTCAAAGCGCATTCGTTTTGAGGGTGATGGCTATGGAGAGGCCTGGGAAATTGAAGCGGGTAAGCGAGGTTTGAGTAATAATAAAACAACTCCCTTGGCTTTAAAAGAGCAAGTTTCTAAGAAAACTATTGCACTTTATGAAGGCCTTGGTATTATGAATAAAATTGAGATTGAAGCCCGTCATGAAATTGAGGTTGAGGAGTATGCGATGCATATTCAGATAGAGGCAAGGGTTTTAGGAGATATTGCCAGAAATCATGTGATTCCAACTGCTATTAAATACCAAAATGTACTCATAGAAAACGTACAGGGTATTAAGGATATTTATGGTAAAGATTTTAAGAAGCTTGCAAAAGAGCAAATGAACTTAATTGAGGCTATTAGTTCTCATATTGAGAATATCAATGGAGGTATTACAGATATGATAAATGCGCGTAAAAAAGCCAATAAAATTGAAGATTCAGAAAAGCGTGCGATTGCCTATTGTGACCAAATAAGACCTTATTTTGAACAAATTAGGTACCACTGTGATAAGTTAGAGCTTTTGGTAGATGATGAGATCTGGCCATTAACAAAATACCGTGAATTGTTATTTACTAGATAATGTTATAACAATCAAGTAAAACTTAAAGCCTGCAAGAAATTGCGGGCTTTTTTTTGCACAGTATTAAGGTGCCTGGGTACTGTTTTGGACTATTGTTCTACAAAGTGTGATTTTAATTAAAACCTCTCTTTGATGTGCTTTTTTTAATCTGTATTTTTGCTAATAGAAAATTCAATCATGAGTCAAGATATTTCAAAAAGATATGCCCAGCGAGGAGTCTCTGCATCCAAGGAAGATGTCCATAATGCCATCAAAAATGTAGATAAAGGATTGTTCCCTCAGGCATTTTGTAAAATTGTTCCAGACTATTTAACCTCAGATGAGCAGTATTGCCTTGTGATGCATGCAGATGGAGCGGGTACAAAATCTTCTTTGGCTTATATGTATTGGAAACAAACGGGTGATCTCTCTGTTTGGAAGGGTATAGCTCAGGATGCCCTAATTATGAATATTGACGATCTTATTTGTGTGGGAGCGGTAGACAATATTATGTTGTCTTCTACCATTGGCCGTAATAAAAATTTAATACCTGGAGAAGTTATATCTGCCATTATTAACGGTACAGAAGACCTAATAAAAGACCTTGCTAAATTTGGTGTTACCATTCATTCAACGGGTGGTGAAACTGCAGATGTTGGAGATTTGGTGCGCACCATTATTGTAGACTCCACAGTAACTGCCAGAGTTAAGCGTAGTGATGTGATAGATAATAAAAACATTAAACCCGGCGATGTAATTGTAGGCTTGGCCTCCTTTGGGCAAGCCACCTATGAAACGCAGTACAATGGTGGTATGGGTAGCAATGGGCTTACTTCTGCCAGACACGATGTTTTTAGTAAAGAGTTGGCTGAAAAATACCCACAGAGTTATGATCATGCCGTACCAGAAGATTTAGTTTATTCTGGGTCAAAAAAGTTGACAGATGCTGTGCAAGGATCTCCCATTAATGCAGGAAAACTTGTTTTGTCACCAACCAGAACCTATGCGCCAGTTATTAAAAAAATACTTCAAGAGTGTAACAAACAGCACTTGCATGGTATGGTGCATTGTAGTGGAGGTGCACAAACAAAAATTCTACATTTTGTAGATAATTTACACATTATAAAAGACACTCTTTTTGATGCGCCACCTTTGTTTACGTTAATTCAACAAGAAAGTGGCACCCATTGGAAAGAAATGTATCAGGTTTTTAATATGGGTCATAGAATGGAGCTGTATGTAGCTCCAGAGATTGCCTCACAGATTATTAAAATTTCAGAATCTTTTAATATCCCTGCTCAAATTGTTGGAAGGGTAGAGGCCTCTACAGAAAAAAAACTAACCATAAAGAGTGTTTACGGAACCTTTGAGTACTAAGAATGTTCCTCATTTTTATTGTAAATTTACCAGAATTAAACTCCTATGCTAGAAAAACTTCAAATAGTAAAAAATCGTTTTGATGAGGTGAGTGATTTGATCATTCAGCCAGATATTATAAGCGATCAAAAGCAATACGTTCAGCTCAATAAGGAGTATAAAGAGTTGAATGCACTCATGAAAAAGCGGGAACTATATATTATGGCAACCAATCATATCGCAGAGGCAGACGAAATTCTAGCAGATGGAAGTGATGCAGATATGGTAGAGATGGCCAAAATGCAACTAGATGAGGCAAAATCTAATATTGCGATTCTTGAAGAAGAAATTAAATACATGTTAATACCAAGAGATCCAGAAGATGCAAAGAATGCTGTCATGGAGATTAAGGCCGGAACAGGTGGAGATGAAGCAAGTATTTTTGCTGGAGATTTGCATAGGATGTACACTAAATACTGTGAAAACAAAGGCTGGAAAACAAGTGTTGTTGATTTTAGTGAAGGAACCTCTGGAGGATATAAAGCCATTCAATTAGAGATTACAGGAGATGATGTATATGGTACCTTAAAATTTGAAGCTGGTGTACACCGCGTACAGCGCGTACCTCAAACAGAAACCCAAGGTCGAGTGCACACAAGTGCAGCAACTGTAATGGTGTTTCCAGAGGCAGAAGAGTTTGATGTGCAAATAGAGATGAAGGATGTTAGGATTGATTATTTTTGTTCATCTGGTCCTGGAGGGCAATCAGTAAACACAACCTACTCTGCGGTAAGGCTTACCCATACACCCACAGGATTGGTGGCGCAGTGTCAAGATCAAAAATCTCAACATAAAAATAAAGAGAAAGCATTTAAAGTGTTGCGTTCTAGATTGTATGATTTAGAGCTGGCCAAAAAAAATGCAGAAGATGCTCTAAAGAGAGGTTCACAAGTAACTAGTGGAGATAGAAGCGCAAAAATACGCACCTATAATTATTCTCAAGGGCGAGTTACCGATCATAGAATTAATTTAACGCTCTATGATTTGAGTAATATTATAGATGGAGACATTCAAAAAATAATTGATGAGTTGCAGCTGGTAGACAATACAGAGCGTCTCAAAGAATCTGGAGATACATTCTAAAACATACACCCTATGACTACTCAAGAGTTGGTAGACCAAATACATCAAAAAAAATCCTTTTTATGCATTGGATTGGATGTAGATATGGACAAGATTCCTGAGCATTTACTGCAACAAGAGGACCCTATTTTTGCTTTTAACAAGCAAATAATTGATGCAACACACCATCTTGCAGTTGCCTTTAAGCCCAATACTGCTTTTTATGAAGCCTATGGTTTAAAAGGCTGGAGCGCCCTTGAAAAAACAATACAATACCTTAACCAAAATTATCCAGAGATTTTTACCATTGCCGATGCTAAACGAGGAGATATTGGTAATACTTCAAGTATGTATGCTAAGGCTTTTTTTGAGGATTTAGCCTTTGATGCTGTAACGGTAGCTCCTTATATGGGGCAAGATTCTGTAGAGCCTTTTTTGGCTTTTGAAAATAAGCATACCATACTTTTGGCCCTTACTTCAAATAAAGGTGCTTTTGATTTTCAGACTAAAATCACTGAAGGAGAACAACTGTATAAGCAAGTTCTTAAAACAGCTACTACATGGCATAACTCTCAAAACCTAATGTATGTGGTTGGAGCAACCAAAGCAAGCTATCTAGCTGATGTACGTGCAATCGTGCCCGATAGTTTTTTACTTGTTCCAGGAGTGGGCGCCCAGGGAGGTAATTTGCAAGATGTTTGCACTTATGGTATGAACGCAAATATTGGTTTGCTTGTTAACTCTTCTCGCGGTATTATTTACGCCTCATCAGGTTCAGATTTTGCAGAAGCTGCAACAAAAGCGGCCCGTAATTTACAGCAACAAATGCAGGTTATTTTAGATGCAATGTAAAGATCAGTTACATACTGTTTTTGAGTTTTTACAAACCCCAAAACGTATTGTGTCTCTGGTGCCGTCCCAAACAGAATTACTTATAGATTTAGGGTTAAGAAAACAGGTGGTAGGTATCACCAAATTTTGCACCTACCCAACATATCTTAAAGATGAGAAAACCATCGTTGGTGGAACCAAAACAATTCATTTAGATAAAATAAGAGCCTTACAGCCAGATATTATTATTTGCAATAAGGAGGAGAATACCAAAGAGATAGTAACTTCTTGCGCACAAATAGCGCCTGTTTGGATAAGTGATATTTATACGCTAGAGGATGCTCTTGAGATGATCTCTTTGCTAGGTAGCTTGTTTGAAAAAGAAGAAAAAGCGTTTGATATTATCACAAACATTAGAAATCAATACATTTTGTTTACTAAATTTATTGCGCAAAAAAACACAAAAAAGGTAGCCTATCTTATATGGCAAAAGCCGTTTATGGTAGCCGGAGCACATACCTTTATTAATAATTTATTGAGCATTAATAAGTTTGAAAATATAGTTAAAGCACCTGCTTCAAGATACCCAGAACTGGATATAGAAGATCTAAAACAGGCAGATCTTATTTTACTGTCATCAGAGCCTTTTCCGTTTTCAAAAACGCATGTAAAGGCTTTAGAAAAGGCTACCCAAAAGCAGGTGCTGCTTGTAGATGGAGCCTATTTTTCTTGGTATGGTTCTAGATTGCAACATGCGTTTAGGTATTTTAAAACCCTACATTAACTTCTAGCATCCTATATAATAGCTTTATTGTTTTAGGCATTTGGTTTTGAGACATGTTTAATTACAAGTCAAAAAAAAGGCCCTTTACAATTGTAAAGGGCCTTAAAGTATTTTATGTAGTAATAGAATTACTTAATAACTTTTACACTTTTTGATGTACCGTTGATAGTAACATTTACTAAGTATACACCAGCGTTTAATGAACTCATGTCAAGTGAAGGAGATACTACTCCTGGATTAACATTCATTACAACTTTTCCAAGTACGTCATATACAGTAACATTTTGTACTGCATCAGCACTGTTGATGTTTAAAGTATTAACAACTGGGTTAGGATATACACTAAAAACAGCAGCGTTAAAATCATCAGCACCTAAAGAACCTTCAGCGAAGATTACATCGTCGATGTATAATTCGTTGTTAGCATCAATAGAATAAAAGTCAAGACCTCCTAAGATAGCATCTGCAGCAAATACTTGTGGATCGTCGTTAACTGTATTGCCGTTGATAGAGATGTGCCATGTTGGAGTAGCTGCGTCAAGGTCAAAAGCAATTGTTACAGGAAACCATGCATCTTCTGGATATTCTTCAGTTTCACCTGTAGCTTCATCTAGAAATACACCAGGGTTAGTTGCTCCTTGGTTAAAGTATAGGTTACTAGAGTTAAATACTCCACCTCCGCCACCACCAGCGCCTTCGTTTTCTGTTTCTCCTTGGATATTGAAGTAAGCTCCTCTACCTGCAGGAATGTATGCTTGGAATTGTACATACCATTGTCCAGCATCTAAGTTTTGTGTTAACATCATTACGTCCATAGCTCCTGTGTCATCAACATAAAGAGATTGTGATCCAGATAATGCAAAATCGTTAACAATATCAATATCTTCAGCCGGGTTAGGTGAACCAGACCATACTCCCCATACATCAAGGTTTTGTGATCCCATATCTCCTAGGTCATAACTCTCTGCGTCATCAGTGAACTGTGCATTCATGTTTAGTGTGAATGCGAAAGCTGCGATAGCTAAAATGTAAATTTTTTTCATAATTTTTGTTTTAATTGTTTTTAAAAATATAGTAAGGGTACAATTTATGTAATTTTATTGAATTGTTAAAAGTATATTACTATAACTTTTACCCTAAATTTATAATTTTAGAGGTATTATTTACCTTTTTAGCTTCAAAACTCAATTTTCGTTAACTTTGCACCCATAATTTATAAAAACCATAATGCAACAACAAACACCCTATTGTCCAAAATACAAAGTACGTATCGTTACAGCCGCTTCATTATTTGATGGCCACGACGCGGCTATAAATATTATGCGCCGTATTATACAATCTACAGGAGTTGAGGTGATACATTTAGGGCATGACAGAAGTGTTGAGCAAGTTGTAAATACGGCCATACAAGAAGATGCTAACGCTATAGCTCTTACCTCATACCAAGGAGGGCATAATGAGTATTTTAAATACATGTACGATCTTTTACAAGAAAAAGGGGCTGGTCATATCAAAATATTTGGCGGCGGCGGCGGTGTGATACTCCCCAAAGAAATTAAAGAATTAATGGCCTACGGAATTACCAGGATATATTCTCCTGATGATGGTCGTGCGCTTGGCCTGCAGGGCATGATTAACGATTTGGTAAAAACATCAGATTTCCCAGTTGGAGATAAGCTTAATGGGGAATTAGCCCTTTTAGGTGATAAAAATCCTGGAGCCATTGCAAGAATCATATCTGCGGCAGAGAATTTTCCGCAGGTTGCTAGCCAAACCCTAGAAAAGATATACAAAAATAACAAGGCTGTAAAAACACCCGTTTTAGGTATTACAGGTACTGGTGGAGCTGGTAAATCTTCTTTGGTCGATGAGCTAGTGAGAAGATTTTTAATTGATTTTCCAGATAAAACCATTGGTCTTATATCTGTAGACCCCTCAAAAAGAAAAACAGGTGGTGCGCTTTTAGGAGATAGAATTAGAATGAATGCTATACACTCACCCAGAGTGTATATGCGCAGTTTAGCAACCCGCCAATCTAACCTTGCCCTATCTAAATATGTAGCACAAACCATAGAGGTGATTAAAGCGGCATCTTATGATTTAATTATTTTAGAAACCTCTGGTATTGGACAAAGTGATACAGAGATTATAGAGCACAGTGATGTTTCTTTGTATGTGATGACGCCAGAGTTTGGAGCAGCAACACAATTAGAGAAAATAGACATGCTAGATTTTGCAGATTTGGTAGCCATTAATAAATTTGATAAGCGCGGGTCTTTAGATGCGCTTCGTGATGTAAAAAAGCAGTACATGCGCAATCACCAATTGTGGGATACTCACCAAGACAACTTACCTGTATTTGGTACTATTGCCTCTCAGTTTAATGATCCTGGGATGAATAAACTATACGGCGCTATTATGGCCGAGTTAGAAGAAAAAACTCAGACAGATTTAAAATCTACATTTCAGATTACAGATGAAATGTCTGAAAAAATCTTTGTGATTCCTCCTGCAAGAACACGTTATTTGTCTGAAATTTCAGAAAGTAATAGAGCCTATGACAAAAAAGCAAGTGCTCAATCAGAAGTTGCACAAAAACTCTATGGTATTTTTAAAACCATAGCATCTATAACTGAGGTGCTTCCTGAGTTTGACAAAACAGGGATTGCCCTTGATATGGCTTTAATTTCTCAAGAAAAAAAGGATTTGGCAACACTGCTATTGGCAGAATTTGATCGTGAAAAATTAAATTTAGACCCTTATAACTGGGAAGTAATTATAGGATGGGAGCAAAAAGTAAATAGATACAAAAACCCTGTATACACTTTTAAAGTAAGAGATAAAGAAATTAGCATAGATACCCACACTATTAGTTTATCTCATTCTCAAATTCCAAAAGTTGCCCTTCCAAAGTATAAGGCTTGGGGTGATATTTTAAAATGGACCTTGCAAGAAAACGTACCGGGAGAATTTCCATACACCTCAGGATTGTATCCCTTTAAAAGAACAGAAGAAGACCCAACCCGTATGTTTGCAGGAGAGGGAGGGCCAGAGAGAACCAATCGCCGTTTTCATTATGTTTCTCTAGGTATGCCAGCTAAGCGTTTATCTACTGCCTTTGACAGTGTTACTCTTTATGGTAATGATCCAAATTTAAGACCAGATATTTACGGAAAAATTGGTAATGCGGGCGTGTCTATCTGTTGTTTGGATGATGCCAAAAAACTCTACAGTGGCTTTGATTTGAGTGATCCTATGACCTCTGTAAGTATGACAATAAATGGGCCTGCACCCATGTTGCTTGGCTTTTTTATGAATGCCGCCATAGACCAAAACTGTGAGAAATATATCAAAGAGCACGGTTTAGAGAAAGATGTAGCAAAAAAAATAAACACTATTTACAAGCAGCGCGGTGTACAAAGACCAACTTATCAAGGTGCTTTACCAGAGGGTAATGATGGGCTAGGGCTACTTTTATTGGGTATTACTGGAGATTTAGTGTTGCCAAAAACGGTGTATGATACGATAAAAGCACAGACCATAACCCAGGTGCGTGGAACCGTGCAAGCAGATATCTTAAAAGAAGACCAAGCGCAAAACACCTGTATTTTTTCTACAGAATTTGCTCTAAGGCTCATGGGTGATGTGCAGGAGTATTTTATTAAACAAAAGGTGCGTAACTTTTACTCGGTTTCTATTAGTGGGTATCATATTGCAGAGGCAGGTGCAAACCCTATCACGCAACTAGCTTTTACATTATCTAACGGGTTTACCTATGTGGAGTATTATTTAAGCCGTGGGATGGATATCAATAAGTTTGGACCAAACTTATCGTTCTTTTTCAGCAATGGGATAGATCCAGAGTATTCTGTGATTGGTCGTGTTGCCCGTAAAATTTGGAGTAAGGCATTAAAAGATAAATACGGCGCCAATCCAAGAGCACAGATGCTTAAATATCATATCCAAACATCTGGCCGTTCGTTGCATGCTCAAGAAATCGACTTTAATGACATACGTACCACTTTACAGGCTTTATACGCTATTAATGACAACTGTAATTCTCTACATACAAATGCCTATGATGAGGCCATTACAACCCCAACAGAAGAAAGCGTAAGAAGGGCTATGGCTATCCAGTTAATTATCAATAAAGAATTAGGACTGGCCAAAAACGAGAATCCAATACAAGGATCTTTTATTATAGAAGAACTTACAGACCTTGTAGAGGAGGCAGTACTCAGAGAGTTTGACAGTATTACAGAAAGAGGTGGTGTTCTAGGTGCCATGGAGACCATGTACCAGCGCAGTAAGATACAAGAAGAAAGCTTGTATTATGAAACCCTTAAACACACAGGAGAATTTCCTATTATTGGTGTAAATACTTTTTTGAGTAGTAAAGGCTCTCCTACGGTACAACCTGCTGAGGTTATTAGAGCAACAGAGCAAGAAAAACAACATCAAATACAAACCCTCACTAATCTGCACACCGCCTTTGGTAAAAAAGCAGGGGAGAGTATCAAGAAAGTACAAACCGCTGCCATAAACAATCAAAACATGTTTGAGCAGCTTATGGAAGCGACCAAAGTATGTTCTTTAGGGCAAATCACAGAGAAGTTATTTGAAGTTGGTGGGCAGTACAGAAGAAACATGTAATTATTAAAGTTACATATTTTGGTTACAAGGTCAACATCCAAGTATTTTGGAGCCTTCTAAATTTTTTGAGCTCTTTTCTTAAAATGGGTAAAAAATCTTTCCCATTGCTGTGGATTTTCTCTAGGCGTTTACAATTAACATACAGTAGCTTGCTAAGACGCTCAACACTAGCTATGTGTTTGTGCTTTTCTTCCTGAAATAATTGCTGCTCTGCCTTTAAAATCTCTGGGCCCAATGATACAGATTGTTGGATTATATCTCCAGTTAGATACAAGGTTGGGTCTTCGTGGTTATGAGGGTCTCTAAAAGTAATGTCCTCAATAACATAAGAAGCAATACCTCTAGAGAGGGTAAATATCTCTTGTGCCTTTATGTAAAAAGGTGATTTAGGATATGTGTGTAGCCCGGCGGTTTTCATCAAACTGGATTATTTAATAATCTATACCCAAAAGTAATAAGATGTTTTGGCACCTGTATATCGATATTAAAGTAAATATGTATATTTGATTTAAAAATTAAGGTAAATTGAAATAATACATTATAATGCACATAGATTCTTTAAACTGGAACATATTAAATTTATTACAGCAAAATGCTAGGATTTCTAATGCTGCTATTGGCAGGCAAGTTGGTATAAGCTCACCTGCGGTGAGTGAGCGCATAAAAAAAATGGAAGATGCTGGTTTAATTTTAGGCTATAAAACAATTGTTTCTCCATTTAAGGCAGAGTACCAACTCAAAGCTATTATTACCCTGCGCGCTTTTATGGGTAAGTTAAAACCCTTTTTATTGAAAGTAAAAACCTACGATGAGGTTATTAATTGTTACCGCATAACGGGCAATGAAAATATAGTGATGGAGGTTGTTTTAAAAAACCAAAAACAGCTTGAGGGTTTCATAGATGAGCTTATTGTGTACGGAGAAACTAAAACACAAATTGTACTATCTCATGTGGTAGCGCATAACCCAATAAAATCTCTAATTTAAAAACAGCCAAATATATAAGTACTTTTAGCGGGCTTAGGTGTATCACTATTTTATATATTTACTAAAACATGCTATAATGAAATATAATTTTTATGTATTACTATTAATTACCTGTGTTGTGTTTTCTCAAGATAACACCCCAGAATTTATAGAGGCTGTTGCCTACCAGGAACATGAAAATAAAACCTTTGCAGATGCGCAAACTAGCATTCTTACTCCCCAAGATTTAAAAGAGTTTACAGGCCTTGATTTTTATCCCATTGATCTCAAGTTTAGGGTTGCTGCAAATTTTAAAAGAACTCCAAATGAAATTCCTTTTTTAATGCCAACCACCACAGATAGAACTCCGCAGTATGTAAAATATGGTGAAGTTAATTTTACCATTGATGGAGTTGGGTTACAATTAAATGTGTATCAAAGCCTTCCTGTATCTCAAGACCCAGAATATATAGATTATTTATTTTTACCCTTTACAGATCTCACAAGTGGTGATGGAAGTTATGGCGGCGGGCGGTTTTTGGATACTAGAATACCAAAGGGAGATACTATGGTACTAGATTTTAACAAAGCCTACAACCCATACTGCGCGTATAACAGTGCTTATTCTTGCCCAATACCTCCCAAAGAGAATGATCTTTTAGTTAGGGTAGAGGCGGGTGTTAAAGCCTTTGAGCATTAAAGGTGTACTATTGTTATGCTATGATTTTACTAACCAAATTCCTATAAAAACGGCAACAATACCAAGGGCTACACTGCCTAGGGTATAGACAATAAAGTTAGTGATGTCTCCTGTTTTTAAGAATTGGTAATTTTCTAGGGCAAAGGCAGAAAAAGTGGTAAAACCTCCACAAAATCCTGTAGCTACTAGTAGTGTTAATGTGCTTGAAGGCGTGTCATTTTTTAGGGCAAGCCCCATGATAATACCAATGAGTAGTGAGCCTACTATGTTTACTGTAAAAGTGCCAAGAGCCACACTGTTTTCTAGTTGGTTTAGGTATTTAGAAATAAGGTATCTCAGGCTACTACCAAGCCCACCACCTAAAAACACTAAGAGAATATTTTTCATTAACTAATTTATATATAAGGTAAAGATATACTTTTGTTAGTAGCGAGTCAAAATCTATACACATTTTACAAAACCTATTATATAAAATCACTACGGGTTAATGCTGCTAGCCCTGCTAATTATTTTAATATATTTGTGAAAACAAAAACTTATACCATGAAATATACTTTACTTGTTGCAGCATTAGTTTCATTACTATTAACCTCTTGTGGTGACACAAAAAACGAAACTCCAGATAATTTTGATTACAACGTCACACAGTTTGAAGATATTAAAATACTACGGTATCAAATACCAAGTTGGGATAACTTGACCCTAAAAGAACAAAAATTAGTGTATTATCTCACCCAAGCAGGGCTTGAGGGACGTGATATCATTTGGGATCAAAACTACCGTCACAACCTAGCCATACGTAAATCTTTTGAGCAAATATACACCACCTACCAAGGTGATAAACAAAGCCAGGATTGGGCAAATTTTGAAACTTACATGAAGCGAGTGTGGTTTGCCAATGGTATACACCATCACTACTCTAACGCTAAAATGAAACCTGCTTTTTCTGCAGATTACCTGCAATCTTTACTAGCAGATACTGGAGCTACACTTAATGGTAATGCCTTTGCAGTGTTGTTTAATGATAAAGATGTTAAAAAAGTGAACCTAACCAAAGATGTAGACAACGTGCTTTTATCTGCGGTTAATTTCTACGGGCCTAATGTAACTACTGCAGATGTAGAGAATTTCTACAAAGCAAAAATATCTCCAGATCCAAAAAGACCCTTATCTTATGGGTTAAATTCTCAATTGGTTAAACAAGATGGTGTTTTAACAGAACGTGTATACAAATCTGGAGGTCTTTACGGAGCTGCCATTGATAAAATTATTGGTTGGTTAGAAAAAGCCAAAGCCGTTGCAGAAAACCAGGCCCAAGGTGAGGCGCTTGGTCTTTTAATTTCGTATTACAAAACAGGAGATCTGCAAACTTGGGATGATTACAACGTAGCCTGGACCTCTGCCACAGATGGTAATATTGATTACATCAACAGTTTTATAGAGGTATACAATGATCCTGTTGGGTACAGAGGTTCTTATGAAACGGTAGTGCAAATAAAAGATTTTGAAATGTCACAAAAAATGGCTGTTTTATCAAAAAATGCTCAATGGTTTGAGGATAACTCTCCACTAATGCCGGCCCATAAAAAAGCCAATGTTGTAGGGGTTACCTATAAGGTGGTAGATGTTGCTGGAGAAGCAGGAGACGCCTCACCTAGTACACCTATTGGCGTGAATCTTCCAAACGCAAACTGGATACGCGCCGCTGTAGGAAGTAAGTCTGTATCACTTGGTAATATCATAGGAGCCTACAACAATGCTGGAGGCTCTGGACGCCTGCAAGAGTTTGTGCATGACCAAAATGAGTATGACTTAGAAAAGCAATATGGCCAAGTAGCAGATAAGTTGCACACTGCTTTGCATGAGGTAATTGGACACGCATCTGGGCAGTTAAATCCTGGTGTTGGAGAAACAAAACAAACCTTAAAAAAATATGCTTCTACCCTAGAGGAAGGTCGTGCAGATTTAGTAGGTTTATACTATCTATACAGCCCAAAATTACAAGAACTAGGTCTGGTAGATAACTGGGAGAACGTGGGTAAAGCAGCTTTTGACGGCTACATCAGAAATGGCCTTGTGACACAACTCATTCGTTTAAAATTAGGAGATGATGTAGAAGAGGCACACATGGTTAACAGGCAATGGGTTTCTGCTTGGGCTTATGAAAAAGGATTAAAAGACAATGTAATAGAAAAAGTAACAAAAGATGGAAAAACGTATTTTAACATCAATGACTATGAAAAATTACACACCCTTTTTGGGGAGTTGCTAAGGGAGACACAGCGCATAAAATCTGAAGGAGATTATGCAGCCGTTGAAGCTTTAGTAGAGGGCTACGGCGTTAAGGTAGATAGGGCCATACACGCAGAAGTTTTAGCCCGTAACAAGCAGTTTACTTCTGCGCCTTATAGTGGTTTTGTAAATCCAATGATAACTCCAACTATAGACCCTGTAGGAGCAATTATAGGGTTTGATATTGTGCAGCCAGAGAGCTTTGAGGCTCAAATGCTTGTATACGCAAAAAATTACAGCAACTTGCCAATCCAGAATTAACACTAAAATAGTAAACTATAAAAACCCGATGTACCGTTAAGTACATCGGGTTTTTTTATCTATTAAAAATAATAACTAACTTAATTAGCTTTTTAAAGCATATTTTGCAGCTACTAAAAGCGCTACAAAGACTAAAAATCCTAACAGTACTTTAAAGCTTCCTTTGTAGTATTTTTTGTGCAATGCAAGATCTCTTCTATAGCTGTAGATAATAATCGCTATAAATGCAATAACAAAAAAAATGGCAAAGGCTAACTGTCCAGTACTAAACATATTTGTGTAGTTTTATAGTCACAAAAATACAACAGAAAATTTCAGTAAAATCAAAAACTATTAAAATATGAAAGAAAAAATTGCGGCCGTCCATGAATTTCATAGTGCTTTTTCATTAGGAATTAAAAACAAGCCAACGGCAGATCTTGGCGTACAGAAAAACGCCTTACGTCATGAACTCATGAGAGAAGAAAATCAGGAGTACTTGGAGGCGGCCAATAACAATGATTTGGTAGAGGTGGCAGATGCCCTTGGAGATATGTTGTATATTTTGTGCGGTACCATCATAGAGCATGGTATGCAAAGTAAGATTGAAGAAGTCTTTAACGAGATACAACGCAGTAATATGAGTAAACTTGGGGCAGACGGGAAACCCATTTTCAGAGAAGATGGCAAGGTGCTCAAAGGCCCAAACTATTTTAAGCCAAATATAAAAGCCGTGTTAGAAAAATAAAAAAAGTGGTTGACTGATAAAAAACAGCAACCACTTTTTTAATTTATTTGTTGGTATGTTATTTAACCTCTACGCGCCAACCAAAAGAATCCTTGGTTTTATTGTACTGCAGGTCCATTAATTGTTTTTTAAAGCTTGAGGCATAGCTGTCTTCTATCTTAGGTAATTCATATACGTTATCTTTGTATCCAAAGTGACTGATAAGACTCACTACAGCTGCTGTTCCTGCGCCAAATATTTCTTTTAAACTTCCCTGTTTTTCTGCTTCAATTAACTCATCTACAGTTAGCTTTCTAACTTGTGTTTGTATGCCATTGTGTTTTGCCATCTCTAAAATACTTTTACGAGTAACACCATCCAAAATTCTGTCACTAACTGGTGCGGTGATAAGAGTGTCGTTAATTCTGAAAAACACATTCATTGTACCTGCCTCCTCTAAATATTTGTGCTCGTTGGAGTCTGTCCAGATAATTTGTTGAAATCCTTTTTCTTGTGCTAGTGCGGTTGGGTAAAACTGTGCGCCATAGTTTCCAGCTGCTTTTACAGCTCCAACACCGCCACTTGCAGAGCGGCTAAATTTCTCTGCGATTAATACTTTTACAGTACCTTTATAATAGGCTTGTACTGGGGCCATAAGGATCATAAATTTATACTCATTTGATGGTGATGCAGAAACACCAACCTCTGTTGCAACCACAAAAGGACGCAAGTACAAAGAATTTCCTTCTCCTTTTTGTATCCAGTCTTTGTCCATACCAACAAGTGTATGAAGGGCATCCATGAAAACATCAACCGGAAATT
>CBFHMO010000025.1:0-18002 GCA_965656925.1 Patiriisocius sp.
TAAGAAATCGATCCAAAAAATTTGCCTACACTCCAATTGTAGCTAGCGGAAATAATGCCAATGTGTTGCACTACATTGAAAATAACCAGCAATGTAAGGCAGGAGATTTAATCTTGCTAGATGTTGGTGCAGAGTATGCAAATTACAGCAGTGACATGTCTCGTACCATTCCCGTTAGTGGCAGATATACAGCCAGACAAAAAGCAGTGTACAATGCTGTAAACAGCGTTAAAGAGCAGGCCACTAAATTGCTGGTTCCAGGAACTCTTTGGAAAGAATACCATAAGGAAGTAGGACATATTATGACCAGCGAGTTATTAGGGCTAGGGCTTATAGACAAAGCCGATGTTAAAAATGAAAACCCAGATTGGCCAGCCTACAAAAAATACTTTATGCATGGCACATCTCACCACATGGGATTAGACACCCATGATTACGGACTACTTTGGGAGCCTATGCAGGCAAATATGGTATTTACTGTTGAGCCAGGTATTTATATCCCAGAAGAAGGTTTTGGTATTAGACTTGAAGATGATGTGGTGATACAACAAACTGGAGCCCCTTTTAATTTAATGAAAAACATCCCAATTTTAGCAGATGAAATTGAAGATATCATGAACTCTTAACCTTCTATTGAAGCTGTTTTTTTGTAGTGTTCAAAGATAGTAACGCCTATAAAAACAAGTAATCCTGGTAGTATCCAGCCCATCCCTTGGTCTGCAAAAGGGATCCATTTTTTTATACCATCTAAAGACCCTGGGGTCATGAAAAATTGTAAAAAATCTGGGATGCTAAACACAAAGGTAGTTATCGTTACAGCTTTAAAAATTAAGGCAGAAGCCAGCCTTGTAGGGATGCTGTTTAATATAATTAGCACTATGGTCATTGGGTAAATAAACATCAAAGCAGGTAAGGCTACATTAATGATAAAACCAACATCAAATTGTCCTACCAAAACACCTATAAGACACCCTATAGCGGAGGTGACTGTATAGGCCCACGGAGTATTTTTGGCAATACCTTTTACAAAATCTGCAGTGCCCGTTACAATACCAACAGCTGTGGTAAAACATGCCAATGCTACTAATACTCCCAAAAAAGCAGTGCCATAACTCCCTAAAGTGTTTTTACTTAATATTTTTAATAGTTCTGTACGCTCGGTGATTTGCAAATCTGAGCTATAATAAGCGCCTAGTGCAATAAGGCCACTATAAATTAAAAACAATCCAATACCGGCAATACTCCCAGAGCGAGCAATCATGCGTTTTTTTTCTTGATAATTGTACTTGCCCTGCAAGGCCAATGAAATAACAATCACACCCCCAACTACAACACCACCAAGTGCATCAAAGGTTTGATAGCCCTCCAAAATTCCGTTGGTAAATGTGTTTTCAAAAATGGTACTACCCATAGGCGCCGGATCTGCAAAAAAGCCTAAAGTAATTATTAGTAAAAGGATGAGTATAATTAGGGGGGTTAAAAATTTTCCAATTAGGCTTAAAATATGAGTTCTATTTAAGGCAAAGAGCAATACCAAAGTAAAATAAACAATGCTTACACGTAAAGAAGAAATATCAAAATAAGGTGCAATAGCAATTTGGTAAGCAACAGATGCCGTTCTAGGAGAAGGCAAGCTAACACATATAACATATACAATAATAGCATATACTAGTGCAAATCTAGGAGATACCTTTTTGGCAAAATCCAAAAGAGTACCCTGCAAGCGGGCATACCCATAAATGGCCAAAATAGGTATTACAACTCCAGAAAGAGCAAACCCAATAGCAACCCAAGCCCAACTACTCCCTGCATTATAGCCTAAAAAGGGAGGAAGTATTAAGTTTCCTGCACCAAAAAACAGAGAGAACAAAGCAAATGCAACAAGGTATGTTTGTTTGGTGTAATTCATAGAAAAGAATCTGGTTAATGGCTATTTTTGTAACCGAGCTTCAATATACCAAAATGATTTTTCACTACAACAATACCCCTATACATTATCACAAACAAGGAACTGGCCCTGCCATTGTGATGCTACATGGTTTTTTGGAAAGTAGCTCTATGTGGCAAAAAATAGCCGCTGTATTGGCTAAAAAAAATACCACACTTATGATAGATCTTCCAGGGTTTGGGCAAAGTGGTATGCTTGAAAAGGCACACACCATGGAAAATATGGCAATGATGGTTTGTGAGTTATTGGCCTTTGAAAATTTCCAAAGAGCAATACTTCTAGGGCACTCTATGGGTGGTTATGTGGCTTTGGCCCTTGGAGAATTATTTCCAGAAAAACTGGAAAAACTAATTTTACTAAACTCAAGCCCTTCCCCAGATAGTGTTTCAAGAAAAGAAAACAGAAATAGAGCACTCACTATTATTGAAAAAAACAAAGCTGCCTTTATCACCATGGCCATTGGTAATCTATTTACCGCAGAAGAAAAATCCAGGCACACCTTAGCCATTAAAGGCCTTAAAAATGAAGCCCTACATCATTCAGCAAATGGTGTTACAGCTGCCATTAAAGCAATGCGTGATAGAAAAGACAGGACAACAATACTAAAACACCTCCGCTGTGAAAAGCACATTATTGCTGGAAGATTTGATCTTATTATACCTCTTGAGGATATTGTCCCGCTGTCAAAACAAACAAAAACAACCCTACACGCCACCGATAGCGGCCACATGAGTTGGCTTACCAACGGCCAAGAGGTTATTGCCCTTTTACAGGGTATTGTTTAACTAATTTTTAAGCTTATTGGTTTTCTTGAGTGGCACTCCAACCCCTTGCAATTATTGGTATTTTAGTATCGCCTCTAGTGATAAGGTGTGTTCCTTCTGTAGCCTTTAAAATATGACCTATTACCGTTATACTTGGGTTGGCTTTTATTTTAGGATAGTCTTCTTGAGAAATGGTAAACAACAACTCGTAATCTTCTCCTCCATTAAGGGCAATTGTTGTGCTGTCCATGTTAAACTCTTCAGAGGTGGTAATTACTTGAGGATCTAAAGGTATTTTATCTTCATAAATTGTGCACCCAACCTTAGATTGCTTACAGATGTGTAATATTTCAGAAGAAAGCCCATCACTTACATCAATCATCGAGGTTGGTTTTACACCCAACTCTTTTAGCAGTGCAGGGATGTCTTTTCTTGCCTCTGGTTTTAATTGTCTTTCTATCAAATAAGAGTAGGGTTCTAAATCTGGTTGAGAGTTTGGATTTACTTTAAACACCTGTTTTTCTCTTTCTAAAATCTGAAGGCCTAAATACGCTGCCCCCAAATCTCCAGTGAGTAAAACCAAATCATTTTCTTTTGCACCATCTCTATACACAACTTGCTCTTTATCAACCTCTCCAAGAGCTGTAATACTTATCATAAGCCCATGGGTAGATGATGTTGTGTCTCCCCCAATTACATCTATGTTGTAATATTTGGCAGCAGTAGCAATCCCTGCATACAACTCCTCAAGGGCTTCTACCGGAAATCTATTTGAAACGGCAATAGAAACTGTTATTTGAGTTGGTGTAGCGTTCATGGCAAAAATATCACTCACATTAACAACCACGCTTTTGTACCCTAGATGTTTTAAAGGCATATAACTCAAATCAAAGTGTACCCCTTCAATTAACAAATCTGTGGTGACCACCGTTTGTTTTTTATGATCAATAACAGCGGCGTCATCTCCAATACTTTTTATTGTTGAGTTTTTCTTAACATCAAAATGTTTGGTGAGATGCTCTATCAGGGCAAACTCCCCCATTGAAGAAATGGGTGTTTTTAAGGAATCTTTATTTTCTAACATGAGTGGTTATTTACGTGTGGCAAAAATAGGGCTTGTATTGCACATGGTATTACTATTTCTAAAATTTATAATCCTTAATTGATGGTAGCCGAGTATTTTGCGTCTAGGGCAATTATGAAAATTGATTTGTAATTTCTTTACAAAACGTTAATAGTACTGGCATTGTAATTGATTTGTAATAAATTTGTCTAATAATAAACTCATTTTAGGCATTTAGGCATTACTAAATAAGTAGGTTTACAACAAAAAATTCTGAAAATGAAACAAATACTAATTACTTTGTCTTTTTTTACCCTATTTAGCACCTCAGGGCAAACCCCTTGCACAAACGGAAGTGCAGGAGATTATCCATGTAACGGCTTTGACCTTCAGTCTTTTATTAGCCTTGATGACATGGACGCCTTTGAAGGAAATGATTCCTGGGGATGGACAGACCCACAAACTGGCAAAGAATATGCTATTATGGGGCTTAACAACGGAACAGCCTTTATAGATATCTCAAACCCGACAGCTCCAATTTATGTTGGAAAACTCTTAACAACAGATGAGTATTTAGATTCTGGCCAAAGCTGGAGAGATATAAAGGTATATCAAGACCATGCCTTTGTTGTTAGTGAAATTAGTGATCATGGTATGCAAGTTTTTGATTTAACCAGATTAAGAGATGTATCCAGTCCTCCTCAAGATTTTGAAGAAGATGCCCTTTATGAGGAATTTGGAAGCTGTCATAACATTGTCATAAATGAAGATTCAGGGTATGCCTATGCAGTAGGAACTTCAACCTATAATGGTGGGCCTCATTTTATAGATATTTCAGATCCTTTAAATCCTACCCCGGCAGGAGGGTACAGTGACGATTCTTACAGTCATGACGCGCAAGTAGTTACCTACTCTGGGCCAGACACAGAACATCTTGGAAAAGAAATCCTTATAGGAAGCAATGAAAACCAAATTGCTATTGTAGACATTACAAACAAAAACAACCCAATTAGCATTTCAACTATATCATACTCAAATGTTGCCTACACACACCAAGGTTGGTTTACTGAAGACCAGCGCTATTTTATTGTTGGAGATGAGATTGATGAGCTAAATGTTGGGTTTAATACCAGAACCATTATTTTTGATTTTGAAGACCTGGACGATCCATCGTTTCATTTCGAATACGAGGGCCCTACAGAGGCTATTGACCACAACGGCTATGTGAAGGGTGATAAATATTATTTATCAAACTACAGGGCAGGAATGAGAGTTCTTGACATCTCACAGATTGGTGATGAAAATATTACAGAGCTTGGCTTTTTTGATACCTATCCAGATAGTAACAGTGCAAATTTTAATGGAGCTTGGAACGTGTATCCATTTTTTGCTAGTGGTAACATTGTAATTAGTGATATAGATAGTGGGTTCTTTTTAGTAAGAGACCCAAGTTTGGGGGCAGAAGAGGTTACGGTAAATAATTTTGAAATAGCTCCAAATCCTGCAAAGAAAAATATCACAATTACCTCCAGTAATGAGCCAATAGAATCTGTAGAGGTTTTTAACATACTTGGGCAACGTGTTTTACATTTAACCTTCAATGCCACAAGGGCTAAAGATATCAATATCAACTCTTTAAATAGCGGAATGTACCTCATTAAAATTAACAACCAAATCACCAAGCGTCTTATAGTTAAGTAATTACAATGAAAAACCTAGAAGCTTTATTTATAATTGCCATAGCATTACTTTACTCTTGCTCTAATGATGATGGAGTAAATCTGCCAGGTCCATCCCCGGAAGATTTTTTAGGAGAAGTTGATTTTGTTAAAACCTTTGGGGGAAGTCACAATGAGACTATTACAGCTGTTGTCCAAAGTGGCGATGGCGGCTACGTGTTAATGGGCTCTACAGATAGTACCGATGGAGACATTACAGGAAAAAAAGGGGATGATGATGATTTTTGGCTACTAAAAACAACGCAGGAAGGAGAGGTTGTTTTCAATAAAGTATATGGAGGCTCTAATACAGATACCGCAACAAGCCTAATTAATACTGCAGATGGAGGTTATATTGTATGCGGCTATAGTTTATCTAGTGATGGAGACGTCTCAAACAATGAAGGATTTCAAGACTACTGGATAACAAAACTAGATGCTCAAGGCAACATTTCCTGGGAAAAAACGCACGGCTTTGCAGGTTCAGACCAGGCTCTTAAAATCATCCAGACTGCCAGCGGTAACTTTTTTGTTACCGGATTTTTTGATGTTTCAGCAAGTGGAAATCAAGGAAATGACGATGGTAAAATGGGAGCTCCCTCTAAGGCGACCTTGCATGGTGTTGGAGAGTTTTGGGGCATCCTTATGGATCAAAACGGAGAGGCTATTTGGAGGCGCTACTTTGGCGGCTCTAGCAATGACAGAAGCTATGATGTTGTAGAGACCAACGATGGTGGCTTTATTATGATTGGAGGATCAGAGAGTACAGATTTTGACATTTCAGACAACAAAGGATCCTATGATTTTTGGATGGTTAGAGTGGCAAGCAATGGAGATAAATTGTGGACCAAATCTCTGGGAGGAAGCGAAATAGATCAAGGATACGGCATCACTAAAACAGAAGATGGAAATTATATTATCGTTGGAGACACTAGAAGTACCGATGGCGATGTTAGCACATTAAATGGAAATGCAGATGCTTGGGTAGTTAAATTCTCTCCCAGTGGAGACATCATTTGGGAAAAAACATATGGCGGTTCAGCCTTTGATTCTGCAAAGAGTATTATAGGGTTACAAAACGGGAATTTTGCCATTGTTGGCAATACAAGAAGCTCTATGGACGGATTTATAAATAGGGGTCAAAACGATGCCTGGGTATTTATTATTGATGGAAATGGAAACCTTAAATTTAATTATATCATTGGAGGTTCTTCTTTAGATTTTGCCAATGCTGTGCTAGAAACTCAAGACAACAAACTACTTCTTGTTGGATCTACAGAAAGCAACGATATGGATATCCCAGAAAATAAAGGAAGCCAAGACGCGTTATTAATTAAAATAAAATAAGTTCTCAAATGTTTAAAAAAAGATTCTTTTTACCAATACTTGTGATGTTTTTTGTTGCTTGTGATAAAAATGATGATCAACCACAAAACACCCCGGTAAGTATTGATTTTTCTCATAGCTTTAATCAACAAGAAATTGATAGTAGCAACTTTAACGCCCTAGACTACACCAATGGATTTGGAACAACTCTAAGTATTACAAGGCTTCGTTATTTAATATCACAAATAAGCTTCACCAACCAACAGGGTATAAAAACAATAGTAAAAGACTATCAACTTGTAGATCTAAGTCAAGATAATAGTCTTGCTATTAATGATATTTTACTCCCCCCGGGAGCTTATAATTTAAAAATGCGTTTTGGATTTACAGAAGCTACAAACACCTCTAGTATATATCCAGATTTAAACGCAGCTTCTTGGAATGTGCCAGATATGCTGGGTGGAGGATATCATTACATGCAACTGGAAGGAAGGTTTTTAGACCCTACCAATGAGCCTTTTATTTATGCATATCATACTATAAGCGCTGTTCAAAACCCCGGTCCAGAAAACACAAGAGAGGACACCTCTATAGAGATAGATTTAGGCGAAATAACTGTTACCCAAGACGCTACTCAAATTAATGTTACCATGGATATCAATCAATGGTTTGAAAATCCAAACCTTTGGGACCTTAACATACTTAACGGCATGTTGATGGGAAATTACACCGCCCAAAAAATGATGCAAGAAAATGGACAAACTGTATTTTCTTTAGAGACCAATACGGGTGACTAAATGATTTTTTATGTTTAAAAAAATACCTCTTGTTTTTTGCCTTCTTTGCATCACGCTCTCATGCGGTGAGGATGACAACCAAAATCAAGGGTACTCACCTACACCGGTAAACATAGCTATTCCAGCCATTTTCTCGCAACTACTCCCTGCTCCAGAAATACCTGCCAATAACCCGCTCACAGAAGAGGGAGTTGCCCTTGGAAGAGCACTCTTTTATGAAAAAAATCTCTCTGCAGACAATACCTTGTCTTGTGCAGGATGTCATAGACCTAATGAGGGTTTTAGTGATCAAAGAAGATATAGCATTGGGATAGATGGTATTGCCGGGTTTAGAAACTCGATGCCTCTTGTTAACATTGCTTGGAACACAAACAATAAATTTAATTGGGACGGCAGTGCCGATTCCTTAGAAGAGCAGGTTCTAGAGCCTGTTGTAAATGAAATAGAAATGCACAACACATGGCCCAACGTTGAGCAAACACTGCAAAGTGACCCGAACTATCTCACTAAATTTGAACAGGCCTTTGGAACTACTACAATTTCTAAAGATTTGATTGCTAAAGCCCTTGCACAGTTTATACGCACGCTGGTATCTGGGAATGCTAAGTTTGACAATTATCTTCTAGGACAAGCAACACTAACTCCATTAGAGCAGCAGGGGCTTGCTGTTTTTTTAGATGAAAACCGCGGTGATTGTTTTCATTGCCACGGCAGCCCTAGCAATCCACTATGGACAGATAATGATTTTCATAACAATGGCCTGGATGAAAATTTTACAGACCTAGGTCTTGGAGATATCACTGGAGATCCTGCGCAATTTGGATTGTTTAAATCTCCCTCCTTGCGCAATCTAGCCTACACCGCTCCTTATATGCATGACGGGCGTTTTCAGACATTAGACCAAGTGATAGATCATTACAGTGAAGGGCTAATATTTAGCCCCACTATAGATCCTTTAATGAAAACAGTTGCCCAAGGTGGAGTACAACTCACCCCGCAAGACAAAGCTGCCTTAAAAGCTTTTTTGTTAAGTCTCTCAGATCCATCTCTGGCAAATAACCCAGCATATCAAAACCCCAACTAATCTAGTAAGTGCGCTTTAGGTCAAATCTGTCTTTGGCACAAGGTGTGGTTTGGTAAAGCCCTTATACCCTCATAGATTTTTAATATTTTTTAGGTATTAAAAAAGCGGTTTATGTCGTATATTTGTCCTCTAATTTAGACGAATTCTAATTTATGATAAAAGTAAGCGATACTGCGCGAAGCAAAATTTCGCAATTAATGACAGAAGACGGCTTTAGCATCGATCAAGACTTTGTTCGCGTTGGTGTTAAAAGTGGTGGATGTTCTGGGCTATCTTACGAACTAAATTTTGATGGTGTTATTGGTGAGAATGACAAGGTGTTTGAGCAAAACAACGTAAAGATTGCTGTAGATAAAAAGAGTTTTTTATACCTAGTGGGAACAACCCTAGAATATAGTGGAGGTTTAAATGGTAAAGGTTTTGTGTTTAACAACCCAAATGCAAATAGAACCTGTGGCTGTGGAGAATCATTCTCTTTATAATTTTAAAACTAAGAATTCTTTACAAGAATTCATAAGTGCATATGAGTAAGTATACAGAAGACGATTTAAAAAAAGAACTGGAAACCAAAGAGTACGAGTATGGTTTTTATACAGACCTAGAGAGTGAAACATTCCCTGTAGGGCTCAATGAGGATATTATACGGGCTATTTCAAAGAAAAAACAGGAGCCGCAGTGGATGACCAACTGGAGGCTTGAGGCTTTTAAAGTTTGGCAGTCTATGCAAGAGCCTGATTGGGCAAATGTAAATTATACTAAGCCAGATTTTCAGGCAATTGCGTACTACTCTGCTCCAAAGGCTGTAGATCCTAACAAAACATTAGACGATGTAGATCCAGAACTACTAGCGATGTACAAAAAGCTGGGTATTTCTGTAGATGAGCAGAAAAAAATGAACAATGTTGCTATAGACATTGTAGTAGATTCTGTTTCTGTTGCTACTACATTTAAAAAAACACTTAGTGAAAAGGGAATCATTTTTATGAGTATTTCTGAAGCAATTAAAGAGCATCCAGAACTTGTAAAAAAATATCTTGGAACTGTAGTACCTACCAAAGATAATTTCTACGCCGCTTTAAACAGCGCGGTATTTAGTGATGGCTCTTTTTGTTATATCCCAAAAGGGGTTAGATGCCCTATGGAGCTGTCTACCTATTTTAGAATCAATCAAGCAGGAACAGGACAATTTGAAAGAACCCTTCTTATTGCAGACCAGGGCAGTTACGTATCCTACCTAGAGGGTTGTACCGCGCCAAGTCGAGATGAAAATCAATTACATGCAGCAGTTGTAGAGCTTATTGCGCTAGATGATGCAGAAATTAAATACTCTACAGTGCAAAACTGGTACCCTGGAAGCGCAGAAGGAAAAGGAGGCGTATACAATTTTGTAACCAAAAGAGGACTGTGCGAAAAAAATGCAAAAATATCTTGGACACAAGTGGAGACTGGAAGTGCCGTTACTTGGAAATATCCTAGTTGTATTTTAAAAGGGGACAATAGTATTGGAGAGTTTTACTCTATAGCGGTAACCAACAACTTCCAGCAAGCTGATACTGGAACAAAGATGATCCATCTAGGTAAAAATACCCGTAGCACCATTATAAGTAAAGGTATTTCGGCAGGTAAATCTCAAAACAGTTACCGCGGTTTGGTAAAGATAAATGCAAGCGCAGAGAATGCTCGTAATTTCTCTCAGTGTGATTCTCTGCTGATGGGCAATAAATGTGGGGCTCACACATTCCCTTACATAGAGGTGAAGAACAAAACCGCTCAAATAGAGCATGAAGCAACCACAAGTAAAATTGGTGAAGACCAGATATTTTATTGCAACCAGCGAGGAATTGATACAGAAAAAGCTATTGCACTTGTTGTCAATGGATTTAGCAAAGAAGTACTAAATAAACTCCCGATGGAATTTGCAGTAGAGGCTCAAAAATTACTAGAAATAAGCCTAGAAGGCTCTGTTGGATAAAAAGACAACTAAAAACAATATTATTATGAAAAAAATAATTGTATTAATTACACTATTTACAAGCCTTAGCGCTTGTAAAAATGACCAAAAATCAACCTTAGTCACCACAGAGAACTCAAACCTTGCGGTTTACAAAGGTGAGTTTATCTTCACAGACGGCGCTGCTGTTTTAAAAGGAAGTGACTTTATTTATGGGGTGGTTGTGGATGATAAGATGAAAGAATTGGCCGATAAGGTAGCACCTGCAAAAAAAGAGGCCTATGATATGGTTGCTGTGATAGTAACCGGTACGTTAGCCCCAGGACCTAAAGACATAGAAACATGGGATGAGTTTTTAACCATTATCGATATTGTACAAGTGAGCGCTAAGCCAGCACAAGCAGATGTTAAAATAAAAGAGGGTGACGCGGTAAAAAAAAGTGAAAAAGCAATTAAAAAAGTAGAAGAAAAATAATATGTTACAGATAAAAGAGGTTTACGCAAGTGTAGAAGAGAAAGACATCCTCAAGGGGATTTCTCTCTCAGTAAATGCAGGAGAAGTGCATGCTATAATGGGACCCAATGGAGCTGGAAAAAGCACCTTGGCATCTATCATTGCAGGTAAAGAAGAGTTTGAGCTCACCAAAGGAGAGATAACTATTGATGGTGAAGACATCACAGAGTTAGATGCAGAGGAAAGAGCTCACAAGGGTGTTTTCCTTTCTTTTCAATACCCTGTTGAGATTCCTGGGGTTTCTGTTACAAACTTTATTAAAACGGCAATTAATGAAAATAGAAAAGCCAAAGGGTTAGAAGATATGCCAGCCAGTGAGATGTTAAAGAAGATTAAAGAAAAAGCAGATTTATTAGAAATAGACCGTAAATTCTTATCTAGGTCTTTAAATGTTGGATTTTCAGGAGGAGAAAAAAAACGCAATGAAATTTTCCAGATGGCCATGTTAGAGCCTAAACTAGCTATTCTAGATGAGACAGATTCTGGCCTGGATATTGACGCTCTTAAAGTTGTTGCAAATGGAGTAAACAAACTTAAAAGCAAAGACAATGCAGTGATAGTTATTACGCACTACCAGAGATTGCTAGATTATATCGTTCCAGATTTTGTGCATGTTATAATGGACGGTAAAATTGTAAAATCTGGCACAAAGCAACTTGCTTATGAGCTGGAGGAAAAAGGATATGACTGGATAAAAGAGGAGTTGGTTTAACCCTTAAAGCACCAAAAATTCTGAATTTAAAAAATGAATCTAAAAGAAAAATTACAATCCTCATACCTTGCTTTTGAAGATCACTTGCAAGCAGATTCGCCATTACACGATGTGCGCAATAAAGCTATGAAGTCTTTCGAGGACAAAGGATTTCCGAGTAAAAAAGAAGAAGCATGGAAGTATACTTCTTTAAATGCATTACTAAATAAAGAGTATAGCATCTTTCCTAAAAACGAAACTGCCATAGAATTTAAAGATGTAAAAAAATACTTCCTCAACGATATAGACACCTATAAAGTTGTTTTTATTGATGGTGTCTACAGCTCTTTTTTATCTCAAGTTACCCATGATGTGATCGATGTTTGCTTGATGTCATCTGCGCTCAACAAATCGAAATATAGCTCTATTATAGAAACCTATTTTAATAAAGCTGCCAATACTGATAGTCTAAGCTCTTTAAACACAGCATTTGCAAAAGAAGGAGCCTACATTCGTATCTCAAAAAACAAAGAAGCACAAAAACCCATCGAGATTATAAACTTTGCTACAGGAACAGAGGCTGCCACCATGTTGCAACCTCGTAATTTAATTGTTGTAGAGCAAAATGCCCATGTACAAATCATAGAGCGTCATCAAAGTCTTAATGACAACCCAGTGCTTACCAATAGTGTTACTGAAATATTTTTAGACAAAAGAGCGTATGTAGATTACTATAAGATCCAAAACGACACCCAAAATGCTTCACTGATAGATAGCACATTTATCCAGCAGCAACGGGAGAGTATTTGTAGTGTTCATACCTTTTCTTTTGGCGGAAAACTAACGCGCAATAATTTAAATTTTAAACAACTTGGAGAGCGGTGTGATTCTATCCTAAACGGGGTCACCATGATTGAAGATAAACAACATGTAGATCACAACACACTTGTGCATCACATAGCTGAAAATTGTGAAAGTCACCAAGATTATAAAGGGATTTTTGACGACAGTGCAACTGGTGTTTTTAATGGAAAAGTGTACGTAGAAAAACAGGCTCAAAAACTGGATGCTTTCCAAAAAAACAACAATATTTTAATAAGTAATAAAGCAACAATAAATGCAAAGCCACAACTAGAAATTTTTGCAGATGATGTAAAATGCTCACATGGTTGTACCATTGGCCAGCTAGACCAAGATGCTTTGTTTTATTTGCGCTCTAGAGGTATTGCAAAAAAAGAAGCCAGGGCATTGCTTATGTATGCCTTCGCAAATACCGTTTTAGAGAGTGTAAAAATTCCAGAATTAAAAGAAAGAATCAATAAATTAATCGCCAACAAGATTGGTGTTAATTTAGGCTTTGACCTTTAAATTTATTACTCCATTGGTGCATTTTATGCAGTAGTATAGTATAAAAAAGGGTGACATTAATTTCAATAAACGCTTATATGTTTGATGTAACTGCTATAAGAAAAGATTTTCCCATACTTTCTAGAAAAGTAAATGGCAAGGCTTTAGTGTATCTAGATAACGCAGCAACATCTCAAAAACCAAAGCAGGTTATTGATAGCATTGTAGATTACTATTCAAACTACAACGCAAACATACACAGAGGTGTTCATGCCCTGTCTCAAGAGGCCACAGATGCCTATGAAGCCTCTAGAAAAAAAATACAAACGCATTTTGGAATTGCAAAACCTCATGAGGTAATTTTCACCTCTGGAACTACCCACAGTATAAATATTGTAGCACATGGTTTTGCAAGCATACTCTCTGCAAATGATGAAATTATTGTCTCACAATTAGAGCACCACTCAAACATTGTACCTTGGCAAATGCTTTGTAAGGCTACTGGAGCCGTATTAAAAGTAATCCCAATGAACCAAGAGGGAGGTCTAGATATGGACGCCTACCAAGAGTTGTTATGCTCAAAAACAAAACTAGTTTTTGTAAATCATATTTCAAATACCTTGGGTACTATAAACCCTATTGAGTTTATGACTCAAAAGGCACACCAGGTAGGGGCAGCTATACTTGTTGATGGGGCACAATCCTGCTCCCATATAAAGCCAGATTTGGCCGCATTAGATTGTGATTTTTATGTTACTTCTGCACACAAAATGTGCGGCCCTACAGGTATTGGTATGTTGTATGGTAAAGAAGCTTGGCTAGAAAAACTACCGCCTTATCAAGGGGGTGGAGAAATGATAGATCAAGTAACTTTTGAGCAAACAACCTACGCAGGACTGCCTCATAAATTTGAAGCAGGAACACCAAATGTTTGTGGAGGTATTGCATTTGGAACCGCCATTGATTATCTTAACGCTATAGGTTTTGATGCTATTGCAGCGCATGAGGCTACGCTTTTAGAGTATGCAACAAAAAAATTATTGGCCATTGATGGGCTAAAAATTTACGGTACAACAAAAGAAAAAACATCTGTAATTTCTTTCAACATAGAGGGTATTCACCCCTATGATGTGGGCACCATTGTTGATAAACTAGGAATTGCGGTGCGAACAGGACAACACTGCACTCAGCCCATTATGGATTTCTTTAATATATCTGGAACCGTAAGAGCTTCATTTGCCTTTTACAACACCCTGGAGGAAATTGACCTCCTTGTTACTGCTGTTGAAAAGGCGAAAATGATGCTATCATAAAAAATTAGTTATGAGAAAAATAATCCTAACCAGTATCAGCCTCTGTTTTTTAATAGTTGGGTGTAATCAAACAAAAAAAGTAGTTGTAGATACATCTGCAGCACTATTGTCTGGTGCTTTTACTGTGGTTTCTATTAATGGCCAACAAATTTCATCTAAGGCGGTACTTGAGTTTAACAAGGCAGATAAAAGAATATGGGGTAATGCTGGGTGCAATGATTTTTCTGCCACCTACACTCAAAATGCTAGCTCATTAAAAATAGGTCAACAAACCTCAACAAAGGCCTATTGTGATGGAGCCATGGAAAATGAGTATGCCATACAAAAGGCTTTAAGAAATGTAGGATCATTTGATGTTTCAACCACAAGCCTTACATTGTACTCAGTCACAGAAAAAAAACCGCTGCTTAAGGCTATTAAAAATAAAGAATAACATGACCATTAAAGCCATACAAGAAGAGCTAATAGAAGAGTTTGCTATGTTTGATGATTGGATGCAACGCTATGAGTATATGATAGATTTAGGAAAATCTTTACCCCTTATAGAGGAGCAAAACAAAACAGATGATAACATTATTAAAGGGTGTCAATCAAAAGTTTGGTTAGATGCACAGCTCAAGGGAGATAAAATGGTTTTCTCTGCAGATAGTGATGCTATTATCACAAAGGGTATCATTGCTGTTTTGATAAGATCCTTTAACAACCAAACCCCTAAAGCAATTTTAAATGCAAACACAGATTTTATTGACCAAATTGGTTTAAAAGAGCATTTATCTGCCACGAGAGCAAATGGGCTAACCTCTATGATTAAGAAATTAAAATTGTATGCCACAGCCTATCAAGCAAAATTAAATAGCTAGTTGTTTTTAAAACACTAAAATTATAAATAAATACCATTATGGAAGACAATACAATAGACACACAGGCACTAGGAGAAAAGATAGTAAAGGTCTTAAAGTCGATTTATGATCCTGAGATCCCTGTAGATATTTATGAATTAGGGCTTATTTATGATGTTTTTGTAAATGAAGACAACAATGTAAAAATTCTAATGACCCTTACCACTCCAAACTGTCCTGTTGCAGAAACGCTTCCTGTGGAGGTAGAAGATAAAGTGAAGTCTCTTAAAATGGTGAATGATGCAGAGGTAGAAATCACCTTTGACCCACCCTGGACACAAGAGCTGATGAGCGAAGAGGCAAAGCTAGAATTGGGCATGCTATAATTTTAGTTTCATGGCAAAACAGATTGTAAATAGAGTCGCAAATAGCGTTTTAAAAACTATAGATTTAGAGCAGCTATACCCTAAGGGTACTAGAGTTGCCTTTGATATTGCCCCTTGGTTACAAGAGGGTATTATCCTTAGAGAAAAAGACTTTAGAGAATCGGTTGCTACCCACCCTTGGGAGCAATATAAAAACCAGTATGTTTCCATACACTGTAGTACTGAGGCTATTATTCCTGCATGGGCTTTTATGCTTGTTAGTACAAAACTAATTCCGCACACCAAAAAAACAGTTATTGGATCACAACAAACCCTAGAAACAATTTTATTTACTGAGGTTTTAAACGATCTAGATGTTAGCCAATACCAAGACACACCAATCATTATTAAAGGGTGCGCAAACAAACCTATCCCTTCGGCAGCTTATGGAATGTTGATTTCAAAATTACAACCCATTGCAAAAAGTATTATGTATGGAGAGGCCTGTTCTTTTGTGCCGCTTTATAAAAATTAGCCTAGATCTAGAATTGCTGCTATTTTAAAAAAACTACTTTAATAAAAAATAATGAAGAAAATACTCCTGTTAATAACAGTATGCCTATTAACTTTTTCTGGGTTTTCTCAAGAAAAAAAAGAAGAGACTAAAGGCCCTTGGACTAAAGTCACTAATGTATCCCTTTTGTTTAACCAAGCTGCATTTAACGACAGATGGCAAGGTGGTGGTACGTCAAACTATGCCGCAAATTTTGGCCTCACACATGATGCCAACTACAGTAAAGATAACATCACTTGGGATAACCGCATTGTTATAGACTTCGGTATTGCCAATCAAAAGGATCAAGAGTTTACCAGAAAAACAAACGATCGTTTTGAGCTTAATACATTGGTAGGAAAAGAGATAAAAGAAAGTCTTTGGTATTATTCTTTTTTCCTCAGTGCAAGAACACAACTTGCCAATGGATATGATTTTGCAGAAGACCAAGATGGAAAACCAATTAGAACACAGGCCACAAAAATTTTATCTCCAGGTTATTTCCAAGCAGGGCTTGGAATGCTATGGAAAAAAAGTGATAACCTAAAGCTGAACATTGCTCCTGCAACCTCACGTTTAATAGTTGTTAATAGCCAGTTCACAAATGTTGGCCCAAACCAAAGTGATATTGATGCTTTTAACCAAGTCGGGTATTTTGGGGTAAGTGCAAATCAAACCTCTCGTGTAGAGTTTGGCGCTGCTGTAGGAGCCTACGGAAAATTCACTTTGTCAAAAAATATAGTGATGGAAAATGTGCTTAATTTATACAGCAACTATCTTGAAGACCTTAAAAATATAGATATAGACTACACTGCAAACCTAGTGATGTCAGTAAACAAATGGATTACTGCAAATATAACCTTCCAGGGTATCTACGATGATAACGCAGTAAAGGGATTTCAAATCAGAGAGGCTTTGGGTCTTGGGCTTACCTACGGTTTTTAAAAAACCCAAGTTTATGAGAAAGAGTTCTTAAACTTGGGTTTTTTATAGTTATTCAATATACTCTTGAGGATATAAAAAACTATTATAAGGAAACCGTGTTACATGAATTTCTCGAACCTTATTATACACTACTTTTCTAAAACTTTCAAAATTTTGTTTCTCTAAAGCAGAAACAAAAATAGCGTCACCATTGGTCTTATTCATCCAAGTTGCTTTCCACTCCTGTAGGGTAAAGTGTTCTTTTGTTTTCTGGGTCACTAGATCATCACTATCAATGGTTTTATTAGTGAAGGCATCTATTTTATTAAATACCATAATCGTTGGCTTGTCTGCACTTTTAATTTCGTCCAAAATAGTACCTACACTGGCAATATGATCTTCAAAACTTGGATGTGAAATATCTACCACATGCAATAGCAAATCTGCTTCTCTCACCTCATCTAGTGTGCTTTTAAAAGACTCAACCAGCTGGGTGGGTAGTTTGCGGATAAACCCAACGGTATCGGTTAGTAAAAAAGGGAGGTTCCCTATCACTACTTTGCGCACTGTGGTGTCTAGGGTGGCAAATAGTTTGTTTTCTGCAAATACATCACTTTTGCTAATGGCATTCATCAAGGTAGATTTTCCAACGTTGGTGTATCCCACCAATGCAACCCTAACTAATTTACCGCGATGTCCTCGCTGGACTTCCATCTGGCGATCTATCTTTTGTAGCTTCTTTTTCAGCAATGAAATACGATCTCTAACAATACGCCTATCTGTTTCAATTTCTGTCTCTCCAGGT
>CBFHMO010000026.1:0-17652 GCA_965656925.1 Patiriisocius sp.
ACATACTATAAAATTTGGATGGGTTTAAGACTTACTTAAACGCATTAATAATAGCCATAAAATCTGCAGCATTTAGCGCCGCGCCACCTATAAGGCCTCCGTCAACATCTTGCTTGCCAAATATTTCTTTTGCATTACCGGGTTTTACACTACCTCCATAAAGTATAGAGACATCTTGAGAAACATCTGTATCAAAAACCTCAGAAAGAGTGTTTCTTATAAAGTGATGCATTTCTTGGGCCTGATCTGGGGTAGCTGTCTCTCCTGTTCCTATAGCCCATACAGGCTCATAGGCAAGAATTACATTGTTCCAGTTTTCTTTTTCTATATGAAAAATCCCCTCTTCTAGTTGCTGTCTAACCACATCAAAATGGTTTCCTGCTTTTCTGTCAGCGAGTTCTTCCCCAAAACAAAAGATAATAGTCATTTCATTTTCTAATGCAGCATTTACTTTGGCTGTGAGAAGTGCATTGGTTTCACCAAAAATAGCACGACGTTCACTGTGTCCTAAAATAACAACCTCAACACCAACACTCTTAAGCATAGTTGCAGAAACCTCTCCTGTATATGCCCCTGTTGATTCTTGATGCATATTTTGAGCTGCTACTAAAATCTCTGTATCCAAAAGGGCTTGATTTGCACTTTGTAAATTTGTAAATGGTGGCGCTACTATTACAGATACCTCATCTGTTATGTCTTGTTCTTTTAATGCGTCTAAAAGCTCGTAGGTTTGCGGGATATCACAATTCATCTTCCAGTTTCCTGCAACAATATTTCTTCTCATAGTATGGTGTTTATTTTAACTAATTATTTTTTCAAGTTCTTGTAGTTTACTCAAATTATCTATCTGTGTTACTAATGGTATTAATTTACGTTTTAAGTTCTAACTTTTGGGTCAAGCCATCCATATACAATATCTACAAAGATATTGATTACTATAAACAAACTAGCAATAACAATAACCGTTCCCATAATAACAGGAAGGTCACTTTTATTTAAGGCGTCTACTATCTCTTTACCTATGCCATTCCAACCAAAAATAAACTCGACAAAAACAGCACCGGCAAGCATGGAGGCAAACCAACCAGAAATGGCCGTTACAACAGGATTTAAAGAGTTTTTTAAAGCATGCCTAAAAATTACAGCTGTTCTAGAGAGCCCTTTTGCTTTGGCCGTTATAATATAATCTTGGTTTAAAACCTCTAGTAAAGAATTGCGCATTAATTGACTCACTACCGCCAGCGGTCTAATACCTAACACAACAGCAGGTAATAGTAGGTTTTTCCATTGTATGTAAGTACCATTACCAAAATCATCAACCTCATACAAACTTCCCGTCATTTGAAGCCCCGTGTACCTGTGCCATACAAAACCAAACAACCAAGCAAATAAAATAGCACTAAAAAAAGAAGGAACACTCATCCCTAAAGTGCTTATAAGCTGTATAGCTTTGTCTAGCCAACGATCTTTGAAAAGCACAGACACAATACCCAAAAATACCCCTAACAACATTGCTATTACTATAGAACTTACAGCCAACACAAAAGTATTGGGCAAGGTTTGGGCAATAACGCTACTAACGGTTTTTCCGCTTTTTTGAAAAGACTCTCTTAAATAGGGTAATTTTATTACAATACTGCCTTTAGCAATTGTAAAGGTGGCAGCTACATTGTATTTTCTTGGAGCTAGAAAGGTGTAATCTGAAGCTTTGTTGCTATGGTATGAAATAGGCGAAAGATCATTGATGTATAACAAATACTGGGTAAAAATAGGTTTATCAAGACCGTATTTTTTTTGTACAGCAGCGATTTGCTCTTTATTTTGATTTTGACCTAACATCATTTTGGCTGGGTCATCAGGGAGCATATTAAATAACATAAAAATCACAGACACCACACCAAAAAGAGTGAGGGTAGCATATCCTATTTTTTTTAAAATATATGTTATCACCGGGTATTAGTTTATACTGTCTACAACTTTAACTGCAGTTGTATCATTTAAAGAGGCCTTTTTTAATTCTTTAAGCCTCAATTGATCTACATCATTGAAATGTAATTTTTGCAAAATGGTTCCTTTTTCTAGGCTCATAATACTTGGATTACTTCTTATAATGGTTTTCAGGGCAGTCATATCACAGAAATAGAACGGAAAGTCAAGTTGATACTTGGCGGCAAGTTTTTCTGTCTCTGGTGTAGATGATGCAGAGATACCAATTACGGTATACCCTTTTTCTATGGCAGTATCTGTAGCCGCTTTAATGGCAATAAAACCCTTGTTTTGAGCTACATCAAGGTTGTAAGCAATCACTACCAAAAGATGTTCTTCTTCTAGCATTTGAGTGGTATAATCTGTGCCATCACGTTCTATACTAAAATCATGAATAGGCGGCTCATACCCCTTTTGTAAAACGCTTGTTTCTACCCCAAGTAAGCTGCCATCTATTTTAGGGTCCTCACCCCTGTTTATAACTGTTTTTTGCTGGCCATTTACATCAAAGTTCCAAGTGTATTGGTACACATCCTTAGGAGCATCTAGAGGTGTTTGCATGCCCTTGGTTATATTTGTCCCTACCTTATAGGCTCTAAAATCTATTACTGGTAAGTGCTCTAATACATGAAGCCCTAACCATAAGCAAAGTATCAAGGATATAAAAACAGCTATGCTCCTAAGACCTTTTGAAAAAAAAGGTTGAATATACCTTCTCCCTTTGTACAAAAAGATGAGTAGTACAAACAGGATAATATCTTTGGTAAATGATTCCCAGGGTGTAAGCTTTAACGCATCACCAAAACAGCCGCAATCTGTAACTTTGTTAAAATAGGCAGAGTAAAAAGTTAGAAAAGTAAAAAACCCAATCATGAGCAGCAAACTCCATAGCGTGAATTTTTTGGCATAGCCCACAATGAGCATCACTCCCAATAACACCTCAAGGATAACAACCAAAACAGCTATAATAAGTGCATAGGGTTCTAAAAAAGGAAGGTTTAATACCTCTGCAGCAAAGTAATCTCCAAGTTTAAAAGAAAACCCAACAGGGTCATTTAATTTAATTAAACCACTAATAATAAATAAAACCCCTACAAATATTCTAGAAACTCCAACTAATACTTTCATACACGTACTCTTTAGGTAATACTAATTTTAAATGTGAGCCAAAAAACAAACCTTGCCCTACCCCTCTAGATGAATCATAGCAAAAACAGCATAATTTATCATGTCTTGATAATTGGCGTCTATGCCTTCACTGACTAATGTTTTTCCTTGATTGTCTTCAATTTGCTTGACACGCAATAATTTTTGGATAATTAAATCTGTAAGGCTGGTAACACGCATGTCTCTCCAAGCCTCCCCATAATCATGGTTTTTATCCATCATGAGTTGTTTGGTAGTAGCTATTTTTTGATCATACAACTCCAGGGCTTCTGCTACTTCAATATCTGGTTGTTCTACTACCCCTTTTTCAAGTTGAACAAGCGCCATGATACAGTAATTTATAATTCCTATAAACTCGCTTACTTGCCCCTCGTCTACGCGCTGGTGTTTGTTTTGTTGTAAACCACGAATGCGCTGTGCTTTTATAAAAATTTGATCTGTTAAAGAGGGAAGCCTTAAAATTCGCCAAGCACTACCGTAGTCTTTCATTTTTTTTTGAAAGAGTGATCTACAGGTATCTATAACCTCATTATATTCTTTGGAAGTATCTGCCATATTATGTGTAAGATTTTGCGTAAATTTCGGGTAAATAAATCAAAATAAAAAATTGCAAACAATCAACTGTAAAGGTACATTAATTGACTTGGCTACGCCAAAGGTGATGGGAATAATTAACGTTACACCAGATAGCTTTTATGACGGTGGGGCTACCACCCTGGAGAGTGAAATAATTAGTCAGGCATCACAGATGCTAGAACAGGGAGCCACATTTCTTGACGTGGGAGGTTACAGCTCAAGACCTGGGGCTACAGATATTTCACAACAGCAAGAGATAAATAGGGTAGTTCCAGCCATAAATGCAATTATTAAACAATTTCCACGAGCGCTCATTAGCATTGACACCTTTAGGAGTGAGGTTGCAAAACAGGCTGTAAATGCGGGAGCCTGCATAGTAAATGACATAAGCGCAGGGAAATTAGACCCCAAGATGCTACAGACCATCGGTGAGTTGCAAATTCCTTATTGTATGATGCACATGCGAGGCACTCCCCAAACCATGAAAACGCTAATAGAGTATCAAAACATTACAAAACAGGTGCTGTTTTACTTTTCTGAAAGAGTCGCAGCCGCCAGAGCCTACAATATAAACGACATTATTGTAGATCCAGGATTTGGATTTGCAAAAACCACCGATCAAAATTTTGAGCTCCTTAATCATCTAGAGCTGTTTGAAACTTTAGATCTTCCAATACTGGCAGGTGTTTCAAGAAAATCAATGGTGTATAAAACCCTAGATATTTCGGCCAAAGAGGCCCTAAATGGGACCACGGCATTACATATGGTAGCCCTACAAAAAGGGGCGCGAGTACTAAGAGTTCATGATGTAAAACCGGCCAAAGAATGTATCACGCTATTCAAGCAACTAAACACAGCTATGAGTAACTAAAAATTTAATCCTACATTTACATCTTAAAAATAAACATATTTGGATTTTTTCGAATTAACAGATTTTAGAATCATTGACGCCATAGACATTGTACTTGTGGCTGCATTACTATACTACCTTTATAGACTAGTAAAGGGTACCGTGGCTATAAATATATTTATTGGTATTGTTATCATCTATGGTATCTGGTGGCTTACAGATTTATTAGAAATGGAGCTGCTAAGTAAAATTCTTGGAGGATTTTTGGGTGTGGGTATGTTTGCTTTAATTGTGGTATTCCAACAAGAAATAAGAAAGTTTTTACTAATGCTTGGATCTACCAATTTTAAGGCCAATCGTGTGTTTAGGCAATTTAAATCTATATCCACAGATACCATTGCCACCACAGATATAGCCCCTGTTATTGCAGCTTGCAGAAATATGAGCCAAAGTAAAACCGGAGCCCTTATTGTTATAAAAAGAAACAATAGTTTAGAGTTTGTAAAATCTAGTGGAGACGCAATGAGCGTAGCGGTAAACCAACCTATTTTGGAGAGTATATTTTATAAAAATAGCCCCTTGCACGACGGCGCTATGCTTATCGAAGGAAATACCATTACTGCAACTAGAGTGATACTTCCTGTCTCTGATGATAAAAAAATACCACTGCGTTTTGGCCTTCGTCATAGAGCGGCCGTTGGAGTGAGCGAAAAAAGTGATGCTGTGTGTCTAGTAGTGAGCGAGGAGAATGGACAAATCTCTTATCTTAAAGATGGTGATTTTGTACTCTATGAAACCCTCGAGCAGCTCACTGAAATAATCCACAAAGACTTAAGTTAATCTTCCAGGTTTTTCTCTGCGGCAAACTGTACTTTATAAAGAGTGCGGTAATAACCCTCAAGATCTAAAAGCTCTTTATGAGTTCCAGATTCTACAATTTTACCGGCGTCCATTACCAATATCCTGTCCGCTTTTTTGATGGTAGCCAATCTATGGGCAATGACAATAGAAGTTCTGTCTTTGGTTATGGTATCTGTGGCTGTTTGTATCATCTGTTCAGAGTATGAATCTACACAAGAGGTTGCTTCATCTAAAATCAAAATACCAGGATTACTTACATATGCGCGTAAAAATGCAATGAGTTGCCGCTGCCCAGAAGATAGCATCACCCCACGCTCTTTTACATTATACTGAAATTTCCCTGGCAAGGAGTCTATAAACTTTGACACTCCAATTTGAGTTGCTGCTTTTTGTATTTCTTGGGTAGAAATAGCCTGATTATTTAAACTAATATTGTTGTGTATGGTATCTGCAAAAAGAAAAACATCTTGTAATACAACTCCTATTTGATCTCGCAAAGATGCTAAGGTATAGTCCTTAATGGAAACACCATCTATTAGTATATCACCGCTGTTAATTTCATAAAAACGATTTAAAAGATTAATGATGGTAGATTTTCCGGCACCGGTTGCCCCAACAATTGCAATGGTTTCTCCAGGTTGAACCGTAAAAGAAATATCCTTTATTACCTGCTCCCCTTCCACATAAGAAAAACAAACATTTTTAAAAACAATAGCCCCTTTTGTATTTTTAAGCACCTGGGTTCCTTGATTGGCAATGTGCGCTTTTGTGTCTAATATTTCAAAAACACGTTTTGCAGCAACCATACCCATTTGCAGTGTGTTAAACTTATCTGCAATTTGACGCAAAGGCCTAAAGAGCATTTGAGCTAGTTCTATAAAAGCGACAACCAACCCAAGAGTAATCACACCGTTTGCTGCAGCATTTAAACCTCCAAACCAAACCAGCAAACCAATGGCAACAGAAGAGGCCATCTCTGCTACAGGAAAAAATATGGAGTTATACCATACGGTTTTAATCCAGGCTTTTTTGTGTTTCTCATTGATAGCAAAAAACTGTTTATACTCTGTTTGCTCTCTTGCAAAAACCTGAACAATCTTCATACCTGTAATACGCTCTTGTACAAAAGAATTTAAATTAGCCACCTGAGACCTCACCTCTTCAAAAGCTACTTTCATGGCGCGCTGAAATAGACGTGTTGCAATAAGTATAATTGGTAAAATAACAAATACAATAAGAGATAATCGCCAACTTTGATACAACATAAAGGTTGCAATAGCTGTCATTTTCAGTAAATCTGCAATGATCATAAACAGCCCTTGACTAAAAATACTAGAGATGGTTTCTATATCATTTACAGCACGAGTGGTAAGCCTCCCCACAGAACTAGTGTCAAAATATTTCATTTTAAAACGCATCATTAAGCCAAAAAGACGAATGCGTAAATCTTTTATGATATGCTGTCCTAGCCAATTGGCATAAAAAATAAACGAGAACTGAAATAGCACTTCCAATACCAGTACCCCTATCATGATAACAATAAAGTAAATAAGCCCAGAAGGATCTCTAGGTATTATAGTCTCATCTATGGCGCGTTCTAAAAAATAAGGTCTTAAAATTGCCAGGCCAGACAAAATAACAGCTGTAAAGGCAACAAAATAAAAAACCAAGCGATAGGCCTTGGTAAATTCCAATAACCGCTTAAATAACTTAAAATCAAATGCATTTGCTGATGCCATATAGCGTGTAAAGATATTAAGTTATGAATATATCTTGAGGATATGACACTTTGGTTAAATATAAGCCCTTGGCTGGTGCAGAAGACCCAGCCCTACTCCTGTCTTTTGAGTCTATAATAATAGAAAGCTCCTCGAGACTGGTTTTTTCAAAACCGACATCTAGTAACGTACCAACGATAGCACGCACCATATTTCTCAGGAAACGATCTGCGGTAATAGAAAATAATAAAGTGCTCCCTTGCACATCCCAACGCGCCATTGTAACATCACAAAAAAAAGTGTTCACCTGAGTGTTAGACCTAGAAAAACACTGGAAATCTTGACGTCCTAAAAGCATACTAGCCGCTTTATTCATTAGTAGTAAGTCAGGTTTTTTATGTATTTGGTACGCCAGGGTGGTCGTAAATGGATTTTTGGAAAGCTGTATTTGGTATTCATAAGAGCGCGCAGTGGCATTAAAACGAGCGTGAGCATCCTCTGCAACCTTAGTTATACCAGTAACAGAAATATCATTTGGCAAAAGAGCGTTGATTCTATAAAGTGTCTGAGAAATATTTTCAAGCTCAGTAAAATCAAAATGCGCAAAGAGTTGTCTGGCATGCACTCCTGCATCGGTTCTTCCAGCAGCAAAAACAGTAATAGGTGTTCTCAAAAAAACAGACATCGCTTCTTCCAAAACCTGCTGCACACTTAGTGCATTGGGCTGTCTTTGCCAACCACAATATAGGGTTCCGTTGTATGCTATTTCAATAAAGTATCGCACAATGCTGATTTTTTTACAAAGGTACACTTTAGAGAAAAGTAAATACCTTGTGAGTTGATAATTTTGTTACTCATCTTGTCATAGCATTACATATATCTTAGAGGATTAAGTGTATTTTTGACTTTTAAAACCAAATCAAGCGTGACTAAAATTCTATTACTTAGTGATACCCATAGCCATATAGATGATACCATATTAAAATATGTAAAACAGGCAGACCAAGTATGGCATGCTGGAGATATTGGAGATTTAAAGGTTACAGATGCTATTGCCGCTTTAAAACCCTTGCGGGCTGTCTTTGGAAATATTGATGACGCTAAGGCCAGGGATACCTTTGAACTAGATTTACACTTTATGTGTGAAGGAGTTGCCGTATTTATGACCCACATTGGCGGTTATCCAGGAAGATACAATCAAAGAATTAGAGCAGGTATTTATGCCAACCCTCCCAAGTTATTTATTACCGGTCATTCTCACATATTAAAAGTAATGCCATGTAAGAAAACGGGGTTACTACACATGAATCCTGGGGCAATTGGCAGACATGGTTTTCATAAAGTAAGAACCATGCTTAGATTTGAAATTGATGGAAGCACCATCAATAATCTAGAGGTTATAGAACTAAAGCGATAAAAAAACCTCAAAGTTGGCATACTTTGAGGTCTTGCACTAATAATACTAAGTTGTGTTAACGTAAACGGTCTACAGATTTTACGAGATCTTCATCCTTTTTGATGGCTTTATTGGCCATCGCTAAAAAAACGATAGAAATGATAGGAAGTAACACCCCAATACCCTTCTGTGAGACCAAAGTCTCTCCGGGTACACTTAGTGACCTGTAAACGAAAACTCCCAGTAATACAAAGTTTAATATGATATTTAAACGATTCAACACAAATTGTGTTTGTCGTTTTTTAAAAGTCAGAACTGCAATAATTGTTAAGGCAATACAAGTAAATATCAATCCAAAAACCAAGGGTTCTTGATTGCTAATAAGGACACCTCCATCTACATTTGTTATTAAAGGAAACCAAATATATAAACTCGCCAATACAAAGCCAGCAAGAATAAGATATATAGTTTGAATACGTTGTAACATATAAAAAAAGGTGCTGTTTTATAGTTCAAAAATAAGGTTTCTTTTTAAAAATAGTAGGTAAGAGTTTAATTTATTGTTGTATTATTGCAGTATTAATACGTAACCATTTCAATCTAGGTTACTTATCTTCAAAAAAATTTTCAAACACAAATCTTTTTCTAAAGATTTCCCTCACTTTAACCAAATTTTCATTCTACATGTTAGAAATTTCAGAATTAAAAGCTAAAAAATTACCTGAATTACAGGAATTAGCAAACACATTAAAAGTACCAAAGTACCGTACTTTAAAAAAATTAGACTTGGTATATCAAATACTTGATTACCAAGCAGCAAATCCAAACGCTGTTAAGGCTATCGTTTCAGAAACACCAAAAGAGGCTGTTAGCGAACCTGCAGCAGCAAAAACAGAAGAACGATCACCTCGTCCTCCTAGACACAAGCCAAACCCTAGAGCAAAACAAATTCCAAGAGAAAAACCAAACCCTACACAGAAAAAAGAACCACAAAAACAAGAAGGTACTCTAGAGAAAAAGAACGACAAGGCAGAAACCACTTCAGAAAAACGCCCTCAAGAAAACCGTTCTAAAGAGAACAAGCCACAACACAAAAATAAAAATACAGACAACCGTCAACAAAATGACAATCGTCAAAAAGGTGGAAACGACAATAAAAGACACCAAAGGGACCACAAACCAAAACAAGACAATCGCAACAACGGTAATAAAGACAGTAGAAACAGATATAAAGAGCCAGATTTTGAGTTTGACGGTATTATAGAAAGTGAAGGAGTCTTAGATATCATGCAAGACGGATATGGTTTTCTACGCTCTAGTGACTACAATTATTTATCATCTCCTGATGATATTTACGTATCACAATCACAAATTAGACTCTTTGGTCTAAAAAGTGGTGATACCGTATTGGGTGTTGTACGTCCTCCAAAAGAAGGAGAAAAGTATTTTCCTCTTATTAAGGTAATAAAAATAAACGGTCAAAATCCTAATGTAGTTCGTGACAGAATTGCTTTTGAGCATTTAACCCCTTTGTTCCCACAAGAAAAATTTAACATCTCTGACAAACAACCCAAACTCTCTACCCGTATTATAGACTTATTCTCTCCTATAGGTAAAGGACAACGTGGTATGATTGTAGCACAACCCAAAACAGGGAAAACAATGTTACTCAAAGACATTGCCAATGGTATTGCAGCCAATCATCCAGAGGTGTATCAAATGATACTCCTTATAGATGAGCGTCCAGAAGAAGTTACAGACATGCAACGCAATGTACAGGGAGAAGTAATTGCCTCTACCTTTGATAAAGAACCCGCAGAACACGTACGAATTGCAAATCTAGTGATAGATAAAGCAAAACGTTTGGTTGAGTGTGGTCATGATGTTGTGATTCTTCTAGATTCTATTACACGTTTGGCAAGAGCATACAATACCGTACAACCTGCTAGCGGAAAAATTCTTTCTGGTGGTGTAGATGCCGCAGCGCTTAATAAACCAAAGCGTTTCTTTGGAGCTGCCCGTAATATAGAAAATGGTGGTTCACTGAGTATTATTGCTACCGCCCTTACAGAAACAGGATCAAAAATGGACGAGGTAATCTTTGAAGAATTTAAAGGTACTGGTAACATGGAGCTGCAATTAGATAGAAAGATATCTAACCGTCGTATATTCCCTGCCGTAGATCTAACCTCTTCAAGTACACGTAGAGACGATTTACTGCTAGATGAGAAGACCATACAACGTATGTGGGTATTGCGTAAATACCTTGCAGATATGAACCCTGTTGAAGCGATGGAGTTTATTAATGACCGTATTAAAAACACCAAGAACAATGATGAGTTTTTAATATCCATGAATAGCTAGTATAAGAAGCTTATAATAGTAACAGAAAAACCATTAGTGCTGTATAGCATTAATGGTTTTTTTTATTCTAGTTATCCTCACTAGGTATCTAAAGTCATTTAAAAAGCCCTTAAAGTATCAGATAAAGAACACAAGATCATATCCAAGCAATTAGAAATACATTGTGTGCTACAGTACTTTTAGTGAGTAAAACTAAAAACCAGTTCATTATACAGATATACTTACAGCTAGCAAGATGAATCCATGCAGGCAAAACGATATAGAGCATTGTTTAAAGGCTCCAAATAAAATAAGCTAGTACTTGGCTTAACTAACAAAATATAGGGCATAAAAAAAGCCTCGCAAATTGCGAGGCTTTTATAAAGTATGTTGTTAAGCTTATTGCTTAATTACTTTTTGTGTTAAAGAACCGTTGTTAGTCTCAATGTTTAAGATGTATACACCAGCAGCAAGATCAGCAATGTTCATAGAACCATTTACTAAAGCAGCACCTGTGTTTTTTCCTAATACATCAAAAAGTACAGCACTTTTTAATTCTACGTTAGAAGAAAAATCAACGTTGATTACGTTTGTTGCAGGATTAGGGTACACAGAAGCACCTACTAAATCGTTGTCACCAAGACCTGCAGCTTCTTCGTTAGTTAGAGTCCAGCCAAAAGATGGGAAGTCTGCACCAATAAGACCAGAGATTTCTGTCCAGTCTGTTGCACCAGCTCCAAATAAATCATCTGGATCTATAAGTAAAGATGCATTTGCAGGAGGTATTCCAATTTCAGTTGTAAAAGAACCGCTCCAGTTCCAACGTCCAGCACCAGCAGAACCACCTACTACAGCAGGAGCAAAAGCTACCCAGTAGTCACCAGCTGGTAATGTTACTTGAGTACCACCATTTGCAGCAGTAACATTTACTATCCAACCTGATTCGATTTCATCAGCATCTAATAGTAATTCTAATCCAGCTCCTAATTGTACATTTGTTAAGTTAACAAGAGCATCAGCTGTTGTTGGGTCAGCATCAGGAAATCCTCCACCATCTTGGTAGATATAGAAATCTCCTCCAAGTAATAAATCTCCAATTTCTACAGCTGAAGAATAAAATCCAGGGAACGTAAAGCTACCTAAAGTAACATCTTCTTCAAGTGTGAAAAAATCAGAACAGTATACACCTGCATCTTCATCTCCGTTTGTGGTGATAAGGGCAGTTGTGTTATCTGTAATTCTTTCAATAACTACATCTTGAGCAAATGCAGTGAAAACTAGTGCAAAAGCAGCTAATGTTAAAGTAATTTTTTTCATAATAAATTGTTTAAAAGGGTTAAATAAAGTTTAATTTTGAAATACAAATATAGAAAAGCAATTTATATTAAACACATAATTTAAAGAAAAACACTAAATCATGTATTTTAACCATAAATCAATACAACACAACATTAAAACAGTACTAAATAGCTGTTTTATTTGTACAATTCTTCTTTTTACGAGTTGTAATGATCAAAAAGAAAACACAAACCTAGTCACCCTTTTTGAGACATCAAAGGGAACCCAAACTCCACAGTATAAAGATGTAATTTCTTTTTATAAAAATTTAGCACAAAGCTATCCCACTATTTCAATTACTCAAGAAGACCAAACAGATAGCGGCTATCCTTTACATGTTATCTATTTTAATCCCTCAGGCAAAAGCATCACCGCTATCTTACAAGCAAAAAAAAGCACTAAAAACATTTTACTAATTAACAACGGCATACATCCAGGAGAAAGTGACGGTATCGATGCCTGCATGCTCCTGCTACGTGATTTAGCGCAAGGTACCATAGAAGCCCCAACAAACACTGTAATTGCAGTTATTCCAGTATACAACATTGGTGGCGCTTTGCAAAGAAACAGCACCTCTAGAACCAATCAAGAAGGTCCAGAGGTCTATGGTTTTAGAGGAAATGCCCGCAACTACGACCTTAATAGAGATTTTATAAAAGCCGATACAAAAAATGCCAAAGCATTTACAAAAATATTTAGAGCCCTAGACCCAGAACTTTTTATAGACAATCATGTAAGCAACGGTGCAGATTACCAATATACTCTTACCCATCTATTTACCCAGCACAATAAACTAGGTGGTAAAATGGGAGCGTATCTAGACCAAAAATTTATGCCAGCCCTAGAAGACTCTCTTGCTACTAAGAAATGGGACATCACCCCTTATGTAAATGTATTTAACTCCCAACCAGAAAAAGGATTTACGCAGTTTATGGACTCTCCTAGATACTCTACTGGTTACACAACACTTTACAACACATTGGGCATGATGGTAGAAACACATATGCTAAAACCTTACAAACTGCGTGTAGAAGGAACCTATGAGTTAATGAAAAGCTTTATTGCCATTGCAGACGCAGATGCAAAGCATATTAAAAACATACATCAAGGAGGCAAAACAAGATTAAAAAAAGGGGATTCATACCCAATACAGTGGATAACAGACAGCACCCAAACCAAAACATTACAATTTAAAGGCTATGCGGGCAATAAGATACTTAGCGAGGTAACTGGTAAAATGAGACTTAAATTTGATCACAACAAACCCTTTATAAAACCAACACCCTATTACAATTCATTTAAGCCCTCAAAAGAAATTACCATCCCTGCATACTACGCCATACCCAGAGGGTACTGGAGAGTATTGGAAAGACTAGCGTTAAACAATATTAAAGTTTCAGAAATACAAAAAGACACCACTTTTACCGCACAAGTGTATTATATAAAAGACTACAAAAGCAGACAATCCCCCTATGAGGGACACTACCTCCATTACAACACGCAAGTTACTGCCAAACAAGAAACCATAACACTTAACAAGGGAGACTATCTAGTATCTACCGCTCAAGAGGGTAACCGTTATTTATTAGAAACACTGGAGCCCGAAGCGGTAGATTCTTTTTTTAACTGGAACTTTTTTGATCCCATTTTACAACAAAAAGAAGGGTTTTCTCCCTATGTATGGGAGGACAAAGCAAAAGAGCTTTTGGAGAACAATCCGCTACTTAAAATAGAATTTGAAACAAAGAAAAAATTAGAGCCTCCCTTTGCCAGTAATTGGTACGCACAATTAGATTGGCTTCATAAAAAGTCTCCTAACTATGAGCGAAACCACTTAAGATACCCTATCATTAGGGTGGGTGGTTAGGTACTCTTTAGGAAACAAGAGTTTAATATTCTCATAAGACTCTGTAAGTGCTTTTTGAGATTTTGCAAAGTTTTTCCAACGCACCTTGGTTATATCTTCTTCAAGTTGAGGTTTTAAATCTCCCTTATAGTTTGAATACATCTCATACCAATAGGTTACCTTAAGCTTTAATTTATCATTGCGCTTAAAAACATGGTATGTTTTGGCAATAAATTTACGCAACTCTAAATCCTGTACGCCGGTTTCTTCTTGGGTCTCTCTCAAAGCGGCAGCCTGATATGTTTCATCTTTCTCAACCTTACCTTTGGGTAAATCCCATTTGCCATTGCGACGTATAAAAAGAATTTCTTTTTTTGCATTAAAAACCAAACCACCACCGGCAAAAACCACCGGTAGTTTTTTTAATAAAAACCGCTCTAACTTTTCTTCATTTTTGTGGTATAAATTAACATACACCAAAGAACCTTCATTAATTTGACGTATCAATTTTTTAAACTTAACCTCCTTTAGAGGTATGGTTGTGTACTGCTTTCCAATATTTTTTTTGGTAGACAATATTATAGGCAAGTCATTGACAAAAACTTTATACATTTGCAGTTATGATATTAAATAAGGAGACCGCCCAAAAGACAGCCGAATTATTACTGCAAATTAATGCAATAAAACTACAACCACAAGCCCCTTTTACTTGGGCCTCTGGTTGGAGCTCACCAATCTATTGTGACAACCGCATAACCCTGTCCTACCCTGCAATAAGAAATTATATTAGAGAACATATTGCCTCTCAAATAGAAACCCTTTATGGAAAGCCAGATATCATCGCTGGTGTTGCAACAGGAGCCATAGGCATCGGAATGTTAGTAGCAGACTACCTCAACCTACCTTTTTGCTATGTAAGACCAGAGGCAAAAAAGCACGGAAGACAAAACAAAATTGAAGGAATGGTGCAAGAAAACCAAACCGTCGTGGTAGTTGAAGATTTAATTAGCACAGGAAAAAGCAGTCTAGTAGCCGTAGAGGCGTTAAGAGAAGCTAATTTAAATGTCAAAGGGATGCTCGCTATTTTCTCTTATGGCTTTGATGTTGCAGAGAAAAATTTTCAAAATGCAGATATAACACTCAATACATTAAGTAATTACGAACACCTTTTGCTAAATGCTGAAAAGACTAATTTTATTTCCTCTTCGGAGAGCAAACAATTAAGCTCGTGGAGAGAAAACCCAGCTACCTGGTCTGGCAAGTAAAAACAGGTGCGGTTTTAAAACCACTATCAACTTTAATAGTTTTTAAAAATTAATGTATCATAGACGCCCAATATAAAACATAGCACATGGAATTAAATAGCAAAAAAGTAACTGTTAAAAAATCAGCCCAAGAACTTTGCGGCTTCTTAAGTGATGTAAAAAACTTTGAGCAACTTATGCCAGAAAGCATCAGTAAGTTTGAAGTAATTAGAGAAGATGCCTTTATTTTTGCTTTAAAGAGTATGCCAGAAATTGCGCTGGAAGTAAAACAAGTTATAAGTCCAACCAAAATAACCTTAGGGGCAATTAGTGATAAAATTCCTTTCACCCTTATCGGAAATATAGAAGCTATAGACAACAACTCCTCATTTATTGAATTACAATTTCAGGGAGACTTCAACCCTATGATGGCAATGATGGTAAAAGCTCCGGTGAGTAAGTTTATAGAAACACTCTCTAGTAATTTAGAAACAATTTAAAAGTGATATTTTATTTCTTTCAGATTGTAGGTATCTCTCCTGGAAGAATCATTCTCTAAAACCAACAGGCCAGATGTAGTAACACCCCTTAGTATAGCGTTAAAAGCAGGCGCTGTCTTTGTTGAATAAACAGCTACAGCATCAAGCCTAAACAACCTTTTATTATAGGAATTGAAAATTGCTTCAAAATCTTGATTTTCTAGACGAGTTAATTCTATTTCCAGTTCTTGCAACAATATTTTAAGCACTAAAGAGATATCAAAATAATTTCCTGTGGCGAGCCTCAAAGAACTTGCCAATGGAAGGTCATTAAATTGCTTTTCGTTTACATTTATTCCAATACCAATTACAGAGGCATCTATTTGATCGCCTTTTATCGTATTTTCAATTAATATTCCGCAGCATTTTTTGCTGCGTGACATAATGTCGTTAGGCCATTTTATACTTATTTCAGGTATTTTTAAATGTGTTAAGGTGTTAAAAACAGCTAGTGAGACAGCCATAGAAACATACCATTGTTGTGAAACTTGAAGCCCCTTGAAACGCTTAAAAACACTTAAAGTTAGACTACTGCTGGGCTGAGAGTGCCATTGGGAATCTACTTGACCTCTGCCCTTTGTTTGTCTTGAAGTTACTACCACTGTATAATCTTTTAAAAAACAAGTTTTTGACAAGTCTTTCAAGTAGGTATTGGTAGATGGTGTGGCACTAAGTTTGATTATATTCACGGGTGACAATTTAAGATTTTATTATAGATGCAAAACACTTATAACAAACAAAAAGTAATAACTTTGCATAAACCAAACGTTTGAATGACCAAGAAAGAAAAAAATACTGACCTCCTTATTACACATATCATTAGAGGAATTGAAGAGGTTAAAGGACAAGATATTGAAATTCTTGATCTAAGAGAAATTGAAAATACAGTTACAGATTATTTTATCATCTGTAATGGTGGCTCAAACACTCAAGTAAATGCTATTGTAGGTTCTGTCCAAAAAATTGTGAGTAAGGCTTTAAAAGAAAAAGCTTGGCACATAGAAGGAAGTGAGAATTCTGAGTGGATTCTTATGGACTATGTTCACGTTGTTGTTCACGTTTTTCAAAAACACATTAGAGATTTTTATGACATTGAAGGCCTATGGGGTGATGCAAAGTCTGTCAAAATCGAAACGTCTCATTAAAAAATAGTAAAGCCACATGGCAAACCAAACACAAGATTCTAAGAATAAAAAAGATAAAAAACCCGATCTAAAAAAACCAAAATTTAGCCCGTATTGGATATATGGATCTATTTTTGTGATTTTTTTAGCGCTGCAACTCTCTGGTGGAAGTAGTTTTTCTCAAACTAAAAAAACAAGCCAAGCTGAGTTTGAAAATTATCTAAGACAAGGTGATGTTCAAAAAGTTGAGATTGTAAACAAAAAAATAGCTAAAGTATATCTTACCCAAGAGGCAAAATTGGATGGAGTGCATTCAAAAAACAAACCAAATGGACTTTTAACTCCTGGAGCCAATGACCCAACTTATGAGTTTGAGTTTGGTGATCTTCAAAATTTTGAGAATAATTTTCAAATCATAAAAAGAGAAAATAATCTAGACACCCAAATTATTTGGAACACAGAGAGCAACCTTTGGGGAGAAGTTATTGTTGGCTTATTACCCTTTATAGTAATTATTGGTATTTGGATTTTCATTATGAGACGTATGTCTGGCGGCGCTGGAGGTGGTGGTGCTGGAGGTCAAATTTTCAATATCGGGAAATCTAAAGCCAAATTATTTGATGAGAAGATAGACGTAAAAACATCTTTTAAAGATGTAGCAGGT
>CBFHMO010000027.1:0-16804 GCA_965656925.1 Patiriisocius sp.
TCATGTTACCACTTGGAGATGATCCTGGATTGTAATCTGTAGCTAGGGCCAGGGGTAATCCTGCATCAATGATATCTCTAACAGGGGTATACGGTATACTTAAAAAATAAGAGCACAAAGGCAGCGCCACCGGCATTGTTTGGCTTTGTTGAAGGGCTGTAATATCTTCTTTATTTAAAACCTCAAGGTGATCTACACTTAGGGCATCGTGTTTAACACTAGCTGCAACCCCGCCCATGGCTGTAAATTGATTTACATGTGTTTTTGCTCTAAGGCCGTGCTTTTTTCCTGCTTGTAATACTCTATGGGTGTCTGCAACAGAGAAATACCCTTGTTCACAAAATACATCTACATAATCTGCTAGGTTTTTACTGGCAATTTGTTCCATCATCTCTCCACAAACTAAATCTAGGTAGCCCTCTTTATTGTTTTTAAATTCTGGTGGTATAGCGTGTGCTCCTAAAAAAGTGGTCTTTACCGCTATGTTGTATTTTTCTGCTAATTTTTTTGCCACGCGCAGCATTTTCATTTCTGCAGCTGTGGTAAGACCATAGCCGCTTTTTATTTCTATAGCTCCCGTGCCTTGTTGTATGACTTCTTGAAGTCTTTTTTCAGATTGGGCAAATAATTCTGTTTGGCTTGTTGCCTGTAGTTTTTTTGCAGAGTTGATAATACCACCTCCACTGGCTGCAATTTCTTGATAACTAAGGCCATTAATCCTATCCACAAATTCTTGTTCTCTATTGCCTGCATATACAAGGTGTGTGTGGCTGTCACACCAAGATGGTAAGACTATTTTACCAGAACAATCAAGGGTTTTAAGGTCCTTAAAATCTGGCATTTCGCTCATCTGCCCGAAGCTGTGAATCACATCATTCTCTAGCATAAGCCAGGCATTTTCTATCTTGGGAAGCTCTTTCATTTCTTGGCCACTTACTTTTTGTGTAGTATGGGGCCTAATTTGAAGCAGCATTGCAATGTCTTTTAACAATAATTTCATGTTATAAATATAGCAAACCTTGAAAGGTTTTAATACCTTAGAGCTCTAATTTTTTTGTTTTATGAAAAGAAAGAATCTAGGTATCAATACTATTTGCACTCATGTGGGTGAGATTGAAGATACGCAGTTTCAAGGTGCTATTTCTCCTTTATTTATGTCTAGCTCTTACCAATACGATGGTGTAGATGTAAAACGATACCCACGATATTTTAACACGCCCAATCAAGAGGGCCTAGGTAAAAAGATAGCGGCACTTGAGAGAAGTGAAACAGGCATGATATTTAGCAGTGGTATGGCCGCTGTTAGTCACTGCTTGTTGGCTTTTTTGCATAAAGGAGATCATGTTGTATTGCCTCAAACCCTCTACGGAGGAACCTATAATTTTGTGGTTGAAGAATTTCATAAATTTGGTATCGAGTATACCTTTGCAACGGGTTTTACTGAAAAAGATTTCGCAAAAGCCATTAAACAAAACACTAAGGTGCTCTATGTAGAAACGCCAAGTAACCCGCTTATGAAAGTTACAGATCTGGAAATTATTGCACGTCTTGCAAAACAGCATTCTTTGGTCTCTATGATAGACAATACTTTTGCGTCTCCAATAAATCAAACGCCTGCAGATTTTGGCATTGACATTATGATACATAGCGCCACAAAGTATATGGGAGGCCATAGTGATATTTGTGCTGGTGCTGTTGCCGCATCTACCAAGCATATGGATGTTATCTGGAATATTTCAAAAAACATAGGCGGTAGTCTAAGCGATTATACCGTATGGCTTTTAGAAAGAAGTCTAAAAACCATGGCACTGCGTGTGAAGGCTCAAAATAAAACGGCAAAAAAATTGGCTAAATGGTTAGAAAAACATCCATTGGTTGCCAAGGTGTATTACCCTGGATTAAAGAGCCATCCTGACCACCTCTTAGCCAAAAAACAGATGAGAGGATATTCTGGGATGTTGTCTTTTGAACTGCTACCAACACTAGACCCAAATATGTTTATGAAGCAATTAAAACTAATAAAACAATCTATGAGCCTTGCAGGGGTAGAGTCTACAATTTTATCTCCAACCCATACAAGCCATGCCTTATTAAGCCCTCAAGAAAGAGCCCATCAAGGAATTGCAGACGGTTTACTTCGTTTTTCTGTTGGCATTGAGGAGAAGGCAGATTTACTTATAGATTTAACACAAGCCTTTGAAGCGCTTACAGAAAAAAAGGACTAATTACATTAATACTATTTATTATGAAACTAGATATATTAGCAATAGGTGCACATCCAGATGATGTAGAGATGAGTTGCGGCGGTACTATTGCCAAAGAAATAGCCAAAGGAAAAAAAGTTGGTATTTTAGACCTTACAAGAGGTGAGTTAGGAACTCGAGGTAGCGCAGAAATTAGAGATCAGGAAAGTGCTGCTGCAGCCAAAATATTAGGTATTTCTGTTAGATATAATTTAGCCCTAGCAGATGGTTTTTTTCAAAACGATGCACAGGCGCAGTTAAAAGTAATTCATTTTTTAAGAAAGTACAGGCCAGAAATTGTGCTTTGCAACGCTGTAGATGATAGACATATAGACCATCCAAAAGGAAGTGATCTTGCCAGTAATGCTTGTTTTTTAAGTGGTCTAAGAAAAATCGAGACCAAAGAAAATGGAGAGATTCAAGATCCTTGGAGACCAAAACAAGTATATCATTACATACAGTGGAAAGATCTAATTCCAGATTTTGTGGTAGATATTACCGGGTATCAAGAAACAAAACTAAAGGCTGTACACGCTTATGAAAGTCAATTCTTTGATGCCAAGAGTAAAGAGCCTATGACTCCTATTGCCTCAAAAAATGCTACAGATAGCATGGAATACCGTGACAGGAATCTAGGAAGACTCATTGGGGTTCATGCCGCTGAGGGCTATACCATAGAGCGTTACATAGGTGTAGATTCTATTTTTGATTTAATATAAAACCACCGCTGGGATTCTTAGCAGCTGATGGCTAGTTCAATAAAGAAAAAGCCCTAATTTTTTTATTTTTTTAATTGCAGATAGAATTCTAATATTCTATCTTTGCACCCGCTAAAGTATGTAATGCTTTAGTGATATTGCTAACTCTTTATAAAGAGCGCTACATGGTGGTTGTAGCTCAGTTGGTTAGAGCGCTGGTTTGTGGTACCAGAGGTCGCCGGTTCGAACCCGGTCTTCCACCCAAAAAAGTCTTCATGAAAATGAAGGCTTTTTTTTATGTATTTAATTTTGGCGGAAATATTTTCGAAAAAATATACCCAACAATCATAGCCAGTAAAAAGGAAGGGGCAAGTACATCTAATTCTTTAAGGTACGGGCCAATCCCTTCCATGTCTGACACTACAAACTTGAATAAAATAACAGATAAAAAGCCAGTAACCATAGAGGCTATTGCTCCTTTTTCTGAGTATCCTTTCCAAAATATTGATAGTATAATTACAGGACAGAAGGTAGCTGCAATTCCAGACCAACCAAAAATCATAATCCAAAAAACTTGCCTATCTGGATATAGATTGTACAATAGTACAGCAATACCTAGTGCGGCCAAAGCCATTACAATAGTTACCCATCTAGAGAAATTTGCTAAGTCCTCATCTTTTAAATCTGGTCTAAATATTTTTTGGTAGAAGTCACGTGTTATAGCACTAGAAGCAAGAATAAGTAATGAATCAATAGTAGACATAATTGCCGACAGTACAATGGCAATAAAAATAGCAACTAAAATGGTAGGTAGAAACTCATTGGTTATCATACTTAATACATCTTCTCCTCCTGTGCCCAATATAGTTTCTGGATCTTGTCCTTCACTTGTAAAATATATACGTGCAAGAATACCAATAGTTACCGCTGCGGCATCTGTTAAGAGCGTGAATAGCAGTGCCACCCATTTACCTTTATCTATTTCATGTTCACTTTTAATAGACATAAAACGAACATATACTTGGGGTGATCCTAAAAACCCCAGTCCAATCATAGAGAAACCTAGAATAGTAAATAAATTCATCCAGATGTCATCACTTCTACCCATGAGTTGTGTTAAGGTTGGGTCAATGGCATTAAGTCCTTGGGTAATTCCAGCTCCATGATCCATAGAGAACCACACCACAATAGGGAGTAATACCAAACCAAAAAACATTAAAATACCTTGAAACATATCAGACCAAACAGCCGCCACAAAACCGCCTATAAAAATATATACCAGCACAATACTAAAGCCAATAAGTACTCCAATTCTATAATCTATACCCAGCATAGACTCAAAAGCAATACCAGTTACATCCATTTGAGATGCAACATATATAACTACAAACACCACCAATACTGAGGCAGCAATTATTCTAAGGGTATTTGTGGAAGATTTGAAGTGGCTTTGAAGGTAGTCTGGTATGGTGATGGCTTTATACTCGTCTGCCATTCTTTTAAACTTTTTGGCCATAAATTGCCAAGAAATAAAAACACCTAGAAGCTCACCTGCTACAACCCAATATCCTGAATACCCTGCAATAGCACCCATACCTGTAAGGCCTATTAAAAGCCAACCAGATTCTCCTGTTGCTCTGGCTGAAAATGCAACAGCCCAAAAGCCCATTTTTTTTCCACCCAAATAATAATCACTCATACTCTTTACTCTTCGAGAGGCTATAATTCCTATTAAAAATAGAATAGCTACATAAATACCTAGTACGATAATTTTTGTAATCATTTTTGTTTTATTTAATGAAGTACCCCTTGCTGTGTGCTATAGGGAGCAATGTGTTATTGTTTTATTTTTTAAGGTAAACTACATCTCATCTCCAAAGAAAATACCGTTCATCAGTAATTTATTTGTACCATACCAAAAAGCTCTAAAATTAGTATTGTCTGTAAAATACAGTACATTTCCTCGCCCAAGGTTTGCTTTTTTAAAGGGTACCGTATTTTTTAACAGCTCCAAATTTGGTGAAGAAATATAACCGCTAAGTAGTGGGCTAGCCGTATATTTTATTGGGTTGCTATAGCTGTTTTTATCTGCCTCTACAAATAGTGTTGTATTTCTAAAAACGGGAAGTTTGTTGTTTTTATATCCAAATGCAATAGGGTGGGAGCGGTCCAGGGTTGTCTGGAAAATAGCACCTCCAATATATTGAGCACCTCTATAATCTGCTCGCTGTTCAAAACTAATATTGGTTGCTGTATCCTTTTTAGTTTTGAAGTTCATTTTTAGAAACTCGTTTTTATCTAGCCACTTACCCGCGCTTTTATACCCAATAAGTGTTCCGCCACCTTGAACCCAGGTTTTTAGTTTTTTAGCAGCCTGTTTGTCTAAGGTGTTTCCTGAAGTGGATGGCATTATGATATCTGTATATTTACTAATATCTGCGCTACCAAAGTTTTTTGTATCCAGTTTTGTGATATGCATATCATAACGCTGATCAAACAGGTGCCAGATTTCGCCGGCATCATAAGGGTTAATGCCATCGCCAACAAGCATGGCCACTTTTGGGAGCTTTAAGGCTTTAAATTGATTGCTCCCTAGGTTTACTTTTTGAGTTTGTCCAGAGTTTACAGCATCTATTGTAACTCCAGTTTGTGCAACTATTTCCTGTATAACATCTGCTATATCTTTTGGCGATAGCTCTTGATTTTGGACAGGAATTAAAATAGTACCATAATCATACTCCTTGTCTTGAGTGCTAAAAGGCGTCATGCCTACTTTGGCCCGTATTCCTCTTTTTAAAAACATATTGAGCGCTTTAGGAGTATAATAATCATGCCATTGCATTAGATAGCCATACCCCGAATATTTTGGAGCGGTGGCCTCTGGTTTTAATAAGGTTGTTATTTTATCTCCAATGTTTTTAACAGGTATGTTTTCATTGTAATCTAAGTTGAATGCTAAGGGAAAAGTCCATGCGCTAACATCATAAAATAAACTGTCTTTAAATTTGGTTCTCTTTTCAAACATGGCATTAATGAGCCTATGCTGTCTTTGATTTTTTGGAACGGCATAACTACTTTGTTTGGTGTAATGCTTTCCGTTTGAAGTGAAATCTTTGGCTATTTTATGGACCTGTATGTTTTGGCGCATAAGTATTTCGGCTAGATGATATGCTTTAGAAGGATCTTTTTCATCTCCAAACACAATAGCATTTTCATTTACAGATTCTTTAAAGGCCTGGTGGTAAAACTCTTGTTGATACTGTAGTATTTTTTGACGCATGGCAACAGCCGCCTGTAAAGTTGAGAGTGCTGCTGTAAATTGATTCCGAATTGTGAAAGGGAAGGTTAAAATACCGTTTACACTTTCTTGGGCATGGCCTCTGGAGGATGCCTGTTCAAATAAAATTCCGATACTCCCATTGATATCTGGAAAGGTAGATCCTTTGCCGTAATAAAAATCATCAAAACTTTCTTTAGAGTAATAAAAGCTACCAATTTTATCAAAAGCCGTTGCATGATACGTGCCAATCTCTCCTGTTAAATCTTGATTTTGTTGAGGTGTTAATGGGTGCGTTCTAGAAGGAATACCGGGCTGAAAAAAGAAACTAGAATTGGTTCCCATCTCGTGGTGGTCTGTCAAAATATTAGGCATCCATTTATGGAACGTTGCAATGCGGGCTCTACTCTCTGGTAATTGTGCAGGCAGCCAATCACGGTTCATGTCAAACCAATAATGATTGGTACGCCCACCTGGCCATACCTCATCATACTCTCTGTCATTGGGGTCTGGATTGATGTTCTTGCTTTTGTTACTATTGGCCCAATATGCAAAGCGCTGTAGCCCATCTGGGTTGTATGATGGGTCAAATAAAATAACGGTGTTGTCAAGCAGTGTGTCTATAGAGGGGCCTTGTGCCGCGGCCAAATAATAGGCAACTGCAAGCGCCGCGTTGGATCCGCTGGGTTCATTTCCGTGTATAGAAAAACCTTGCTGCACCACTATAGGCATCTCATTGATGTTTGTAGCCCTAGGTTCTTTTTGAGTCAGCTCAAGATGCTGTTGCCTAATAGTCTCAATCTTTGAGTGGTTGCTGGTAGAGGTGATGGTGAGAAGTAGTAGCGGGCGCCCTTCAAAGGTGGCGCCTCTGTTTTCTATGGTAATTCTATCACTACTGTTGGCCAGAGTGTACATGTATTGCACCAGTTTGTCATGGGTGATGTGCCAGTCTCCAACTTGATGTCCTATACTGCTTTTAGGGGTTGGAATACTTGGATTATAACTAACATTTGTTGGAAGATAGTAGGGAAGATCTACCTGGTAGTCTTGCGCGATGTTTTTTGAGAATCCTAGTAAGAGTACTACAACTAAAAGAGTATATTTTTTCATTGGTGTTTCTATTTCATTACCTAGTAAAAATACAAAATCGACAACGTTTTGCCCCCATAAAAAAGAGGATAAAAAAAACCGACCTTAAATAAATAGGCCGGTTTTTTTATTGATGCATCTATAGGTAATGATTATATATCATCAAAATCTAAATCTGTAAAATTTGTTTTTGTGGGTTGCTCTGCGCTAAGGTCTGAGTCTTCAGAGCTGGGCGCGGGTTTATCTTCTTGTTTTGTGTAGTCACTTCGGTGACGCTCACTAATTACTTCTTCTCCTTTTTCTTGGATTACATAATCTATCATTTGATCAAGGTTGTCTTTAAACTCATGAAAGTCTTCCTTGTATAGATAAATCTTGTGTTTTTTGTAGTGAAAAGAACCATCATCATTGGTAAATTTTTTACTCTCTGTAATGGTTAGATAATAGTCTCCAGCTTTAGTAGCTCTTACGTCAAAAAAATAAGTGCGTCTTCCGGCACGCATTACCTTACTAAATATTTCTTCTTGCTCCATAGAGTATTTCTCTCCCATAATAATAAAAATTTCTGATATTTATTTATACTCAAAAATCATAAAAAAAAATAAAAGCCGCAACTTAAAGTTAGATTTCTTTTTCGGTACGCTGTTTTAAGTACAATTCTTTGTAGTACCCAGGTATGTTTAAAAGTTCATTGTGAGTACCTTGCTGTATAATACTTCCTTCTTTTAAAATAATTATTTTGTCAGCATTTTTAGCAGAAGAGACTCTATGGCTCACAATAACGGTGGTTTTATTTTTAGAAATACGATGCAAATTGCTAAGTATTTCTTCTTCTGTCTCTGTGTCTACTGCAGAGAGGCAATCATCAAATAATAAAATAGCAGGATCTTTAATAAGGGCACGAGCAATCGATACTCTTTGTTTTTGTCCTCCACTTAAAGTGATGCCCCGTTCTCCTAATATAGTTTGGTAGCCTTTTGCAAACCCTGTAATATTTTTGTGCACAGCCGCTAGTGTTGCTGCTTCTATAACTTGTTGGTCTGTAGCATCTTGTTTTCCGAATTTTATGTTCTCGCTAATACTCTCGCTAAATAAAAAGGCATCTTGAGGTACAAAACCAATGCTACTGCGCAAACTTTGCAAATGAACATCTTTGATTTGGGTGTTGTCTATAAAGAGCGTCTGTGGCGCTATATCATACAAACGGGCTATGAGTTCTAAAATGGTAGATTTTCCAGATCCTGTATTTCCTAAAATGGCAATTGTTTCTCCGGGATGAACCGTAAAAGAGATGTTTTTTAATGCCTGAATATTTGTGTCATCATAGGTGAAGCTTACATTTTTAAAAGCGATGCTTCCTTTTATGGGTGTTGGTGTTTTTGATGTGTTTACAATTGTAGGTTCTGTTTTTAAAAATTCATTGATTCGTTTTTGAGAAGCTTCAGCTTGTTGAATCATAGAGGTAACCCATCCTACAATTGCTACGGGCCAGGTAAGCATATTAACATAAATCAAAAAAGAAACAATGGTGCCAAAGTCTTGTATTTCACCCGAAATAAATTTTGTACCTCCTATGTATATTACAAGAATGTTACTAGCCCCAATTAAGAGCATCATTAAAGGGAAAAATAAAGCCTGGACTTTGGTTAAATCAATGTTTTTTTCTTTGCTGTCTTGAGAAAGACTCTCAAATTCTTGGGTTGTGTAGGGCTCGATGCCATAGGCTTTGATAACACCAATACCACTGAAACTCTCTTGTGTAAATGTGGTTAATTTTGACAAGTATTGTTGCACCACAGTAGAGCGCTTATGAATAGCAATACTAAGTCTGTAAATCATGACAGATAATATTGGCAACGGCGCTATTGCATAAAGTGTTAGTTCTGGGTCAGAGAGAAACATATAACTTATCACAACAACAAACAACGTAATGGTTGATGTGCTATACATAATGGCGGGCCCAATATACATTCTTACCTTACCAACATCTTCGCTTATACGGTTCATTAAATCTCCCGTACGATTTTTTTTGTAAAAGCCTAAAGATAGTTTTTGGTAATGTTGGTATACTTCATTTTTTAAATCAAACTCTACTTTTCTAGAAACAACAATAATGGTTTGCCGCATCACAAAAGTAAAAACTGCCGCAAGTAGTGTTGCCCCAATTAGTAAAATAATATTTGTAAGTAATTGTTGCTCTACAGTTGCAATATCTGTAATTTTGCCATTTATTTTTTGTTCTACAACAGTTATAGAATCTCCAACTTTCATTGGTATTGCTAATTTGAAAACAGCGGCAATAACAGTGGTAATGAGACCCAGTAGTAATCTGCCTCTATATTTGTGAAGGTATTTATTGAGGTACTGGAGTTCTTTCATGTACTGCAAAAAGATTTGTTAACAAATTCGCATTTTAATGCGAATGTTTTTGATATATGAACACTAATATGCTATTTTTGCAAACCATTTTTGTGGATATGAAAATTTAAGCCTATGAAAACAGAATTAATTTCAGCTAAAGATATAAAAAAAATGGGTCCAGTTTTTGGCCAATTATCTTTTCAAGATCATGAGCAAATTGTTTTTTGCAATGACAAAGATACAGGATTAAAAGCAATAATTGGTATTCATGACACCACCTTAGGACCTGCACTTGGAGGTACCAGAATGTGGCAATATAACAATGAGCAAGATGCATTAAATGATGTGTTGCGTCTCTCTAGAGGGATGTCTTTTAAGTCTGCAATTACGGGCTTGAATCTAGGTGGTGGAAAAGCAGTTATCATAGGAGATGCCAAAACACAAAAGACACCACAGCTTATGTTAAAATTTGGTGAATTTGTTCATAGCCTAGGAGGTAGATATATAACGGCAGAAGATGTTGGTATGGCAACCAGTGATATGGATTTAGTAAGAACTGTAACACCTTATGTTACCGGTATTAGTGAAGAGAAGGGTGGCGCTGGAAATCCATCACCAATTACTGCCTACGGAACCTTTATGGGTATGAAAGCTTCTGCAAAGTATGCCTTTGGTAGTGATGATTTAGAGAATAGAGTAGTGTACGTTCAAGGGATTGGTAATGTAGGAGAAGCTTTGGTAGAGCACCTAAGTAACGAAGGTGCCAAGGTATTTATCAGTGATATTAATCAGGAGCGTTTACAACAAGTAAGAGATAAGTATAGTGTAGAGATTTACTCTGGTAGTAATATATATAACGAGCAGATGGATATTTATGCACCTTGCGCTTTAGGAGCTACTTTAAATGATAATACTGTAAAACAGTTAAAAGCAAAAGTAATTGCAGGTGCGGCAAACAATCAGCTGGCAGATGAAAATAAACACGCTGTATTATTAAGAGAAAGAGGAATTGTATATGCGCCAGATTTTTTAATTAATGCCGGTGGTATTATTAATGTATATGCTGAGCTTGAAAACTACGGTAAACAAGAAATTATTCGCAAAACAGAAAATATCTATACCACAACCCTAGAAATTTTAAATAAGGCTGAACAAGAGGACATTACAACCCAGCAAGCTGCTTTAAATATTGCTCAAGCAAGAATTGATGCAAGAAAAGCAGAAAAAGCCTAATCAGTTTTTTAAAAGTATTATCTTTGCCGAGCACTACCAGGGGTTGTGTTGTTTTGTACTGTTTCTGTTTACAGAAATGTTAATATCAATCATTTTTTAAGTTCTTTCATACTATGCTAACACGAAGACACATACGGGTAAAGGTTTTGCAATCTATATATGCACTGCGCCAGAGTACAGACCCTAATCTTGAAAAGCAAGAAAAGTTTTTGTTTTACAGCATAGACCAAATGTTAGACTTATATGCTTTGTCTTTACAACTACTTGTTGAAATGAGAAAAGCGGATAGAAAATTCTTGGTAACTTCTCAGCAAAAACATTTAGCTACCAGTGAAGAAAAGAATTTCAGCACTACTTTTTTAGATAATAAGGTGTTAGATTTAATTGAGCAAAATGAAGATCTCTCAAACTACATTGAAAACAAAAAGCTTAATTATTGGGGGTTAGACGGTGAGTATGTAACCCTACTTTTAAAAGAGTTAAGAGCAAAAGACTTTTACAAACAATACATTCAAAAACAGAGCACTAGTTTTAAAGAAGACCAAGATTTTTTGGTAAGTCTGTTCAAAAAAGTGATAGCACCTAGTGACAAGTATTACGAGTACATCGAGGATAAAAGACTTACCTGGGTAGATGACTTTCCTATAGTGAATACTGCTTTGGCTAAGATGTTGTCTAAAATTTCAGAAAAAAACGTTCGCACCATACTACTGCCAGAATTATATAAAAACCAGGATGACAAACAATATGCTAAGCAGTTGTTTACCAAAGTTGTTCTTAATGATGAAAAGTTAAGCCAAGAAATTGAGGGTAAAACCCCTAATTGGGATAAAGAGCGTATTGCAGAAATGGATATGATTATCCTAAAAATGGGTATCTCAGAGTTTTTAGATTTCCCATCAATTCCTGTACGTGCAACTATAAATGAGTATCTGGAAATTGCCAAAGAATATTCTACTCCAAAGAGTAGTATTTTTATTAATGGAATTTTAGATAAGCTGGTTAAAGAATTTGAGAGCTCTAAAAAGTTGAATAAAATTGGGCGTGGACTTCGATAGTCTATAAAAAATACTTAATTTAGCCGCACTTAAAAATCTTTAATTATTTATACTATGAAAAATTCAATTTTAGCAATAGCTGTAATCGCATTATTTGCTTTTACATCTTGCAAGAAAAACGCTGCAGATAGCGTAGTTGAGACTAATGTTACTAAAGCAGCAGATCGTGATTCTAAAACTGGTGAATTTCCAGTTATGACATTTGATGAGAAGCAATTTGACTTTGGTGAGATTACTCAAGGTACTCCAGTAGAGCATATATTTACCTACACAAACACTGGAAAAAGCAATCTAGTTGTTGTAAACGCAAAAAGTAGTTGTGGTTGTACAGTACCAACGTTCACTAAAGAACCTGTTGCTCCAGGTGAGTCTGGTGAGATGTTAGTGAAATTTAATGGTAGTGGAAAAAACCAAGTTAGCAAAACCATAACTATTACTGCAAATACACAAGCAGGAAAAGAAACACTAATGATCAAAGCTTTTGTAAACCCTAAAGCGGGAGCAGCAGCTGTACCAGGTGTATCAAAATAATATAAAATAGATAAATTATTATGGGAGATATATCTCAAATGTTACCTTTGCTTTTGTTATTTGTTGTGATGTATTTCTTTTTAATACGTCCGGGATTACAAAAACAAAAGAAAGAAAAAAAGTATCTAGAAGCACTTAAAACTGGTGATAAAGTTGTCACTAAAAGTGGACTGCACGGTAAGTTATTGAGTCTTAACGACGATGGTAGCTGTGTAATTGAGACAGGTGCTGGTAAGATGAAATTTGAAATTTCTTCTATCTCTATGGAGATTAGTGCAAAAGTTAACACCACTGTAGCTAAGAAATAATAATAGTATTTATTCTATAAAAAACCTCTAGTATTGCTACTAGAGGTTTTTTTTATGCCTACCCATAAGGGTAGGGTTTTTACTATTTTTTCTCTCCAACTAGTTGGGCGATATTAACAATCACCTCAATGGCTTTTTGTATGCTCTCTACAGGAACATATTCATACCTGCCATGAAAATTGTGCCCTCCCGCAAATATATTAGGACAAGGCAAGCCTTTAAAACTAAGCTGAGATCCATCTGTTCCTCCACGAATAGGTTTTATTAGGGGTTTTATACCAGCTTGCTCCATTGCTTTTTCTGCGATAGCTACAATGTGCATAACAGGCTCTATTTTCTCACGCATGTTAAAGTATTGATCTTTAATTTCAACAGATACCCGCGGCTCTTTTAATTGTGAGTTTAATTCATCGGCGAGTTTGAGCATCATTTCTTTTCTAGCCTCAAAATGTTCTTTGTCATGGTCTCTTATAATATACTGTAACTGTGTACTGTCTACCTCTCCCTTTACACTGTATAGATGAAAGAACCCTTGCCTGTCTTGGGTATGCTCTGGTGTTTCTAATCTTGGTAATGAGTTGATATAGTCTGTAGCTATGTACATGCTGTTTACCATCTTCCCTTTTGCATAGCCTGGATGTACTATTTTTCCTTTTATAGAAACTAGGGCGCCGGCGGCATTAAAATTTTCATATTCTAATTCTCCAACTTGGCTACCATCCATTGTGTATGCCCAATCTGCGCCAAATTTTTCGACATCAAACTTATGGGCGCCGCGACCAATTTCTTCATCTGGAGTGAAACCTATCCTAATCTTTCCATGTTTTACCTCTGGGTGTTGCACTAGATACTCCATGGCGCTAACTATTTCAGTGATACCAGCTTTGTCATCTGCTCCTAATAAAGTGGTGCCATCTGTGGTAATAAGGGTTTGTCCTTTGTATAATAATAAATCCTCAAAATAAGAAGGAGATAGAATGATATCTTGCTCCTTATTTAAAACAATATCTTTTCCATCATAATTTTCTATGATTTGAGGCTTTACATCTTTGCCAGTGAAATCTGGAGTAGTATCAAAATGTGATATAAACCCAATAGTGGGCACCTGGTGTGGTACATTGCTTGGCAATGTGGCCATGATGTATGCATTGTCATCTATGGTAACATCTTCTAGCCCTATGTGTTTTAGTTCTTCAACTAAAGCATTGGCAAGATCCCATTGTTTGGCGGTGCTAGGAGTGCTGTCACTGGTTGGATCACTTTCTGTGTCAACGGTAACGTAACTTATAAACCTATCAATTAAGTGTTTTTTATCTATCATAATATGTGACCTTTATACTTGAAATTTCTTAAAAAAATTGCTTGTTAAAAATAAACATAATCACCATAAATAGTAATGACTTTATACCTTATTTTTGCAGTAAGATTTTTCGCCATGTATAAAACTCTTTTACGTCCTATACTCTTTAGTTTTGATCCAGAAAAGGTGCACTACTTTACTTTTTCTTTGATTAAGTTAGCACATCTTATAGGTTTTGGAGGGTTGTTTAGAAGTTTATACCAAATTAAGCATCCTGCACTAGAGCGAGAATTGTTTGGGCTGAAATTTTCTAACCCCGTAGGTCTTGCAGCTGGATTTGATAAAAATGCGGTTTTGTATAATGAGCTAGCAAATTTTGGTTTTGGTTTTATAGAAATAGGCACCACTACGCCTCTAGGGCAGCAGGGGAATCCTAAAAAGAGATTGTTTCGTCTTAAAGATGATCAAGGTATTATAAACAGAATGGGCTTTAACAACAAAGGCCTTGACAAAGCGATAACTGAGCTTAAAAAAAACAAAGGAAAACTTATAATAGGAGGAAACATAGGTAAAAACACCCAAACACTTCCAGAGCATTATACCCAAGATTACCTAACCTGCTTTAATGCACTACATCCCTATGTAGATTACTTTGTTTTGAATGTAAGTTGTCCAAATGTAGGGAGTCATGCCAAGTTAAACGACAAAGCTTATCTAGAAGAATTAATTGGCGCAGTACAAAAAGCCAATAAAAAATTTGCCGTCCAAAAACCTATTTTGTTAAAAATAGCGCCAGATTTAAATACCACACAGCTAGATGAAATTGTAGCGCTTGTTCTGCACACCAAGCTCGATGGTGTTATTGCAAGTAATACCTCAACAAATAGAGAGGGGCTATCTGTATCACAAGAAAAATTACAACAAATTGGTAATGGTGGTTTAAGTGGCCAACCAATTAAAGACACCAGCACAGCGGTTATAAAACACCTGTCCACAAAAAGCAACAAAGCATTTCCAATTATTGGGGTAGGAGGGATACATAGCCCAGAAGATGCTTTAGAAAAAATAAATGCAGGTGCAGATTTAGTGCAGATTTACACAGGTTTTATCTATGAAGGACCTCGACTTATAAAAAACATCAATAAGGCTATTATTTCTCAAACTGTATAACAACAAAACATGATTGAAGCCCTTCTTTCTTTTGTTGTTGCCACTTGTGTTTTAGCCCTAAGCCCAGGGCCAGATAATATGTATGTGCTAACTCAGTCTATAGTAAACGGCAGTAGAAGCGCTCTGGCCACCACGGCAGGGCTGATAAGCGGCTGTATTGTACATACTACTTTGTTGGCTTTTGGTTTTTCTGCAGTGATTACAACAAACCCCTCTCTTTTTTTTGGTATAAAAGTAGTAGGAGCATTGTATTTATTATACTTAGCCTATGCTGTTTTTAAGAGTGATGCAACTCTTGAATTTTCACAAAATACACCTAAGAAGAGCTACGGTCAATTGTTTAAACAAGGGGTACTCATGAATTTATTAAACCCTAAGGTAATGCTCTTTTTTCTTGCCTTATTCCCTCAGTTCTTATGGCAGCCACAAGCAGATACTGTGCTCCAATTTTATGTATTAGGCATTACTTTTATGGTGGTAAGTTTTATTGTTTTTGCAACAATTGCTTTGCTTGCAGGGCGTGTTTCTACTTTTTTAAATAAAAACAAACACACAGGCGTTTTTTTAAAGTGGTTACAGATTTTGGTGTTTTTGGCAATTGCAGCTTTTATACTAGTACCCTAATATTATTGTGCCAATCCAAATTGGTTTACCACAAGAGTGCATTTAGAGCTGCATGAAATGTCTATAGCCTCTTTCCATTGGGTTCCCTTTAAATTATCTAACCTAATACCATTTGCGGTTTTTTGGACATTAAATAAATAAAGGGCATCACTACTAGCGTCTTTTGTCTTTGCAATTCCATTTTCATTTATAGTAGTGTTGTCTTGTTTTAATGTGATTTTTTTCCAATCACATCCTCCATTACATCTTAGGGTAGTATTGTTGTTGTCTATTTCAATAGAAATTGAAAATGGTGTAGTTTTGTCTTGGTTTAATTGTGCCGCCACTTGAGTTGGCAGGGCGAATAAAGCAATAAAAAACAATAAAGCAAGAGTAGGTTTTATAAGGGTTTTCATAGTATTTTTATTTTGGTAAATATAATTAAAAATAGACAAATAAAATTTCTATTAAAAAGTAATACCTCACTTTTGGTTATCTACACATTTTACTTTTATCTTTACGAAGATGCAAGACGTGAAACTTATAGAATGTCCAAGAGATGCCATGCAAGGTATTAAAGACTGGATCCCTACTGACCAAAAAGTTCAGTACATTCAATCTTTATTGAATTGCGGCTTTGATACCATTGATTTTGGGAGCTTCGTGTCTCCAAAAGCCATTCCTCAAATGGTGGATACTGCTGCGGTTTTATCTGAGCTGGATATGTCTTCTACCCAGACCAAGTTGCTGGCAATAGTTGCAAATATAAGGGGAGCGCAAGCAGCCATCTCACATCCAGAAATAACGTATTTAGGCTATCCATTTTCTATTTCAGAGAATTTCCAAATGCGTAATACCCACAAAACAATTGCACAGTCTATCACTACTCTTTCTGAAATTTTAACCCTTGCAGCTGCTTCAAACAAACAAGTG
>CBFHMO010000028.1:0-16780 GCA_965656925.1 Patiriisocius sp.
CGTTTATGACATTATGGCAGATTTCTTTTGATCTTTTTAAAAATTGATACACATGCTTTTTGACCATAAATAGATAATTAAAGTATTCTTTACTGTTTCATTTTTAAGTTGTTTAATCTGTTGCTTTTTAGGCTTTGGCGTTCATTTAAATTTGCTTATTTCACAACTATATAAATAGGTGTTACTCTAAAAATTAACTTAAAAATATGAGTTGAAAATTTTCTTTAAAAAAAATTCACATACTTTTGTAGCCCACATATAATTATACAATGGCAAAAAATTTAGTAATTGTAGAGTCACCTGCAAAGGCAAAAACGATAGAAAAGTTTTTAGGGAAAGACTTTAAAGTACAATCAAGTTTTGGACACATAGCAGACCTTCCCTCTAAAGAACTGGGTGTTGATGTTGATGGTGATTTTACGCCAAAATATACAGTCTCTACAGATAAGAAAAAACTAGTTGCAGATTTAAAAAAAGCCGCCAAAAAAGCTGAAATGGTTTGGCTAGCAAGTGATGAGGATCGTGAGGGAGAAGCAATTGCATGGCACCTTGCTGAAGAGCTAGACCTAAAAGAAGAAAATACCAAACGTATTGTTTTTCATGAAATTACTAAGACCGCTATTTTAAAAGCCATTGAAACCCCAAGACAAATAGATTATAATTTAGTGAATGCCCAACAGGCTAGAAGAATTCTAGACAGGCTCGTTGGTTATGAGCTGTCTCCAGTGTTGTGGCGAAAGGTAAAAGGTGGGCTTTCTGCCGGGCGTGTACAAAGTGTTGCAGTGCGTCTGATTGTAGAACGGGAGCGGGAAATAGAGGCGTTTAACCCTGTGGCAAGTTACAGAATAGACGCAGAGTTTGTAACTGCTCAAGGCAAAAGTTTTAAGGCCAAATTGCCAAAGAATTTTCAAACACAAGCAGCAGCTCGTACATTTTTAGAAAAAAACATTGACGCTATTTACAGTGTAGCAGATTTAATTAAAAAGCCTGCAAAAAAATCACCTGCAGCACCTTTTACAACATCTACCATGCAACAAGAAGCTGCAAGAAAATTGTATTTCTCTGTTGGAAAAACAATGACCATCGCTCAGCGTTTGTACGAGGCAGGTTTAATCACCTACATGAGAACAGATAGTGTAAACCTATCAAACGATGCCCAACAGGCTGCAGCAAAAGAAATCACTAAAAGTTTTGGAGAGGCTTACAGCCACCCAAGAAAATATAAAGGCAAGTCTAAAGGAGCACAAGAGGCGCATGAGGCAATTAGACCTACAGAAATGTCTCGTCATAGCATTGAGGGAGATTATGATCAAACACGATTGTATAATTTAATTTGGAAACGCACCCTGGCCTCACAGATGAGTGATGCTCAATTAGAGCGCACCAATGTGAAAATTGCGATTACTTCATCTCAAGGGGTGAAAGAGCAGTTTACCGCAAACGGAGAGATGATTAAATTTGATGGGTTTTTGAAAGTATACCTTGAAGGAGTTGATAATGACGAGCAGGAACAGGAAGGGATGCTTCCAAAATTAAATAAAGCAGACGCATTAGATGCTAATTATATTACCGCCACAGAGCGTTTTACAAGACCTCCGTACCGTTTTACAGAGGCTTCTTTGGTAAAGCAACTAGAGGAGCTGGGTATTGGAAGACCTTCTACATACGCACCTACAATTTCAACAATAATTAGTAGAAAATATGTTGAAAAAGGAACCGTAGAAGGCGTAGAAAGAAAATACCTTCAACTCACACTAGAAAACCAAATTTTAAAAGACAACACACTTTTGGAAACCATAGGGAGTGATAAAGGAAAATTAGTGCCTACAGACATTGGGATGATTGTAAATGACTTTCTAGTGGAGCACTTCTCCTCGGTATTAGATTTTAATTTTACAGCAAAAGTAGAACAAGATTTTGATGACATTGCAGATGGTAAAGAGAACTGGAAGCATATGCTAAAAGAATTCTACGGAAAGTTTCATCCAACTGTAGAGCATGTTAAAGAAAATGCAGAAAGAGAAAGTGGAGAACGTATTTTAGGAAAAGATCCAGAAAGTGGCAGAACGGTTCTTGTACGTCTAGGGAAATTTGGACCAATGGCTCAAATTGGTGCCCCAGATGATGAGGAGAAAAAATTTGCAAGCCTGCGTCCAGACCAGCAATTGCATTTAGTGACCTTTGACCAGGTCATGGATTTGTTTAAGCTTCCAAAAGATTTGGGTACCTATGAAGATGAGCAGGTAGATGTCAATAACGGTCGTTTTGGGCCCTATGTAAGATTTGGAAAAATGTTTGTTTCTCTGCCAAAAGGTATGGATCCTCTTGATGTAGATATGGCTTACGCAATTGAGCTTATTGAAGAAAAGAAAAAAGCAGATGCTCCGGTTTATATCTATGAAGACTTGCCAGTACAAAAAGGGACAGGTCGTTTCGGCCCCTTTATAAAATGGAACAACATGTTTATTAATGTCAATAAAAAGTATGACTTTGATTCTCTAAGCGATGCAGATATTATTGAGTTGATAGAGACCAAAAAACAAAAAGAGATTGACAAGCTTATTCATAATTGGGAAGAAGAAGGGATTCGTCTAGAGAAAGCTAGATGGGGTCGCTTTAACCTTTTAAAGGGTAAAACAAAAATTGAGTTGCCAAAAACAACAAAGGCAGAAAAAATGACTTTGGAGGATGCCCAGGCCATTTTAGAGAAAAATGCCCCTAAGAAAAAGAAGAAAAAAGCCGCAGCAAAGAAAAAAGCGCCTGCAAAAAAGAAGGCTACCGCAAAGAAAAAATAACCAAACACCATATAGTAACATCTTTTGATAGAATTTCTTACCCCAGTCTCAAAGTCTATTATCGCACACCGTGAGGTGCTGCCTGTAGGCACTATAGGGAAGCAATTGTTAGTGCATACGATCAAGGGCGAGTTGCCAGATTTAAAAGAGGTAAAGTTTGCTATTTTTGGATGTAAAGAAAACAGGCGTGATGTCAATTATATGGGCCTTGACATAAACTTTGATGCTGTTAGAATGTCCCTCTATGGGCTGTATCCTGGAAACTGGAAACATACTATTGCAGACCTTGGAGATATAGAAAAAGGCGCCAGTGTTGAGGATTCTTATTTTGCTGTTAAAACAGTTACTGCCGCGCTGCTTAAAAAAAACATCATTCCAATTGTATTAGGAGCAAGCCAAGACGGCTTGTATGCGCAATACCGTGCCTATGACGGTGTTGCCTCAATGATTAATATGGTTAACATCGATAGCCGCTTTGATTTAGGAGATGCAGAGGCGGATATAACCAATAAGTCTTATGTTGGTAGAATTATTGTAGATAAACCTTACAATTTATTTAATTATAGTGTGCTGGGGTATCAATCATTTTTTAATCCACCTCAAGAGATTGCACTTATGGAGGCGCTTTATTTTGATGCCCACAGATTAGGAGCTGTTACTGCAGATATTAAAGACGTAGAACCTATCTTTAGAAATGCAGATTTGGTAACCCTAGATATTTCTGCAATAAAAAGCGCAGAATTAGGGAGTCATAATAAGGAGAATCCAAATGGGTTTGACGGTAGAGAGATTTGTGCAATATCTAGATATGCAGGAATAAGTAGTAAAGTATCTTCTTTTTCGTTATTTGAAATTACAGATTTTACAGATTCTAAATCTGGGGCAATGCTGCTTGCTCAAGTACTGTGGTATTTTATTGAGGGTGTAAATTTTAGGGTTTCTGATGACGATTTTACAGATCAAAAAAACTACACAACCTATAAGGTGCCTATTGAAGACGAGGTTTTAATATTTAAAAAAAGCAACAAGACGGGAAGATGGTGGATAGAATTGCCTTTTATTTCAAATATTAATAATAAATTGAAATCATCAACGTTATTACCATGCACCTATGGCGAATATTTGAGTGCAACAAATCAGGAAATACCTGAAAGGTGGCTTAAAGCCCGCCGAAAGAATGAAGTTTGACCAATTAAAATTGAATAATTTTTAACAAGTGTTTTTTAAGAAAATTGTTGTTTTTTTTAAAATATATCGATAGGTTTACACACTTGAAATTAGAATTTAACCTAGTACCTATGAAAAAGTTTATTGCATTGGCTGCGATTGTTGCCTTAATGTCCAGTTGTAACTCTGGAGACAGAGGAGAACTTGTTGGAGTAAAAGGTAAAAAATGGCTCCCAGAAAAGCCCTACGGAATGACTCTTATCCCAGGTGGTGCCTTTGTTATGGGTAAATCTGGAGACGATTTTGTTTCTGTTAATGATGCCCCTACAAAAACGGTTACTGTACGGTCTTTTTATATGGACGAAACAGAAATTACTAATTCAGAATACCGTCAATTTGTAGAGTGGGTTAGAGATTCAACAATTCGTAGAAAATTAGCTATCCTAGCAGATGAGTTAGGAGAAACTCCTGGAGATGGAGAAGCGGGTATTGGAGATTTTGCTTTTCTTGCCAACGAAGACGAAGAGAAAACTCCCTATGACCAATACATGGAAGATAATTACGAAGGCATGGGAGATGATTTTTATGCAGGTAAAAAAATCAATAATAACATAGATTTAATTTGGGACACTGCAGAGTATCCTGATGAGTATTACGTTGAGGTTATGGACAGTATGTATCTGCCTATGGAAGAGTCTTACAACGGGCAGCGAACCTTAGATGTGTCAAAGCTTAATTTTCAATATTCTTATATGGACATTGGGCAGGCTGCACAAGGCAAGGCAGGTAAAAGAAAAGATTTTATCAAAAAAGAAAGTCTTAACATTTATCCAGACACCACTGTTTGGATTAGAGACTTCAACTACTCCTACAACGAGCCAATGCACAATGATTATTTCTGGCACGAGGCTTATGGAGACTATCCTGTGGTTGGTGTAACCTGGAAACAAGCCAAAGCATTTGCCGCTTGGAGAACTTTATACAAAAATTCAAACCAGAAAAAAAGAGATCGTGAATTCGTAAACTCTTTCCGTCTTCCTAGTGAGGCAGAATGGGAATACGCTGCTCGTGGTGGTATTCAAGGAGGAGATTTTCCTTGGGGAGGACCTTACACTAAAAATGACAGAGGTTGTTTCTTGGCAAATTTTAAACCCCTTCGTGGAGATTATTCCGCAGATCAGGCTTTGTATACTGTAGAGGCCAATTCATATGAGCCCAATGACTACAACCTGTTTAACATGGCAGGTAATGTAGCCGAGTGGGTAGATAGTTCTTACGAGGCTGCTTCTTATGACTACAACTCAACAATGAATCCTCTTGTAAATGACCCAACAAACATGCGTAAGGTTACCCGTGGCGGCTCATGGAAAGATGTTGCCTACTTTTTAGAGGTTAGTTCAAGAAACTATGAATATGCAGATTCTGCAAGAAGCTACATTGGTTTTAGAACCGTACAAGATTACATGGGTACAGATATTACTTTAAATCAAAACTTCGGTGACGCGAGATAAAACGTTAAAAAAACTCAAACTCAAATACTTAACTTAATCTAAAAAAAAATTATTATGGCACAGTCAAAGTCAACAAAAAAATTATTTAACATGGCCTATGGCCTTGGAGCATCGATTGTAATTATTGGAGCATTATTTAAAATTCTTCACTGGGATTTTGGTTTTCCATTTGACGGAAATACATTATTAACAGTTGGTCTTGTAACAGAGGCATTAATTTTTGCTATTTCTGCTTTTGAGCCAATAGACGATGATCTAGACTGGTCTTTAGTATATCCAGAATTAGCTGGAGGTGCTGCCTCTGGTGGTAAAGGAGAATCTCCAGAAGGACTTTTATCTAAAAAATTAGATGAAATGTTAAAGGATGCTCGTATCGACGGTGAGTTAATTACAAGTCTTTCTACAAGTATTTCTGCTTTAGAGGAAGCTGCAAAAGGAATGTCTCCAAGTGCAGATGCTTTAAACTCAACAAAAAAATATAGTGAAGAAATGGCAATGGCTGCTGCCCAAATGGAATCATTAAATAGTCTTTACAAAGTACAGGTAGAGTCTACATCTCGCCAAGCAGAAGTTAACGAGCGTGTTGCAGAAAATGCAGAGCAATTAAAAGCACAAATGGAGCACTTAACGACAAGCCTTTCTTCATTAAACGGAGTATACGGTGGTATGTTATCAGCAATGAGCAGAAACTAATCATAATTTCACTAAATAAAAATATTTAAAATAAAATTATGGCAGGAGGAAAACAAACCCCTAGACAGAAGATGATTAACCTAATGTACTTGGTTTTCATCGCGATGTTGGCATTAAATATGTCAAAAGAAGTATTGTCTGCATTTGGTTCAATAAATGAAAAATTAGACCGCGCAAATACAAGTTATGCGTCAAAAAACTCTTTAGCGTTGGCCGAGATTTCAAAAAAAGCTGATGAGAATGATGAGTTTAAGGCAGCAGCAGCAACAGCTAATGCAGCAGATCAGCTTTCAAAAACCTACAACGATTATATAGCACTTCAAAAAGAGATGCTTTTGTCAGAGGTCGAGGATAAGACAGATTATGAGACTATGGATACTTCAAGTTATTTAGATGCTCTCTATTATGAAGGAGGTAAATTAACTGAAGCAGGTCAAGAGTTTTTGGATCAAATGGATACCTACAGAGAAGGAATGGTTGCATTACTTGCAGATACCAATCCAACCTTGACAAATCAACTTAATAGCGACTTTAGTTCCGCAGATATAACAGATGGTGAGGGAGTGGTTAAAAACTACATAAGCTATAATTATGTTGCTTTTCCTTTGGTTTCTTCATTAACCAAAATGACGCAAATCCAAAATGATATCAAATCTGTAGAAAACCAATTGTTATCAACACTTCTTTCAGGAAATCTAAAGCAACTTGCAAAGCTTGACAACTACGAGACTGTAATGACAACCTCAAAAGGGGCATATTACACAGGTTCTACCTTCGATGGAATGTTATCTTTGGGTCGCGTAGATGCTTCTACAAAGCCTGCAAGAGTTGAGTTATTGGTAGATGGAAAAGAGGTTAAGCAAAACCAATTTGACTATGACGGTGGTAAAGTAGTTCTCAAAGTAGGAACTGGTTCAGTTGGTGATCATAAAATTACTGGAAAACTTGTTTACCTGCAAGATGGTAATGAGGTGGAGGTACTTGTAGACAAAAAGTTTACAACTATTAATAAGCCAAACAATGCTACCATAGCCGCAGATAAAATGAATGTAGTATACCGCGGGGTATCTAATCCAATGACTATTACATTTGCTGGTATTCAAGATAACAAAATCAGAGCTAACGCTTCAGGATTAAGTAAAGTGAAAGGAAGTTCGTATATGATGAATCCAGGCACAGGTAGAGAAGTAACTATTAATGTTTCCGGTACCCTTCCTGACGGGGACCCTGTAAGAGATAGTGCTACGTTCCGTATTAAGGATATTCCACGCCCAACAGGAACCATTCGTGGTGAAGATGGAGATGGAGGTTGTGTTAGAATGCAACGTCAAGGACTTGAGAAGTCAAGTGTTGGTGCAGCATTACAGGATTTTGATTTTGATCTTAAGTTAAATGTAACTGGATTTAGTTTCAAAGTAAGTGGTCAACCAACAATCAAGGTAAATGGCAGAAAATTAAATAGTCAAGCCTCTGGAGCTCTTAAAAGAGCAAAGCGTGGTGAGACCTTACAGATTTTCGATATCACTGCAAATATAGCTGGAAACAGCGGATACAAATTGAAGAAGATTTCTCCAATCTGTATTGAGTTAACAAATTAAGAAATATAATAATCACGCGTGATATGCGTTATTATCAGGTGTGATTATTATGATTACTTTTTTAATAAAAAGGAACAAATGAAATTAAGGAACATAGTTTTAGCTGCTTTTGTTGTTGTTATGGGTATATCTAGTGCAAGTGCACAATTAAATATATTAAACTCAACAACACCTGAGGATATTGGAATAAAGACCTTGGATCAACTCACTTATGATAATGATGAGCCATTGCCTTATGGTTATATAGATGAGCGTGATTTACTCTGGTCTAAAGCCACTTGGGAAATCATCGATCTTGATGAGCGTGTAAACTTTCCTTTGTACTACCCTATAGACACCAATAATATTGGTTCGGATAGACGTCCTTTGTATGATGTTCTTGTTACTAATATGAAAAATGGTACCATACAAGATGTGTATTCTGATTCTTATTTTACTCAAAAAAGAACTCTAAAAGATTTAGATGCTTCTTTGGTGTATAGAGATACTACTGATTATGGTATTGATCAATTCAATGCAGAAGGTATTGTAGATGATGAGTATATTAGAGAATTCACTCTTGATGCTGCAGATATTGAACAATGGAGAATTCGCGGATTATGGTATTTAGATTCTCGCCTTGGCGAACTTAGGTACCGTGTACTGGGAATTTGTCCTGTTGCTCCAGAGGCACGATCAAAAGCTTTTGCAGATGATGGTGGTGGTGATAATTTAGTTGAATTATTTTGGGTTTATTTTCCAGCAGCACGAACAGTGCTACATGAGGCAAAGGCTTTTAACAGAAAAAACACATCAAGACCTATTTCTTTCGACCATTTATTAAACTCAAGAAGGTTTAATAGTCTTATTTACAAAGAAGAAAATGTTCAAGGGGATAGAGAGGTTAAAGAATACATAAGTGAAAATGCCTTTATGCAACTTTTGGAGTCTGACAGAATAAAAGAACAAATTAGAAACATTGAAATAGATCTTTGGAACTATTAATTTAAGACACATATTTTAAAAAAAGCCCTACACTAGTGGGGCTTTTTTTATGACTTTTATCTCGCAAATTATTCTGTTTCCAGCTTTGATTTTCTAAGGCTTTACAAGCCCCTGGTTCTGAATGCCAGAATTGTTTGTTATATTTACTGTAATGAAACACAACCGCAAAGAAGAAATAGTTATTGTCGCTGCAAAACTTTTTAAAGAAAAAGGATACAGCGCCGTTTCAATGAGAGACATTGCCCAGCAAATGGATATAAAGGCGGCAAGTTTATACAACCACATTAAAGGCAAACAAGAAATATTATCCTCCTTGGTGCTTCATGTTGCTCAAAAGTTCACCAACAGTACTCAAACCATTACTTCTCAAGACGGCACTGCACTGCAGCGCCTTAAAAAACTCATTGAAGTTCACATAGATATCACACTGCATCATGCAGATGCTATAGCGGCCTTAAACAATGATTGGATGCACTTAGATGGCCAAGACTTGTTAGACTTTATTGCCATGCGAGATCTGTACGAGGAAAATTTCAGGAGTATTATAAAACAAGGAATCCAAGAAAAACAAATTAAGGCCAAAGAACCTGAGGTTATCCTTTTCTCGATATTGTCTACTTTAAGAACCCTCTATCTTTGGAATGAGAAACGAGGAAAACTAGAGGTGAATGTTTTGAAGAAAGAATTGGTAGCGGTTCTTATATCTGGTATTGTATAATTATTTTGAGATATTTGCTAGTTTAACTAACAATCGTTAGTTTTGTAAAATAATACACGTATATGGCTACATTTCATACATTAAAAATTAAGGATATTTCTAAGCAAACCCCAGACTGCTCTGTTATTACCTTTGAAATGCCCGCTAGTTTAACCCAGGCGTTTTATTATACCCAAGGCCAACACCTTACCTTAAAGGCAATCATTGATGGCCAAGACACAAGACGCTCTTACAGTATTTGTTCTAGTATGGTAGATAAGCAGTGGCAGGTAGCTGTAAAAAAAATTCCTGGTGGTGTATTCTCTAGCTACGTAAATGAGGTCTTGCAAACAGGAGATACTCTGCAGGTGATGCCTCCAAGTGGTAAGTTTGGTGTTGCTATCTCTAGCCAAGAGAAAACATACATTGCCTTTGTGGCTGGAAGTGGTATTACTCCGGTATTATCGATGATAAAAACACATTTAGCAAAAGAGCCAAAAGCTAGGTTTAAATTATTCTATTTGAATCGTACTGTAAAATCTATTATCTTTAAGGAACAAATAGAACAGCTTAGAAATCAGTATTTTGGGAGGTTAGAGATTTTTTACTTTCTAACCAAGGAGCATAGAGATGCACAGCTTTTTAACGGGCGTTTTACACAAGAGAAATTAGGTGAAATATTCAGTAAATTAGTACATGTTCCATCACTAGACGAAGCCTTCTTGTGCGGCCCTGAAGAAATGATATTTTTGGTTCAAAAAGCACTAATGAATGCTGGTATGCCAGAGGCCAATATACACTATGAGTTATTTGTCTCTGGTTTAAGCGAGGAGGATAAAAAACGGGCTGAACGTCTAGCCAAGCAGAGCGTAGAGGGAGTTGAGGTAACCATTGTAGATGGTGGTAAAGAATTTCATTTTACCATGACTGAGCACTTTGATAACATTTTAGATGCAGCACTTGATGCTGGTGCAGATTTACCCTTTGCCTGTAAGGGCGGCGTGTGTTCTACTTGTAAGTGTAGAGTGCTGGATGGCAATGTAGAGATGAAAATAAATTATGCGCTCAATGATAAAGAAGTATCACAAAACCTTGTTTTGAGCTGTCAAGCAGTACCAACAACAGATAAAGTAAAAGTTGATTTTGATGTATAAATCCCAAAAACTATGAGTAACGAACAAATAAAAAACTTAGAAGAGATTTTTGAAGCCCGTATTGCACGTGATGAAAAAATAGAGGCTAAAGATTGGATGCCAGAGAAATACAGAAAGACACACATTCGTCAAATCTCTCAGCACGCCCATTCAGAAATTGTAGGGATGCTACCAGAAGGAAACTGGATTAGCAGAGCACCTTCTTTAAGAAGAAAGGCTGCACTGCTTGCAAAGGTGCAAGATGAGGCAGGACACGGCCTTTATTTGTATTCTGCCTGCGAAACACTTGGGATTTCTCGTGAAGAATTATACCAGCAGCTGCATAGCGGTAAAGCAAAGTACTCTTCAATATTTAATTACCCAACACTAACCTGGGCAGACATGGGTGCTGTGGGTTGGCTTGTAGATGGCGCAGCCATTATAAATCAAGTGCCTTTATGTAATACCTCTTTTGGTCCTTATGCAAGAGCAATGGTACGAGTGTGTAAAGAAGAGAGTTTTCATCAAAGACAAGGTTTTGAGATTATGCTCAAGCTTTGTAAGGGCTCCAAGGAGCAAAAAGATATGGCTCAAGACGCCCTAAATAGATGGTGGTGGCCAAGTTTAATGATGTTAGGCCCAACAGACGCAGAGAGTGTTCATACAGAGCAGTCTATGAAGTGGAAGTTAAAACGGAAGTCTAATGATGATTTGCGACAACAATTTATTGATCAAACAGTACCACAAGCAGATTTACTTGGTTTAACAATTCCAGATCCAGATTTAAAGTTTAACAAACAAACAGGAAGTTATGATTTTGGAGCCATAGATTGGGATGAGTTTTGGCAAGTAGTAAAAGGCCACGGACCCTGCAACAAACAGCGTATTAGCGCAAGAGTAGCTGCCTGGGACAACGGAGCTTGGGTAAGAGATGCAGCCATGGCACATGCCGCTAAAAAAGAGGCGTTAAAAATTAAAATAGCAATCTAGTATCAAATACAACAGATATGGATAATAATTGGCCCTTATGGGAAATCTTCGTGAGAAGTAAAAACGGATTAGAACATCGTCATTTTGGTAGCCTGCATGCTGCAGATGAGGATATGGCTCTTGAAAACGCCAGAGATGTCTACACAAGACGCAATGAAGGTGTAAGTATTTGGGTAGTAAAAAGCAGTGATATAACTGCTAGTAACCCAGAAAACAACGGAGAACTCTTCGAGCCGGCTCAAGACAAAGTATACCGTCATCCAACATTTTATAAGTTGCCTGACGAGATAAAGCATATGTAATATGAAAAGCGAACATTTATACAATTACATACTAGGCATTGCAGATAATAGCCTCATTCTTGGACAACGTCTTGGTGAGTTGTGCGGTCATGGCCCTAGTTTAGAGACAGATATTGCAGGCACAAACATTTCTTTGGACCTTATTGGTCAAACAAGAAGTTATTTCCAATATGCCGCTAAAATTTCAGGAGAAAATAAAACGGAGGACGATATCGCATTTTTACGTCTAGAAAGACACTACAAAAATGTGTTACTGGTAGAACAGCCCAACACCCATTTTGGATATGTTATGGGGCGTCAATACCTTTTTGATGTGTTTCATTTATTGCTATTACAAGAATTACAATTCAGTAAAGATGAAACCTTAGCTGCTATTGCAAAAAAGGGAATCAAAGAAGTGAGTTATCACAAACGATTCTCTGGAGACTGGATAAAACGCTTGGGTGATGGAACCTCAGAGAGTACCGCCAAAATGCAAGAGGCTATTGATGATTTATGGCCTTACACACAGGAGCTTTTTGACATGACTCCTGCAGATACTGCAATGGCCCAAGAGGGTATTGGAGTAGATGTTTCAAAATTAAAAGAATCTTATTACAAAGAGGTTACAGGTCTGTGTGAGTTGGCAAACCTAGAGGTCCCAAAGAGCGCATATTTTTCTAGAGGAGGTAAAAAAGGAGTGCACAGTGAGCACATGGGGTATTTGTTGGCAGATTTGCAATACATGCAACGCGCCTACCCAAACATGGAGTGGTAAAAACAATGACACAAACCAACATCAATATAGACACACATCTTCTTCCAATTTTGGGGCAGGTAAGTGACCCAGAGATACCAGTATTAACTGTTTTGGATCTAGGGGTAATAAGAGAGGCTATAGAAAAAGATGGGACAGTGTATGTTAAACTCACACCCACCTATTCTGGGTGTCCAGCAATGGATGTTATTGGAGATGATTTAAAAATAGCCTTTGCCCCACTGGGCAAAAAAGTGACCGTGGAGCTTGTATTGGCACCAGCTTGGAGCACAGACTGGATTAGTGAGTCTGGATTACAGAAAATGGAGGCCTACGGAATTGCAAGACCTTTATCTGAAAGTGCAGATAAAGATGTGTTGTTGGCAGGTGCAAAAAAAGTAATTTGCCCTCAATGTAAAAGTACAAATACACATTTAGTAAGCCAGTTTGGGTCTACTGCTTGTAAAGCATTGTTTAAATGCGAAGCATGTCTGGAGCCTTTTGATTACTTTAAATGTTTGAAATAACAAATTAATACCCCAAGTGGGACTCAAGGAGTATATCCTGATGTATAAAAAGCTATGAAAAGTATTACAACTAGTATAGAGAGTGGTGTAGCAACCTTAACATTAAACCGCCCCGAGGTATTTAATAGTTTTAATGGTGAGATGGCCCTGCTTTTACAAAACCAGTTAGATGCCTGTGAGGCAGATCCAAACATACGTGCTATAGTACTTACCGGAGAGGGTAAAGCTTTTTGCGCTGGCCAGGATTTAAAAGAAGTAACAACTCCAGAATTACACCCAGGATTTAAAAAAATATTGGAAGAGCACTACAATCCTATCATTGAAAGAATTAGAGCCATCAAAAAACCTATCATTGCTGCAGTTAATGGAGTAGCCGCTGGCGCAGGGGCAAATATTGCCCTAGCCTGTGATATTGTTGTGGCAAGTGAAAAGGCAAGTTTTATACAAGCGTTCAGTAAAATAGGTCTGGTTCCAGATAGTGCTGGAAGTTTTTTTTTACCAAGACTTATTGGCTTTCAAAAAGCATCGGCGCTAATGCTTCTGGGAGATAAAGTAGGCGCAACACAAGCTCAAGAGTTAGGCATGGTGTATAAAGTCTTTACCCCAGAAACGTTTCAGCAGCAGGTATTTTCTCTAGCCCTTGATATGGCTCAAATGCCAACCAAAGCATTAGGGCTTACAAAACAATTGTTAAATGCATCTTTTAATAATACCTTAGAGCAGCAATTAGCCCTAGAGAGCAAACTGCAAATACAAGCAGCAAATAGCAATGATTATAAAGAGGGTGTTACCGCTTTTGTCGAAAAAAGGAAACCAAACTTTAAAGGAAACTAGATGATTAAAAATGTAGGTATTATTGGTGGCGGAACCATGGGTTCTGGGATTGCTCAAGTAGCAGCGACTGCTGGCTGCATCGTTACACTTTTTGATGTACAGCAACAGGCGCTTGATACAGCAAAAGCTAGTTTAGAGAAAATCACAAACCGATTGGTAGAGAAGGGGCGTATTACCCCTCAAGAGAAAGACGCTATCCAAAACAACATACGCTACGTAAACACTTTAAAACAATTGGCAAATAGTGATTTAACCATTGAGGCCATCGTTGAAAATATGGAGGTTAAAAAGAAGGTGTTTCAAGAATTAGAGGGCTATGTAAGTGACACTTGTATTATAGCATCCAACACCTCTTCTTTGTCTATAGCATCAATTGCCTCTGCTTTAAAAAACCCAGAGAGATGCATAGGGATTCATTTTTTTAATCCTGCCCCCCTTATGAAACTAGTAGAGGTAATCCCTGCCATACAAACCAGTAAACAAGTACTTGCCACCTCACAGGCAACTATTGAAAACTGGAAAAAAGTAGTTGCAGTTGCAAAGGACACCCCTGGCTTTATTGTAAATAGAGTTGCTAGACCATTTTATGGAGAGGCCCTTAGAATCTATGAAGAAGGTTTGGCAGATTTTGCTACCATTGATCATGCCGTTAAAAGTGTGGGTGGTTTTAAAATGGGCCCCTTTGAGCTAATGGATTTTATAGGAAATGATGTAAATTATACCGTAACACACACTGTATTTGAGGCCTTTTACCATGATCCAAGATACAAGCCGTCATTTACTCAAAAACGTTTTGCAGAAGCAGGCTATTTAGGCAGGAAATCTGGCAAAGGATTTTACGATTACGCTCCAGGAGCCCAAAGGCCAGTGCCGGAATATAATCCAACACTTTTAAACACTATTTTAGACAGAATTTTAGTGATGTTAATAAATGAAGCTGCAGATGCATTATTTTTAAACATAGCAAGTGCCAAAGACATTGACGCGGCGATGACTAAAGGAGTTAATTACCCAAAAGGGCTATTGGCTTGGGCAGATGAAAAATCAATAGATTGGTGTGTTAAAAAACTTGATGCACTCTATAATGAATACCATGAGGATAGATATCGTTGTTCTGCATTACTCAGACGAATGAATGCAAATAATAAAACTTTTTTTTAATGGAAGGAACCACAATACCTTATAAAATGCTTTCTCAAGATGCCTATAGCAGTTGGCTTGGTATAGAGATTCTTAGCTGTGAAGTAGGCCGCGTAAAAGTAGGCATGACCATACGTGAAGAAATGCTTAACAGCATGGATAAGGCCCATGGAGGTATTAGTTATTCGTTGGCAGATACTGCCTTTGGTTTTACTGCAAACACACATGGCAAGTATGCAGTATCTATAGAAACAAGTATCAATCATATAGAGGCTTTAAGCCTAGGTGATTATATTACTGCAGAGGCTACTTTAGATGTGCAAAAAACCAAAGTTGGTTTTAATATCGTTGAGGTAAAAAAAGGGGATGAGTTGGTGGCGCTTTTTAAGGGAGTTGTTTACAGAACGAATAAGGATTGGGAAAAATAACAATACAGACCCAATGGCGGGTTTATTTTCTTGGCTATTTAAAATGAAATTATGAAACAAGCATATATAATTGATGGGGTGAGAACACCAATCGGGAATTACAAAGGAACACTAAGCGCTATTCGTACAGACGATTTGGGAGCACATGTGATCAAGGCTTTGGTTTCAAATAACCCACAGATCCCTCTTGAGGCATTTGATGATGTTATTATGGGCTGCGCCAATCAAGCAGGAGAAGACAACCGTAATGTGGCTCGTATGAGTTTACTACTAGCAGGGCTTCCCTTTAGCGTACCTGGAGAAACTGTAAATAGATTATGTAGCAGTGGCTTGTCTGCCATTATACATGCCAATAGGGCAATTAAAGCCGGTGATGGTGATTTGTTTATTGCAGGGGGTGTTGAGAACATGACTAGAGGCCCCTATGTAATGGCAAAACCCTCAAGCGCGTATGGAGGAGACAGTAAAATGTATGACTCTACCTTTGGATGGCGTTTTATAAATCCAAAAATGGCATCCTTATACGGCGTTGACGGCATGGGGGTTACTGCAGAGAATTTAGTAGCAAAATATAACATCTCTCGAGAAGATCAAGATGCCTTTGCATACAACAGCCAAATGAAAGCCTCTGCCGCTCAACAAAGTGGACGCTTGGCCAAAGAAATTGTTCCAGTACAGATTCCACAAAGAAAAAAAGATCCAATTGTATTTAAAGATGATGAATTTATAAAGCCAAATTCTTCAAAAGAAATACTTGCAAAATTAAGACCCGCTTTTAAAAATGAGGGCGGAAGTGTAACCGCTGGTAATGCCTCTGGACTAAACGATGGAGCAGCAGCAACACTTATTGCCTCACAGGATGCTGTAAAAAAATACAATTTAAAACCCTTGGCTAGAATTGTTAGCTCTGCGGTAGTTGGAGTTGAACCAAGAATTATGGGTATTGGTCCTGTAAAAGCTTCTAATAAAGCCTTAGAAAAAGCAGGGCTTACAATGGAAGACATGGATGTTATAGAACTTAATGAAGCTTTTGCATCTCAAGCTTTGGCATGTATTCGTGCATGGGATTTAAAGGATGATGACCCAAGAATAAACCCTAATGGGGGCTCTATTGCTATTGGTCATCCACTGGGGGTTACAGGAGCTAGAATAGCCTATAGTGCAGCTCTTGAGTTACAACAAACAAAAAAGAAATACGCCCTTATTACAATGTGTATAGGAGTAGGGCAGGGTTATGCTGCTATT
>CBFHMO010000029.1:0-16148 GCA_965656925.1 Patiriisocius sp.
GGTTTTGAAAAAGCAAAAGCAATGCTTGGTAGGTTAAAAAATGTAGATGGTTATTTGACCTATGTTGATGCAAATCAAGCTGCTCAAAGTTACATCACTAAAGGATTTAAAAATTTAATTTTAAAATAATCGTTTATTTTTTACAGACGGGCAGTAATTCTCCCCTGTAGAGTCTGTAACGCTGTATCTCTTCACTACTTAAAGTAGCTGTGTAATCTATGGCCTGAACATCAAAGCCGACACTGGCAAGCTTTTTAAAGTAATCCATTCCATAAACCCTTAGGTGATCATACTGTCCAAAAATACGGGTGCGTTCTCTTTGGTCTATGATGGTGTTGTCCTCAAAGGTTGTGCTAAGCTTTGCATCATAAGGAACTTGCACAATAGCCGTCCCCTTTGGAGCAAGCACACGATATAATTCTTTCATGGCTTTGGTGTCATCTGGGATATGCTCTAAAACATGATTGCAAATAATAAAATCAAAACTGTTATCCTTAAAGGGCAAATCGCAAATATCTGCTTTTACATCTGCAATAGGAGAGTTGAGATCTGTGGTTGTGTAGCTAAGGTTTTTTTGTTTTTTAAATTTTTGCACAAATGCCTGCTCTGGCGCAAAGTGTAATACTCTTAATGGCGCAGAAAAAAAAGTAGTTTCATTTTTTAAATACAACCAAAAAAGACGATGTCTTTCCAGAGATAGGGTGCCCGGTGCTAGCACATTTTCTCTAACCTTTGCGTATCCATAAGGAAGAAACCTTCGGTATGATTTTCCATCTATGGGGTCTGTGTATGTATTGCCTCTCAGAAAAAAGGCTACAAAAGGCCTCACCAGATAACTTATTTTAATAAGTAGTGTTCTTGGAAATAGGTTTAAAAAAAATTTAAAAAGTGAGTTCAAAAGATTTATTATAGTCCTTATTTATTGTTTTGGTCTGGGGGGTATTGTGCTAGTATTTTAGATACAATAAGCCTGATTTTTTCTTCGCGTTTTTCTATATCATTGCCCCTGTATATACCACTATGGCTCACCCCTTGCCAGATTAATTCTTTGGTTTTTGCATCAATGAGATCTATAAAGAGGCTTCCTTCTATGTTTGAGGAAATCATCCTATTGTTGTTAAAGTTTCCTCCCCAATATGGGTTCCAACCCCAGGCGCCACCAAAGTTGTTTTGATATATATCAACACGTTGGCTTTCTTTGGTAAAAATACTTACTAAGATATCTGGGCTGCTATTTTTATTCATGCCTTTGGCCATTAAATTATCTTGTATGGCGCGCAATATTCTTTTTTTGTCTAGATCGCTTATTTTTGCCTTGTCTATACCTGGTTTAAAAAAAGCAAAAGAACTGTAGTCATTAAATTTGGCTGTTTTATCATAATCACTCACAACACGAACGATGTTACAAGAACTTAAAATAAGTAGGCAGAAAATAGAAAAGGTTTTTAATAATTTCATAATGTTTTAGTTTAAAAGTGAATCATCTACAAAATTTGGAAGTGTTACTTTGAGATTTGGGTTGCGTTTCATCTCTCTTTTAATAGCAAATACAGCTTCCTTATTTCTTGCCCAACTACGTCTTGCAATACCATTGTTAACATCCCAAAAGAGCATGTTTTCAAGTCGTCTTTGTGCATCACTACTACCATCAAGAACCATACCGAAGCCGCCATTAATCACCTCACCCCAGCCAACACCACCACCATTGTGTATGCTTACCCAAGTTGCACCCCTAAAACTATCTCCAATTACATTTTGAATTGCCATATCTGCCGTGAAGCGACTCCCGTCATAAATATTACTAGTTTCTCTGTAAGGAGAATCTGTACCGCTCACATCGTGATGATCTCGCCCTAAGATAATTGTATCAAGATGGCCGTCTTTAATTGCTTTGTTAAAAGCACTGGCTATTTTCATTCTTCCTTCTGAGTCTGCATATAAAATTCTTGCCTGAGAGCCTACTACAAGTTTGTTTTGTTGTGCGCCTTTTATCCATTGTATGTTATCTGCCATTTGCTGTTGCACCTGAGAAGGAGCATCTTTCATGATTTCTTCTAGTACTTGACAGGCAATAGCATCTGTTTTTGCTAAATCTTCTGGTTTTCCAGAACCGCAAACCCATCTAAAAGGTCCAAATCCATAATCAAAGCACATGGGCCCCATAATGTCTTGAACATAACTTGAGTATTTGAAATCTATGTTGTTCTCTGCCATGATGTTTGCACCTGCTCTAGAGGCTTCAAGTAAAAAGGCATTTCCGTAATCAAAAAAGTAGGTTCCTTTTGCGGTATGTTTGTTAATTGCCGCCACGTGGCGTTTAAGTGTTTCTTGTATTTTTTGTTTAAATAAAGCAGGATTTTCTGCCATCATCTGGTTAGATTGCTCATAGGTTAATCCCATTGGGTAGTACCCTCCAGCCCATGGATTGTGCAAAGAGGTTTGATCACTCCCTAAATCTATGTGGATGTTTTCTTTATCAAAATGTTCCCAGACATCTACAATATTTCCATCCCAAGCTATAGACACTGCTTGTTTTTGCTGAAGCGCTTCCCTCACTCTGTTGGCAAGTTGATCAAGATCACTAATCACCTCATCTACCCATCCTTGCTCATGTCTTGTTTTTGTGGCTTTTTTATTTATTTCTCCACAAACAGTAACACACCCTGCTATGTTTCCTGCCTTTGGTTGGGCACCACTCATACCTCCCAGTCCAGAGGTTACAAATAATCCTCCTTTGGGAGATTTTTTAATTTTTCTAAAACCGTTTAGCACTGTAATGGTTGTGCCGTGTACAATACCTTGTGGCCCAATATACATATAGCTTCCGGCTGTCATTTGGCCATATTGAGTAACACCAAGGGCGTTAAATTTTTCCCAGTCATCTGCCTTAGAGTAATTAGGTATCATCATTCCGTTGGTTACAACCACTCTTGGTGCATCACTATGAGAAGGAAATAAACCCAAAGGGTGCCCAGAGTAAATTGCCAATGTTTGCTGCTCTGTCATTTGGGCTAGGTATTGCATCACCAAGCGGTACTGTGCCCAGTTTGAGAATACCCCCCCATTACCGCCATAGGTAATTAACTCATCAGGATGCTGTGCAACAGCATGATCTAGGTTGTTTTGTATCATGAGCATGATCGCCTTTGCTTGTGTACACTCTCCTGGATACTGTTGTATTGGCCTTGCGTATATTTTGTGGTCGGGTTTAAAGCGGTGCATATAAATACGCCCGTATGTTTCTAGTTCATGCTTAAACTCTGGTAGGAGCGTAGCGTGATGTTTAGGATCAAAATAACGCAGCGCGTTGCGATATGCTAGGGTTTCTTCTTCTGGAGAAAGTATTTTTTTTCTTTTTGGGGCATGGTTTACTTCAAGGTTATACGCTTTTGTGAGAGGCAATTCATTGGGTATTCCAGCTAGTATTTCTTCTTTAAAAGTCATGGTGCTTTTTTTGATAGTTTGCATTTATAGATAGATGATCAGGGCTATCTACTATTGTGTGTTTGTTTTTTTATTAAAACCATAGGGGCAATGACGGCAACCACTTTCACAACAATAAGTTCTTTTAAGGTGGTATTGTGCTGTAAAGCATCTATAACCCTCTGGCGTGAGGTAGAAGTCTCCTTCTTCTAGTTCTATTTTTTTCTTCGGAAATAACACCTAACAAAAATACGCAAAGTTGCTAGTATAAGTAGCTTGATTTTCTTTTGCAATAAAATTTGTTGCTTTGGGTGTTAAAAATAAATTAGATACTCTCATGTTTCGTAAATTTGCTGTGTAATTTTTCTTGAAAAAAGGTTTACATATTTTAAAATGAATCAAATAATAGATGTTTCTTCTCTTGGGTGTGATGTTAGCTTAGCTATAAAGAGAGAAGACCTTTTACACCCTATTATATCCGGCAATAAGTATAGAAAACTAAAGTACACCATCGCACATGTGTTGAAGAGTTCTCAAAAATGCATGCTAACTTTTGGAGGTGCGTACTCAAATCATATCGCTGCGGTTGCTGCTGCAGGAAAATTAAACAACCTTAAAACTATTGGCGTTATAAGAGGAGAAGAGTTAGCAGAGGTGTATGAGCAAAACCCAACATTACGCTATGCAAAGCAGCAAGGGATGCACCTTGTGTTTGTTTCTAGAGCGCAATACGCTTTGAAACACACGTCAGGATTTTTAAAAACCCTGCACGATAGCTATGGTGATTTTTATACCGTCCCTGAGGGAGGTACCAATGATTTGGCTGTAAAAGGATGTACTGAAATTCTAACACCAAAGGACGCTCAGTACGATTATATCTGTCTTTGCACAGGTACGGGCGGCACATTGGCAGGTGTTGTATCTTCATTAAAGGAGCATCAAAAAGCCATTGGGTTTTCTGCACTTAAAGGGACATTTCAAGACCAGGTAGTTTCAAAATACACCTCCAACACAAATTATAGCATTACAGATGCCTATTGTTTTGGTGGATACGCCAAGGTGAATACCGATTTAATTGAGTTTATAAACACATTTAAACATACCCATGGTATTGGTCTAGATCCTGTATACACAGGCAAATTATTGTATGGTGTTTTTGATCTTATTAAAAAAGATTATTTCAAGAAAAATAGCCGTATTTTAGCACTACACACCGGCGGAATGCAAGGTGTATATGGTATGAACCTAAAACTGAAAAAAAAGAATTTACTCCAAATTAATGTATAATATGAATCACAAAATCACAATAGTGTGTGTTATTTGTCTTGTTTTATTGTCTAGCTGTAGGGCAAAAAAAAACACCGTCTCTACACCTGCTGTCAATACTGTTTCTCAAAGTAGTAGTAGTGAAGCTCAACAATCAGTTGCAACTGCGCCAGTAGCTAAAAACACACACACCAATGTTGTTGAACAGTATATAGTTCAGTTTAGTGAAATAGCAATGCAGGAGATGAAACAATACGGTATTCCTGCCAGTATTACCCTAGCGCAAGGGATTTTGGAGAGTGGCGCGGGCAGAGGCACCTTGAGTGTAAAGGCAAACAACCATTTTGGTATTAAGTGTCACAGGGGTTGGCAGGGTGATTATGTACATCATGATGATGATAAGGATCAAGAATGCTTTAGAAAGTATGTAGATGCAAAATACTCTTACAGAGATCACTCTTTGTTTTTAACAACAAGAGGCAGGTACAGTTTTTTGTTTGACTTGTCCAAAAAAGATTATAAAGGCTGGGCCAGGGGTTTAAAAAAGGCAGGATATGCTACAGATCCAAAATATCCCAACAAACTAATTAGTATAATAGAGAGGTACCAGCTTCAAGATTTTGACAAACAAGCCCTAGGCACAAAAACAAGTAAGAGAAAATCGAACAACAAACCAGACAATACATCTTTAAAAACCTACACTGTTTCAAAAGGAGATACACTATATAGTATTTCAAGGAGGTTTGATATTTCGGTAGAAGACTTAAAAAGCTATAATAATTTAAAAGATACTACTTTGTCTATAGGGCAAGAGTTGTATTTAAAAGGCTCAAAAAAATAGTAAATGATATACAAAAGAAGTAGTGCGCTTTTTGCAGAAGCACAAAAGGTAATTCCAGGAGGTGTTAACTCACCAGTAAGGGCATTTAAAGCCGTGGGTGGTAACCCTATTTTTGTTGAAAAGGCTAAAGGCGCTTATTTATATGATGCAGATGGCAACCGTCTTATAGATTATATCAACTCATGGGGCCCCATGATTTTGGGACATGCCTATGAGCCTGTTGTAAATGCTATTATAGATAAGGCACAGCTTGGAACTAGCTTTGGGATGCCCACTCAAATAGAGACCCAAATTGCCGAGTTGGCAATATCTATGGTGCCAGATATAGAAATGATTCGGTTTGTTAACAGCGGTACAGAGGCTTGTATGAGCGCTGTGCGTTTGGCAAGAGGATATACCAATAAAGATAAAATAATAAAGTTTGCAGGGTGTTACCATGGCCACAGTGATTCTTTTTTAATACAAGCAGGAAGTGGTGCCGTTACTTTTGGTAGCCCAAACAGCCCTGGAGTTACAAAGGGAACTGCAAAAGACACCTTGCTTGCTAGATATAATGACTTAGATCATGTAGAAGAAATTGTAGCCCAAAATCTCGACCAAATTGCCTGTATTATTATAGAACCTGTTGCAGGTAATATGGGTTGTATTTCTCCAGCTCCAGGATTTTTGGAAGGACTAAGAGCGCTTTGTGATGCCCATCAAATATTATTGATTTTTGATGAGGTTATGACCGGCTTTAGGCTTGCTGCGGGTGGTGTGCAAGAACTTAAAAATGTACGGGCAGATATTGTTACTTTTGGTAAAGTAATCGGTGGAGGCTTGCCTGTGGGCGCCTTTGCAGCCAATACCGCTATTATGAGTTATTTAGCTCCTTTGGGCCCTGTTTATCAAGCAGGTACTTTGAGCGGTAATCCTCTTGCCATGGCAGCTGGTTTTGCAATGCTGAGTGAGCTTAACCAGAATCCTGAAATTTTCACTTCTTTAGATCAAAAAACAGCCTATTTACATAAAGGACTCACAGAGGTATTTACTAGAAGAGACATTGCTCATACCATCAACAGAGAGCAATCTATGATCTCTGTACATTTTAGCCAGAGGCCAGTTACAGATTTTGAGACCGCAGCAGGGGCCGCATCAAATGGGAAGTTCAATACCTTTTTTCACGGCATGTTAGACCAGGGTATTTATATAGCTCCTAGTGCCTATGAAACTTGGTTTTTAACAGATGCCCTTACCTATAAAGATTTAGATCAAACCATTGCTGCTGCAGATCATGCAGCAAAATTATTGGTATAAAAAAAAGGTCCTACTTTTTGTAAGTAAGACCTTTGTAATTGTATTGAAATAATACGTATTATTTTTGCATTGCTTTCCAGGCAGTAAACTGCTCTGGGGTTAGGGTTTTCTTCATCGCTCTTTCTAGAGATGCTGCAAATTTTGTTTTGTATGCAATTACCTCTGGGCTATTTGCATCTTGACCATCTACGTTTTTTCTTGTATCTACCTCATTTGCTGTAAGGGCTCTAAAGATATAACGTTGCTGTGTTCCGTCAAGTCCTAGAGCTTTACTCAGCTCAGCAGTTTTTTGTTTTGCAATAGTCTCTGGTCTGTCTTGGTTAACCGTTAATGACTGTGCTGTTGTGTTTTGTGTACCTAAAACAAATACTGCAGCAAATGCTATAATTTTTAATAAATTTTTCATGATTGTATGTTTATAATATGGACCACTAAAGTATATAATTTCAATACAATAAACCAATAATTAAGCCAAAAAACATATATATCCTATTAAGGGGCTATTTTTTTACGATACCTGCTAATTTGTTTGGAAGTAGTGTATTGTTTTCAGGTATTGTTATTGGTCTTTTTTAAACCCGTAGGTGTTTTGACCAACAAAACCTTTAGGGAAGCTACCATCCCCCTTAAAGCCAAGTGCTACATCGCCACTGTCTTCGGGGATGTAATTGGTTTTAAATAGGTAATCCCAAAGACTCAGGCTAATGGCGTAGTTTACTCCACGCCTGCCTTTAGGGACCTCACTAGCGTGATGGTATAGGTGCATTACTGGGTTGTTGAAAATATACTTTAAAGGCCCCCAAGTAATTTTAATATTTGCATGGTTAAAATGCCCAATTGCAATGGTGATGAAATGAATAATAAATGCCTGTTGAGGTTCAAAACCTCCCAGGATCATTACACCAAAAGTTTTAAGAGGCTTGTAGAGTATGTTTTCCATCCAGTGGTATCTTAAATGAGAAGCAAAGCCCATTTGTTTTACACTATGGTGGACTTTGTGAAATCTCCAAAGCAGAGGGTATTTGTGCAAGGTTATGTGGGTGATCCATTGTACAAAATCTAGCACAACAAAAAACACCAACAATTGTATAACAGGTGCCCACTGTGATATATCAATAAGTGCAAGGCTTTTTTCATCAACATTAATACCGTTAAATGACAGTTTTAACACCTGATACACCCCCTCTATTACAATAGAGAAAATAAAGAAATTAAAAAACATATAAAATCCATCCAGCCAAAAATCTTGCCTAAACACAGCTTGGTTTTTACGCCAAGGAAAAGCAATTTCTAGCCCCCAGACTATCAAAGAAATTACAATAAGACCCCAAAAATAATTCGTATAAAGAGGTACTTCAAAGACAATAGAGTTCCAGGTCCAGTCTAAGGTCCCCAAAAAAGCGTCGATAAAAGCGTCTATATATTTTTTCATTTTAATACTACTGTGTAAAATAGTTTAGGCCATGGTAACCAACAAACCCTCTGGAGTCTTTTCAACTTTTACCAAGTTATTTTTTGTGAGGCCTTTTATGGTTTTATCCCATTTTTTGTTGCTTAGCCCAGATTGCTCTTTAAGTGTATTTAAATCTTTGGGAGATGCGCCCTTTAGTATATTAAAAACAGCTTTTTCATCCTCACTCATGGCAACTTGTTTCTGCTCTGGTTTCATTTGAGGGAAAAACAACACTTCTTGTATAGAGGCATTATTGGTTAAAAACATAATCAAGCGATCCATACCAATTCCCATACCTGAGGTTGGGGGCATTCCATACTCTAAGGCTCTTAAAAAATCCTGATCAATAAACTCTGTAGCCTCATCATCACCTCGGCCAGCTAGTTTTACTTGATCCTCAAAACGTTCTCTTTGATCTATAGGGTCGTTAAGCTCAGAATAGGCGTTGGCCAATTCTTTACCGCATATAATTAATTCAAAGCGCTCTGTAAGTTCTGGGTTAGAGCGGTGTTCTTTGGTTAAGGGGCTCATCTCTTTTGGATAGTCTGTAATAAAGGTAGGTTGTATGTAATGCGCCTCACACTTCTCGCCAAAAATTTCATCTATCAGTTTCCCTTTACCCATAGCATTGTCTACTTCAATACCCATAGCTTTGGCAGCTTCTCTAATTTCATTTTCTGTTTTTCCAGAAATATCAAAGCCAGTAAAATGTTTAATAGCATCTGTCATGGTTACTCTTGCATACGGTGCTTTAAAATTAATTTCATGATCTCCAAACACCGTTTTTGAACTTCCGTTTACCTGAGTGGCACAATACTCTAACAGCTCCTCTGTGAAATCCATCATCCAATTGTAATCTTTATAGGCCACATAAATCTCCATCATGGTAAATTCTGGATTGTGGGTTCTATCCATACCTTCATTTCTGAAGGTTTTTGCAAATTCATACACCCCATCAAACCCACCAACAATTAATTTTTTTAGATACAACTCACAGGCAATTCTCATATACATTGGGATGTCTAGAGAATTATGGTGTGTTTGAAATGGTCTTGCCGCAGCACCTCCTGGTATAGATTGTAAAATGGGTGTTTCTACCTCAAAATAACCACTGTTGTTAAAAAAGTCACGCATGGCTGTAAAGAGCTTTGTTCTTTTTACAAAAACCTCTTTTACCTTTGGGTTTACAACCAAATCTGCATAGCGCTGTCTGTAACGCATCTCTGGATCTATAAACTCATCATAGGTATTTCCTTGGCTGTCTGTTTTTGGTAAAGGCAATGGTTTTAGTGCTTTGCTTAACAACTTAAAATCTTTAACCAAAACGGTAATCTCTCCTACCTGTGTGGTAAACAATTCTCCTTCAACTCCTATAAAATCACCAAGATCTAGTAATTTTTTAAACAGCTCGTTGTATTTCATTTTATCTTCACCAGGGCAAATTTCGTCTCTGTTAAAGTACACCTGTATTCTTCCTTGGCTGTCTTGCAGCTCAGCAAAAGAGGCTTTTCCTTGTATTTTTTTACGCATCAATCTTCCAGCAATAATCACTTTTTTACCTTCTTTGTACTGCTCTTTAATAGCATTACTAGTATGATCTACAGGGTATAAACCTGCAGGATATGGGTTGATACCTAAGGCTCTTAGTTGGGTCAGTTTTTCTCTACGAATGATTTCTAGTTCAGAAAGTTGCATATGCTTAATTTATCCTACAAAATTAGCCTATTTCCCTATTTTAATCTTAAAATTTTTACAAAATTTTGTTTCCTTACTCAGCAGCTATCAAAAGGGTATATATACTGGTTTTAATTTTGTTATTTATAGCAAATATTTAGCTAATTTACCCAAAGAGATTTATAACCCTTGTAACAAAACAAAATGGGGCAGATCTATATTATAAATAGTTGTAATTTTGTAACATAATACTACCTATGAGTTTTTGGAGAGTTGTACTTTCGATTTTATTCCCACCCCTTGCCGTAATTGATAAAGGGTGCGGTTCTGTATTAATTGTTTTAATTTTAACCTGTTTGGGTTGGATTCCGGGTGTAATTGCGGCCCTTATAATTTTAAACAACCCAGATAACTAACCAAGTTTAATGCCAGGGCTAAAGGCGCCATAGGTTATATTAGAGTGTCATTAACACATACAACACACCATTAAAGGTGTCTTAGAAGCTTACTATATCTTGAACAAACAACTTCAATTACAAGACCTTGGTCTTAAAGACTACAAAGAAACTTGGGAGTACCAAGAAAGTCTCTTTGCCGCTATTATTGATATAAAAATTAAAAATAGAAGAGAGGCTGCTGGATTGCAAACTCCAAACCATTTTTTGTTTGTAGAACACCCACATGTGTATACTCTTGGTAAAAGTGGTGATCTGGATAATCTTTTAATACCCAAGGATACATTGGCGGCTATTGGCGCTACCTTTTATAAAATAAATAGAGGTGGAGATATTACCTATCATGGTCCAGGGCAAGTTGTGGGTTACCCCATCTTGGACTTAGAAAATTTCTTTACAGATATCCATAAGTATTTACGCCTGTTGGAAGAAATGGTAATATTAACCCTCGATCAATACGGAATTAAAGCACAGCGCTCAGAGGGCGAAACTGGTGTTTGGTTGGATCCAGGCACTCCTTTTGCTAGAAAAATTTGCGCTATGGGTGTACGAGCTAGCCGCTGGGTTACCATGCACGGCTTTGCATTAAATGTAAATGCAGACCTAGGATATTTTGACCACATGATACCCTGCGGTATTAAAGATAAAGCTGTTACGTCTTTAAATATAGAGTTAGGCGTGCAACAGGTGTCTATGGAAGATGTTAAGGCATCACTACTAAAACATTTTTTAGTACTCTTTAAAGCTCACTTGTAGGTTATTTAATTTGGTATACGATACACTTTGTGTCATCCTCTTTTGTTAGAACAAACACGTTTTTCTTTGTGGCAATAACTCTTGCACTACTGGCTCCATATACCGGAAATCCTTTTAGCAGCGCTCCATCAAAGTTGTATAAATATGTCTTTTTTTCTTGGGTTTCTGTGGTGGTTATGTATCCTTTTTTATTGGCGTAATACACCCTTGGGCTGGTGTAGATGCCAAAGGGAAGTTCTATGTGTTTTGAGTTTACTCTTAGGTGGTTGTCTGACAGTGAAATGGTATTGTCTCTTACAATATTTAGGGAGTAGTCATTAGGTGTGTTTATCTTTTTACTTGTTATTTTTCCGGATTGAGATATGGTTTTTTGCTCATTATCTTTTGTCACCAAAACAAAACTTGTTCTTGTCTTTAAAATAGGAGCCCCTGTAAGATTTAGTTTTTCTGAAACTTTAACACGTTCTTTCCCTGTTCTAGAGAGTATGGAGAGGGTCCCGTTTTCTTGCTGAAATAGCAAATAATCTTTGTTTTGTAGCCGTATGTGCTGCGGTGTACCAATGATGCTGCTTTTTGCTTTTTTAAAGGTAAACCCCTTGACCGTTTTGCCCTTTTTATCAAGCATCACTACCTCATTATCTTGAATGATAACAAACCTGTATTTTTTGGTGTTATCATAGTCAAAAACAGCAAGAGGCTGTGTGATTTTATCCCTAAAGGTAATAGGGAAAGGAGCTACCTCTTTCCCGTTTCTATCCAAGACATACAATTTATTTTTGGTAGTAAATGCAAGTTGTTTTTTGCTATTGCCAAGCAAATCTATCTCTTGAATGCCTCCAAGTATTGGGTTGTCTAAAGCTTTTGTCCAAAGTTTGGTGCCGCTTAAGGCAAATAAATGAAGTTTGTTTTCAATGTCTTGTACTACAATTTCTTTCTCATTTGTTTTATGATTTGTAAAAAATTGAGGGTCACCCAGCATGGTTTCCCCTATATCAATTGTAATTAATTGAGTCACCCCTTTTGCTTTTTTAACTTCTTTACCAGCCTTGTGGTTTATAAAGTTAATATGTGCAAAAGAGGTGTCATACTTGTATTGAAAAATTGCGATAGGAAAATCATTGGCTATCTGCTTGGTGGGTAAATCTCCCATCGTCTGGTTAGAAAACCCTGCTGTGTGCTGCTGTTCAAAAACCAATAACGAACTATTGGTTGGTAACGGCTCACTAACATTTTTAAAATAAGAGGCCTCAGAGAGTGTGTTGCGGGTTTCTATAGCATTGATGTATTGTTGGGCAACTTCCATAGTACTGGCGCCAACAATATAATTATCTATATTAAAAAGCACGTTAATTTGGTACTCTTGTAACAATGGGCTAAATCTGTGGTGTACTAAATTTGGAGTGTTACAGGTGTATACTATAACATCTCTATAGGTTTGTGCTCTAGAAATATATTTTGCCAAACTCTCTAAAGATAATTGGCTATCAAGGCTCTCCATAAGGGTTATTTCGCCGTTATTTAAAACGACCTGCCCTATACTTTTTAGGGTTTCAAACACATCTGGGAGTAATACCTGTGTGCTGTCTTTTTTGTAAATATTTATGTTTTGGTATAAAAGCTCAGCATCGGAGTATCCTATGGCGCTTCCTCTTAAGGCCGTGTTTGGAATCATGCTAGCCATAGAAAACCCATGAGCTTGTTGTCCTTTAAATACAGAGAGTAATTGCAAACTATCTTGTATCATGGCTATTCCAGAGCCTTGTATGCCTTTAGAAACTAGGGTTAAATCAAGCCCGTTCCAGGCGCTCAAAATAGCTTCAGACCCAAAAAAGGTATTATTTTTGGAATAAACACTGATGCCCTTAAACGTGTTTGAGCCCATTAGTTTGCCCAGAGCTTGTTCCTGGTTTTTTTCTTGGATTTTGGCCTTTTCAAGCCATTTTTTTACCCCAGAATACAATATATAATCTCCAACTTGCATCTGGTAAATAGACTCTCCAGAGAAGCTAGAAAGTACAATTCCTTTTTTCGGAGGACTTATTTTTGTTAAGCTATCCTCAGGCGTTGTTTTTTGAAATTTGGCAATTACCAAAACATGGTTTGTGGTGTCTTGCGCCGTAGGCATTGCTATTAGTATTTCTGAGCTGAATGGAAGTTTGCCAATAAAAGGATTTGTTTTTAGTACTTGCTGCAATTTTGTGGTGTTCATTGCGCCAATAAGTACATTGTCTTGCAGGTCTTTCTCTACCTGTGAGACATCATCAATGGTATAAATTAACGTCCAACTAGGATCTATAAAGTCAAGCATAGATTTGTACGATGACTTATAAGAGTCACAGCTGCTCATTAGTAGAGAAATTGTAAAGATTAAGGCGATTCTTTTTAAAGATGTCATAAATACAAAAGTATAAAGGATTGCTTAAAATATGGGTATTGTTGTCTTTGTTTATTGAAGGGTTTTCAACACCTTTATAAATCTAGCCGTAATTGATCTGGTAGAAGTTTAAAACTTTTACGATGGTATGGAGATGGTCCATATTTGAAAATAGCCGCTCTATGTTCTTTGGTTGGGTACCCTTTATTTTGCTTCCAGTTATACATTGGAAATTGCTCATGAAGTTTCTCCATGTACAAATCTCTGGCTGTTTTGGCTAGTATAGAGGCAGCAGCAATGTGTAGATATTTCCCATCTCCTTTAACGACACACTCATACCTAACTTTGTGATAGGGTTTAAAACGGTTGCCGTCAATGGCTATAAATTCTGGACGGGTAGTGAGCTGGTCTATAGATTGGTGCATGCCCAAAATAGATGCGTTTAATATATTTATTTGGTCAATCTTTTCCATCATAACATGAGAGACGCCATAACTTATAGCTGCAGCCTCAATGATGGGTTTAAGCTCCATTCTTTTTTTTTCGCTTAGTTGTTTTGAGTCTGTAAGAAACGGGTGGGTAAAATCATCGGGCAAGATTACTGCAGCCGCAGTAACAGGGCCGGCAAGACAGCCACGGCCTGCCTCATCTGTACCGCATTCTATAAGATTTGGGTGTATTTTTAGTGCTAACATAATCTTTATTATAGCCTTAAAGATAGTATTATTTAAAAGCTGATTTGTAAAAACATACCTTAATATATTTGCTTGGTCCTTATTTGTGTTTATTATTATAAATCTCCTTGAAGAAATAAACACGTTTTTTTATTACCCTACTTTTTTTGTAAAACTTTAACATCCTAAGTTAAATTATAGCTAAATGAAACCTAAGATTAAATTCAAACCAAAATCAGTAACTATATTGCGAGCTTAATCAAAACAAAAAACACATGAAAAATTTATTTAGAATTAGCCTTTTAGCCTTAGCGATTATCTTTACTTCTTGTAGTGATGACGATGACAACCAAACACTTCCGGTAGAAACAAATACTATTGTTGATATCGTAGCAGGAAATCCAGATTTTAGCACACTAGGAAGTGCTCTTGCCATTACAAACTTAACATCAGTATTAGCCTCAGAAGGACCTTTCACTGTATTTGCTCCCACCAATGATGCATTTGCAGATTTTCTAACTGCCAATGGGTTTGCAACTCTAGAAGATGTACCAGTAGATGCGCTAGCTAGTACGTTATTAAATCATGTAGTTGGAGGTGCAGTCAATGCGGCAGACCTATCTACAGGATACATAAATACTTCCGCAACTTTTAACGGTGAAGCTGACGCGCCACTTAGTATGTATGTAAATACTTCAGAAGGGGTAATGTTGAACGGAATTTCTAGTGTAACTACTGCCGACGTTTCTGCAGATAATGGTGTGATACACATTGTAGATGCTGTTATCACTCTACCAAGTGTTGTAACTTTTGCAGCAGCAGACGCAGCAACATTCTCTGAATTAGTAGGTGCTCTTACAAGAGCAGACCAACCAGATTATGTAAGTGTTTTAACCACTGCTAACGGTACTGCACCAGCACCTTTTACTGTTTTTGCCCCAACCAATCAAGCATTTGCTGATTTATACGCAGAGTTAGGTGTTGCAGGTATAGATGATGTTGATGGAGCTATTTTAACAGCAACCCTTAATACTCATGTAGTAGCAGGAGCAAATGTCCGTGCAGAAGACTTAGTAACTGGAACAGTAGCTACCCTTGGAGATGCAGTAGAGATTGACGCAACAATGGCAACAATTACAGATCCAAATGGAAGAACAAGCCAAGTTATTGTAACAAATGTACAAGCTGCAAATGGTGTAATCCACGCAATAGATACAGTATTGTTACCACAATTATAGGATTAGCATAGGGTAATATACTTAAAAACCACCTTGTCTTTATTTGAGATTGGGTGGTTTTATTTTTTAATGGATTTAGCGATAAGATATTCTAGGCAATAAAAGAAGTTTGCTATCGCTATAGAAGTTCTTATTTATAATTGGTCTTTAATTTTAAGGAGCTCAGATTTCACGCTTTCTAATTTGCGAATGACATCAAAATTCTCTAAAGTATTGCCTTTGTTTTCTTTAAGGTGGGTTTTAGCCCCCTCTAGGGTGAAGCCTCGCTGCTTTACCAGATGGTAAATGAGCTCAAGATTTTTAATGTCTTTAGGGGTAAATTTTCTGTTTCCTTTGGCATTTTTTTTAGGTTGCAAAACATCAAACTCCTTCTCCCAAAATCGAATAAGAGAGGTGTTTACCCCAAAGGCCTTGGCAACTTCACCAATACCATAATATAATTTTTCTGGAAGATTTATATGCATGTAATTTTTTTATAAACTCTTAATCTAGTGATTGGTTTTCTTGTTGACTCTTTTTAAGAATGTCTGCAAATTCTTTTGGGCTAAGATTTCCGTAGTAAAAATTAATAGGGTTGATGCGTTTTTTATCTTTAAAAACCTCGTAATGCAAATGTGGCGCCTCAGATCTCCCGGTGCTTCCTACAAACCCAATTAAATCTCCTCTTTTTACTCGTTGTCCTCTTCTTACATTGTATT
>CBFHMO010000030.1:0-15735 GCA_965656925.1 Patiriisocius sp.
CAGGCTGTGAGTCACGTCCAAAATCACTGGAGCGTATTGTTTCATGGTGGGTATGCCTCTAAAGTCTACTACCATATCCTGGTATCCAAACATGGTACCTCTATCTGTAATCCATACCTTATCACTCCCTGTATCTTTTACCTTTTGTACTGCATGAGACATAGCCTCAGGACTCATAAATTGTCCTTTTTTAAGGTTCACCACTTTTCCGGTTTTTGCTGCGGCCACCACCAAATCTGTTTGGCGTACCAAAAAAGCAGGAATTTGCAATACATCCACATAGGCTGCTGCCATTGCTGCATCACTAACTCCGTGTATATCTGTAACGGTCGGTATTTTAAAGGTTTCTGAGACCTTGCGTAGTATTTTTAAAGCTTTCTCATCTCCAATACCCGTAAAACTATCTATACGAGATCTATTTGCTTTTTTAAAACTTCCTTTAAAAATATAGGGTATTTCCAGTTTATTGGTAATCTCCAGTACCTTTTCTGCAATACGCAGGGCCATATCCTCACCCTCAATGGCGCAGGGGCCAGCAAGTAAAAAAAAGTTGTTAGCCTTGGTGTGTTTTATATTGGGTATTTCAGATAGTTGCATAACGATGGATTATATTACAAAGATACTTAACAAAATTACTAATTGGTAGGTTTTATAAAATTTGAGTGGGTAGGGTATAAACAAAAAAATCTCCAAAAGGAGATTAATTGTGAGCCCGACAGGATTCGAACCTGTGACCGCCTCCTTAGAAGGGAGGTGCTCTATCCAGCTGAGCTACGAGCCCGTAGCAATAAAAAAAGTCGGGGTGGCAGGATTCGAACCTGCGGCCTCCACGTCCCAAACGTGGCGCGATAACCGGGCTACGCTACACCCCGTGACTTATCTTTTATACTGTACTATGTCAAACAAACCGAAATTTAAACTATTCGGTTACTTAGCGGAGAGACAGGGATTCGAACCCTGGGTACCCTTGTTAGGGTACGACGATTTAGCAAACCGCTCCTTTCGGCCACTCAGGCACCTCTCCTTTGCAATTAAAATAATTAAAATTGCGAGTGCAAATGTAATTTTTAAAAAACATTCGTGCAAACTAAAAACAACATTTTTTAAATAATTTAAAGAAATAAATTCGAGTATTTTAGTAGGTATCTCATACTCAAATCAAAGGAGTTTTTTTATTCTATACAAGCCAGGGTATTTATAAAAAACTCTTTTGGGTAAATTGGGCTTGCTAGCTGCTTATTACTAATAACCTCTATAAGTTTTAGATTAAAATTTGTGTTTACAGACCCTATACGCATACTCTCTATGGCAGATGTAGATAACCTCTTTTGGGCAAGAGAGTCAAGATAAAAAGAAGCCTCACTAGTGCTGTTGTGCATGGTGTTTTCTGTCTTGGTTTGCCTTGCGCAAACATCAACTCCAAGGTAGGGTGCAGAGACAAAGGTACCATCTTCAAGTTTGAAAGAAAGTCTGCTTTTTTTATCGTAGCAAATAAGTGGTGGTATTTCTTGACTGTTTAAAGAAATACTAAGCACCACAGATTTTACACTGTCCTGTTTCATGAGTGAGAAATAAACAAATATTGTTTTTTTCGCTCCTATGGTAAAATCAATAAGTGATTCTTGGGTTAATTGAAAAACCTCTTCCTGAGTATCTACATTTATCTTATAATCACAATTGCTTTGAGCAGCACCTAGGCAGTACATAAAAAGTAGTGCCAATAACAAATTATATTTCATCAATAATTTTTGAGCAAATTAATACTATTTTTTTATCATTTTCAATAGTTGTAAAAAACAAATACCGAGCACCTCCTTGTTGTAGCTTCCATTTTCCTTGCAATTTTGCCACAGTCTCTGGAAAATTTCTTGTGCTAATGTTAGCCTTGTCAAAATCAATACTAGCGCGCATCTGCTTTTTTGAGTAGGGCACCACCTTCTCAATTTTAAATCTCCTACCAGGAAAATCAACAAGGTCTTGGCTGGTGTACAGATGAGAATGTTTGTGCAGCTTCAATACCTTAAAAGCGCCGCACATATGGTTAAAGGCGCCACTTTTTAGAATTGCTGCATTAGGCTCATATAGGTATTTTAGAGGAGTGCTAAGGTTAATTTGAGCAGGGCTGTTCCATGAAAATGTAAATTTTTGTGTCCCTGCTTTGGTGATGTTTACTGTGTGTATTTCTGGGGTTTTTGTATGTCTTTTACGCAGTGTCCACAGTACTTCTTTTACCTCATTTTGCAGGGCAACAATGTGTATTTGAGCAACACTATCTAGGGCCTTTATGGCAACCGAGATATCTAACATTGGAGAGGTCTTTACTAGCAATGTAGTACATCTTTGCAATAGGTAATCTAGATTTTTTGGTATGTTGGGCTCACAATCTTCTAGAAAAAACACCTTTCCTTTACTAGTATGACGCCTAGATGGATCTGCGTAAATAACATCAAAGGTTTTGTTTTCAATTGCCTTTAGACCGTCTTTTAATTGGCTTTTAAACCTTTTATTTGGCAAGTGTTGCAAATTGTGAGTTACAATATCGCAAAGGTGCTGTTGTATTTCAAAATGATGTACTTGCTCAAATGTTTGCGCAAAATAATAACTATCTATTCCAAAGCCACCTGTAATATCTGCAAGGGTTTTGCCTTCAACAATGTTTTGTTTGTATGTGGCTGTTGCCTCAGATGAGGTTTGCTCCAGATGCAGTTTTGCAGGATATATAATATTTGGGGTGTTAAACCAAGTAGGTAGTTTTGCTTTTGCCTTTTGTCTGCTTTCTATTTGTTGCAAAAGCTCTTTGGTGGTCACATCAGTAAAAGGGCTACCCGAGAAGGCAAGGCGTGACAGCTCTTGCTTAAATTCTTTGATATACTCTTGGACCTCTTTTTGTAATAAATGATCAAACAAATGGTATGTGTTTTGCTAGTTTGGTTTATAAAGATACTACCTAGAGGGTAGATTTTAGAAATTAAATGTATTTGGTTTTTAATGACAGAGCGTATAGGCCAACAGCGGCGGCATGGGTAACGTTCATGCTGCTATTATTTCCTTGCATTGGTATGTGTAAATGGGTATCAATATGGGCTAGTACTTTGGCAGAAATGCCCGTTTTTTCATTACCAATAAAAAGGGCAATAGGGTTTTTATCTATAATCAGTAAATCTTCCAGAGCCTGGCTTTTAGTTGTTAATTCTAGTGCTAGGGGGTTGTAGCCTTGTTTTTTAAGTTGTTTTAATACTTCAAGGGTGTCTATATCATCTGTGTAGCTCACCAATTGGTGTGTGCTTCTAGATGTTCTTTTAATTCTAGGGCTGCTAAGCTCTACCTTAGTGTTACAGAAATAGACTCTATCTACTCCAAAGCTGTCACAGAGTCTAAACAGACCGCCAATATTAGCAGGGCTAGTAACACCATCACATACAAGTACTGTAGGTGTTTTTACTGCTGTAAAATGAGTGCTGTTATGTGTGAGTTGCTCGGCCACTTGTTAATGCTCAAAGGCATATTTAATGATGTTGGCACCCATACGCAGGGCCATTAGCCGCACCTGGTCTGGGTCATTGTGCATTTCTTTGTCTTCCCAGCCATCTCCAAGATCACTCTCAAAGGTGTACAGCAGTACAATTCTTCCTTGTTTTTCTATAACAAACCCCTGTGCTCTAGCTTTATCATGCTCATGTATTTTGGGCAAGCCTTTTGGAAATTTAAAAGGAGCCAAAAATATGGGGTGATTAACAGCCAGTTCTTTTAGTTCTTGGTTTGGAAAAAGTTTAGAAATTTCTCCCCTCACGTATTGATCCATACCGTAGTTATCATCAATATGTAAAAACCCACCACTGTTTAGATAAGCCCTTAGGTTTTCTACATCTTGCTCAGAAAAAAGTACATTTCCGTGGCCCGTCATGTGCAAAAAAGGGTATTCAAAAATATCGATGCTACTAGGAGCTACAATTTTTGGAGTAGTGCTCAAGGTGGTATTCAGCTCTTTATTACAAAAAGCAGCTAAGTTTTCTAGGGCAGATGGGTTGCTGTACCAATCACCGCCACCGCCGTATTTTAAAACAGCAATATCTTGCCCATGGCAAAATTGCAGGAAAAAAAACAGTACAATAGTTATCCGTAAGCTCATAGCTGTAAAAGTACAAAAAACAAAAAGGGGATACCTTACTCTCTAAAAAGAAATCTCACTCATCTTAGATATCTTAAGAGCCCTAGGTGAAGTTTATTCAACCTCATTGCTATAGGCAACGCTGTGGCATGCTACAATGGCCGCCGTCTCTGTTCTTAGTCTACTATCTCCAAGGCTAACTCCAGTATAACCCATGGATGTTGCCAGGGTGATTTCTTCGCTAGAAAAGTCTCCCTCTGGCCCAACAAGTATGATGTGATTGCCCTTTGGTTTAATTTGTGATTTTAACGATTGTTTTTCTATCTCTTGACAATGCGCAATGAGTTTCTGGTGTGGTAGCTCTTGATGATTTTCTATAAAATCTTTAAAACTACACATAGGATGAAGTACTGGAAAATGATATTTTAAAGATTGTTTGGCGGCGCTTAAAATGATTTTTTGGTACCGCTGGGGCTTAATAATTTTACGTTCACTGTGTTGGCAGCGTATGGGAGTTATTTGTGTGATGCCTATCTCAGTGGCTTTTTCCAAAAACCACTCAAACCGATCGTTGAGTTTTGTTGGAGAAATTGCTAGGTGCAGGCCGTAGGATAGTGGCTTTTTTTGTTCAACATTTGTAATAGCTACCACGCAACACTTAGGGTCACCCCTTTGAAGAGTTGCGGTAAACAAATCTCCCTTACCATTGGTAAGATGTAAGGTGTCACCTATTTGTTTTCTTAAAACTTTTGCAATATGTCTGCTTTCTTCTTTGCTGAAACTAAACTGAGCATCAGTTGGGCTAAGGTCCTGGCTATAAAATAATTGCATTAGGGCTACGTTTTTTTTAGTATTACTTATAGTTTCATTCTCGCATTAGCCGTTACATTGGCAGCTGCAAATTGCTTTTGCTTGTACTTTAATTCTCCTACCATTGCGATCATGGCTGCATTGTCTGTGCAAAATTCAAATTTAGGAATATGTACACGCCAGCCGTATTTTTGCTCTGCCGTCACTAAGGCCTCTCTAATACCGCTATTGGCAGAAACCCCGCCTCCTATAGCAACTTGGGTAATTCCCGTTTGCTTTACAGCGTTTTTAAGTTTATCCATTAGATAATCAACAATGGTGTATTGCAAACTTGCACAGATATCTGCCAAGTTTTCTTCAATGAAACTAGGGTTCTGTGCAACATTTTTTTGCACAAAGTATAAAACAGCAGTCTTTAAGCCACTAAAGCTGAAATCTAAGGGGCTTACTTTTGGTTTTGGAAAAATGAATTTTTTAGGATTTCCTTGTTGTGCATGTTTATCAATTAATGGCCCTCCAGGGTAGGGTAGTCCTAAAATTTTAGCGCTTTTATCAAAAGCTTCTCCTACCGCATCATCAATGGTTTGACCAATCACCTCTAAATCAAAATAATCTGTGACCTTTACAATTTGAGTATGTCCACCGCTAATGGTGAGCGCCAAAAAAGGAAAACTAGGTGGCTTTTGCCCCTGGGCCTTTATAAAATGCGCCAAAATATGCGCCTGCATGTGGTTTACATCCAACAAAGGTATGTCTAAACCAAATGCTAAAGACTTTGAAAACGAGGTGCCTACCAGCAAAGATCCCATAAGTCCTGGCCCTCTAGTGAAGGCTATGGCGCTTAGTTGTTTTTTATCGATATTTGCGTGTTGTAATGCTTGGTGAACTACCGGAACAATGTTTTGTTGATGTGCTCTAGAGGCAAGTTCTGGAACCACACCACCATAGGCCTCATGAATTTTTTGTGTAGCTACAACATTGCTTAATACAACACCGTTGTTAATCACAGCTGCAGCAGTGTCATCACAAGAAGATTCAATACCTAGGATATAACAATTTTTTTCTATCACGAGATTAGGGCATATTTATTGGTTGTAAAATTATAACTTTATAAGCGTATCAAAAAATTAAGAAAAATAATAGTTCGAATACTTGTAATACTTGTGTTACTTGTCCTGCTGTTGGTGGTCGTTTTTTCTTTGCCAAGTGTCCAAACAAAACTCGCCGGTAGGCTCACTAGCCACCTCAATCAAACCTATGATACAAGCATAACTATAGATAGAGTAGGGCTTAATTGGAAAGGCGCTATAGATCTTCGCGATTTGTACATTGAAGACCATCATCAAGATACATTAATTTATGCGGGGCAACTTCAAACTAGTATATTAAGTTTTTCTACTCTTCTAAAAAAAGACGTATCTCTAGGAGATGTTACACTTTCTAAGACAAAACTTTTTGTAAAAACCTATAAAAATGAAGCTAGAGATAACATGTCTATCTTCTCTGAAAAATTTAATTCTGGAGCAAAAGCCAATACCATTTTTAAGCTCAGTGCAGACCAGGTTTTTATAGAAAATAGTGCTATTACAATCACAGACCAGAACCTAGCAACACCTTTGTTGTTTGATCTCACTAATGTAAGGGCTGCTGCTGTAGATTTTAAAATAGTAGGCCCAGATGTATTTGCCAACATTACCTCCTTAGGTTTGTCCAGCAAACGGGGTTTTGAGATTACAGGGCTTAGCTCTCAATTCTCTTACACTACCCAGCAAATGACCTTAAAAAACATGGAGCTCCAAACCTCTCAAAGCACCCTAAATGGAGATCTTGTCATGGATTATAGCGCCAATGGCTACTCAGACTTTGTTAATACCGTGGTTTTTACTGCAAGTTTTACCCCCTCTAGTATAGCAACCAGTGATCTCAATGGTTTTTATAATGAGTTTGGCGCCAATCAAACTATTGGCTTTAAAGGAAACTTTAAAGGGGTCTTGAATGACTTCTCTTTCACAAAAGCAGCAATTACCACAGCAAACACCAAGGTAGCGGGTGATTATTATTTTAAAGATGTTTTAAAGGGTACAACTGCGTTTACTATAAACTTTAGGCGTCATGATATTACAACGAGTTACTATGATTTACGTCGGTTTTTACCAAATATTCTAGGCAGTGTATTACCACAACAACTTAGCAGCTTAGGTGTTTTTGATTATGATGGTACTTCACAAATTAATAGCAATACCTTTACCACACAGGCTAATTTTGTAAGTGATATTGGACGTGCCCAGGCCAGTGTATCTATTGATAGTTATAGGGATATTGCCCTTGCAAGTTATAAAGGAGATATCTCCTTATCCTCTTTTGATATTGGAGCATTAACTAAGGAGCCTTCTTTGGGAGAGGTGTCTGCTAATGTAAGTGTTGATGGTCGTGGTTTTACCCAAAAAACCATAGATACAGAGCTAAGTGGTGTAATCTCTTCGTTTTCTTTTCAAGGCTATGATTATAAAAACATTAGCCTGCAAGGGGCCTTAAAAGATCCTGTTTTTAATGGAGATCTATCTATAGATGACCCTAATGTGCAACTAGATTTTAAAGGCCTTGTAGATGTGTCAAAATCCTTTAATCAGTATGATTTTCAGGCAGATGTTCACTTTGCTGAATTAAACAAGCTGCAGCTTGTAACAAGAGATAGTATTTCTGTTTTTGCTGGTAAGGTGGTTGTAGATATGGACGGCACTACCATAGATGATATTGTAGGCTCTTTTTCATTTCAAGAGACATTCTACCAAAATCAAGATGATGATTTTTATTTTGATGACTTTAAAATAGCATCCTCTTTTGAAGATAAAAAGCGCATCATTGATATTAATTCACCAGATATATGTGATGGGCAGGTCTCTGGAAATTTTTTAATAAAAGACATCGCAAATTTATTTAGAAATGGACTAGGGAGTATGTATGCCAATTATGTCCCTCGAGAGGTAACCACAAATCAATACATAGATTATGACCTCTCTGTGTACAGTAAGATTATAGAAGTTTTTGTACCAGAGTTACAAGTAGGTGAAAATTCAAGATTACGAGGTTCTGTCTCTTCAGATAAGTCTAAGTTTACGCTAGATTTTAAGTCTCCAGAGTTGCTTCTGCTTAACAATTATTTAGGTAAAGTAAACATTCAAGTAGATAATGATAACCCACTATACAACACGTATGTAAGTGTAGATTCTTTGTATACTGGTGTCTATGATTTAAAAGATTTCAGCTTGATTAATAAAACCTATAATGACACCCTGTATGTGCAGTCAGTGTTTAAAGGAGGAAGTAAAAAAGAGGATGTTTTTGACCTGGCTTTATACTATACAATTAATCCCCAAGGGAACTCTGTAGTTGGTATTAAAAAGTCTGAAATCTCATATAAAGACAATAAATGGTATTTAAATAAAGATAATAATAAAAAAAATAAAGTGGTCTTTGATGATCGTTTTACTAGCATTGCCATAGACTCATTACAGCTCAATTACAAGCAACAGCAAATTGCATTTGCAGGGATAATTAGAGATTCAACCTATAAAGACCTTAAGGTTCGTTTTAAAGATGTAAATATTGGGGATATACTACCTCCCGTAGATAGTTTACAATTATCTGGTAATACAAACGGGACCTTATCTTTTTTGCAACAAGACGGGGCTTATTTTCCTAAAAGTAATGTAACAATTGACAACGTTATTATAAATACCATTGGTTTTGGAGATCTCGTCCTAGAGATTGACGGTAACCAAGATCTCACCAAGTACGCTATCTCTAGTTCGCTTATAAACAAAGATGTTCGTTCCTTTAATGCCCTTGGAACCATAGATTTTGCTCCAAAAGTTTCTCAATTAGATATAGATGTGCGGTTAAATGATTTTAATCTAAAAGCGATAAGTCCTTTTGGAGCTAATGTAATCTCAGATATACGAGGAGATGCCTCTGGTGCTTTACAGGTAATGGGTAACTACAGAAAACCTAAAATTCTAGGTACCATTAATTTAAAAAATAGCGGATTAAAAGTTCCCTATCTTAATACAGATTTTGATTTAGCAAACAGCACTCAAATGATTGTTTCTAGTGATGCCCTTAGTATTATATCTACAGATATTACAGATACAAAGTTTGATACAAAAGGAGTTTTCTCTGGTGTTGCAACACATGATAACTACCGAGATTGGAATTTAAACCTTAAGATTGATGCTCCACAGAGGTTGCTGGTTTTGGATACCCCTGCAGATGAGGATGAGTTGTATTACGGAACCTCTTTCATTAGTGGTAATGCGGTAATACAGGGTCCCGTTGATCAATTAGATATAAAGGTGTTTGCTGCTACCCAAGAGGGGACAACATTTAAAATACCCCTTAGTGATACAGAGTCTATTGGAGATGATAGTTTTATTAAATTTCTATCTCCTCAAGAGAAACGCACTCGTGTTGGTGGGCAACAAATTGTTAAAAAAGAAATTAAAGGGCTTTCTGTTGATTTTGATTTAGATATCAATGAAAATGCAGAGGTTGAGGTGGTGATAGATAAGGTGAACAATTCTACCCTAAAGGGGCGCGGAGCTGGAACCTTGTTAATACGTCTTGATACAAAAGGTAAGTTTAACATGTGGGGTGAGTTTACGGTAATTGAGGGGCTGTATGATTTTAGATACGGTGGTATTATTCAAAAAAAGATAGCCGTAATCCCTGGCGGAAACATTAACTGGGATGGAGAACCAGATAGGGCTAGACTTAGCATTAGTGCAAAGTACGCTACACAAGCAAACCCTTCGGTGCTGCTTGACAACCCCTCTTTTAACAGGAAAATACCTGTGGATGTTTTGGTAGATTTAACTGGAGAAATCATACAACCAGAATTAAATTTCAATATAGATTTTCCCAGAACCAGCTCAACGGTAAAAAGCGAATTAGAGTTTAAATTGCAAAGCAAAGAAGAGGTAGAGAAACAGGCCATCTTTTTATTAACCACGGGTAGTTTTGTAAATGAAGGTATAGGTGTGGGAGGTGCAAATTTTACAGGTACTCTGGTAGATAGAGTCAGTAATTTAGTAAACGATTTATTTGCAGATGAAGATGGAACCTTTAATGTGGGGCTAGATTATTCTCAAGGAAGTAGACTGCCCAATCAGCAAACGGCAGACCGCGTTGGTATTTCTCTTCAAAGTAAAATAAATGAACGCATATTAATTAACGGTAAAGTAGGTGTTCCTTTGGGTGGGGCCAATGAAACTGCAATTGCTGGAGATATTGAAGTGCAATGGCTCATCAATGAAGACGGAACACTTAGGATGAACTTCTTTAACCGTCAGGCAGATATTCAGTTCATTGGTGAAGATCAAATTTTTGAACAAGGTCTAGGGATGTCCTACAATGTAGATTTCAATACCCTAAGTGAGCTCATAGAAAAGCTATTTAATAAAAAGCTGACTCTAGAGGGTGATGGATTGGATGCTCCTTTTGTACCTGATGACACAAGTTTTCCAGCCAATTTTAATAAAGATAAAAAAAGGAAATAAGTTTTTTTATAAACTAGCAATCACAGAGATTTCTACATTTACAAACTTGGGCAAGTTTGCGACCTCTACAGTCTCTCTGGCTGGCGCGGTCTCTGGATTAAAGTAAGTTGCATATACTTTATTGATAGCCTCAAAGTTATGCATATCACTCACAAAAATACTTGCCTTTAGTACGTGCTCAAAATTCATGCCCGCTGCCTTTAGAATTTTCTTTAAATTTTCCATCACTAGGGTTGTCTCTGTGGTTATATCTTCTATTTCTAACTCACCTGTTGCCGGATTAATTGCAATTTGCCCTGAGGTGTAGAGCATCTTGCCAAATTGCACCCCTTGGCTATAGGGCCCAATAGGAGCAGGCGCTTTATCTGTGTGGATTATTTTTTTCATAATTTTTGTATTGTAATTTTATAGCCTTACGTGAGGTTATAGCTGCCTGTCTGATTCTCTACGTTTATCGTATTTAATATCACTCAAAACACTAGATTTAATACCAATAAAAAAGTACCATGCGGTGTTAACAGAGCCAATAGGAGTCCAGTTAAAGCTCATTTTCCAGCTTTCTAAATCGCGTTGAAACCTAAACTGTGTTGTGGTAACCCCTTTGTTTTTAAAGTCATACCCTGAAGACATTCCAACTTTCCAGCGTGGGCTTAATTCTAGATTAGAACTAAACATCAATGATTGTGATGAGATCGCATTTTCTCTTTTTTGATTTCCGTAGGTAATGGTGTATGCCATGCGGAAATCCCAGGGTATGGTAAAGTTGTACCAGTCTTTACCTGTTACCGCTTGTTGCTGTTCGTTTTGATCGTCATCAAAGGTGTTATCCCCAAATCTTGTGGTATTATCTCCAAAAAGATCATCTTGACGCCCTCCATTTCTAAAGGTTTGGTCATCACTATCTTTATCACTCTTTTTTTCTTTAAAATCTTTACTAGAAAAAGAGTAATTAAGGCTAATATTACCTCTTGTAAGCCTAAACAAACTCCCCCCGTTATCTATGTTAAATACATCAATGCGCTGGTTGTTGTTGTTAAGGGCATAAGGGTCTAGAGATCCACTAAAATTAACATCAAGTTTTGGGATAATAGGGATGGCCCCAGAAACATTAACAGCGCTCCATTGCAAGGAATCTCCAGCAACATTATAAGCGGTACCAAAATTTAAATTATTAAGTAGTATTCTTTTCTTGGGCTTTTGAGCTGTGGTATCTGGATCTCTAACCTTGGCCTCAAGGGTATTGCTAAGGCCAATACCTATGTTGCTTGAGAAACGTTGTCCAGGAGCCCCGTAGAGCGTGTTTTCAAACCTAGAGTACTGGACTATTTCTTCATTTATTTCTGGATCTGCGGTAACAGGTACCACGTATTGATCATAGTACTGTTCAAAACTAGGATTAATATTGTAAGATATAGATGGTCTTACTACATGGCGTATTTTTTGTATTCTACTATCCTTGTCTCCAACATTAAAAGTACCGTAGAGAGTGGTTCCCAGACTCATGTTGAAATTATATGTTCTATAGCTGTCAAAACCACTTACAGTATCTCTTGTAACTCCTCCGCTGCCTTGGTTTAGACTTTGGTCATACCTTTGATTAAAGGTGGTGAAACTCCAAGTTTCTGTGTAGGTTGTACTTGCAGAGGCGCTCAGGTGGTCTAGAATTTTAAAATTTGTGCTCAGCGGTATTCTATGCTGTACTCCAATAAGTGCGTTGTCAAACATTTCAGACTTTAAAAATAAGGAGTCTGTGGTTTGTATTCTATTTTGAGCCGTTACATCATATTGAAAATTAATGTTCTGAATAATTCCTTTTTTACTTCCATTTTTGGGAGCAAACGGAAATACCCTGGCCATGTTTGCATTTATATTTGGCAAGGATAGGTTGATCTTTTCGGTTTGTGTATTCTGTTGTAAATTAAGGGCCACCGAAGTATTTATCTGTGGTTCTCCTTCAAAAGTCTTAGTGTAACTCACAGAAGAGTTAAGGGTGTTTACAAGTGCGCTAGAGTTGTTAAATTGGTTGATAGATTGCTGGAAATAACGACTGCTACCAAAGTTTACAGATGCATTAAAACGGGAGCTAGGACTTGATTTTTGATCCTGTGAGTGATTCCATTGTATATTATAAGAAGAACTTTGGCTGTAATCTGGGAAGCCTCTTTCACTGTTAATGAGGCTTTCATATCTCATGTTTACATTTCCTCGAAATTTATATTTTAAAGCATAACTAGATTCTGCCCTAAGGCCATAGCTTCCATTGGTGTAATAATCTCCAAGAAGGGTAAGGTCTACATAGTCTGAGAGGGCTAGATAGTACCCACCATTTTGAAAGAAAAAACCACGATTGTTATTCTCTCCGATCGTTGGTATTATAAATCCAGATTGCCTGTCTTCACCTAGTGGTAAAAATGCAAATGGAAGCCCAATAGGGGTCGGGACATCTGCAATATACATGTTGGTAACCCCAGTTATGATTTTCTTTTTTGGTACAAATTTGGCTCTTCTTGTAAAAAAGTAGTATTCTGGATTGTCTATGTTTTTAGAGGTAGTAAACTTCACATTACTTAAGTATATAACAGAGTCGTTTACTTTTTTTGTTGTTTTAGCAATGTATCTAAAACTTTGTTCCTCACCTCTTGAGTTGTGCACTAAGGCTTTCTCAGAGTTGTAATTGTATTTTATAGAATCTGGCTCAACTATATTGGCACCTTGTTTAAAGATGGGTCTTTGGGTGTAGGTCCCTGCACTATCAATTCCTTTTGCATACACCTCATTGGTGTTGTAGTCTAGCACGATAAGTCCTGCATCTATACGTACATCCCCATAGATAATATAGGCTTTGTCATACATATACACCTTGTTTGCTTTTTTGTCTAGGTATACATATTGCTCTCCAAAGTACTCCACGACATCTGTAAATGCTTCTTTGGGCGGTATGATACTATCTACTAGTATGGTGTCTGTGGCACGCTCATTGATTTGATCAACAACTGGCATATTGCTAGACAAGCTGTCGTTTTCTTGTTGTTGCTCTGGCTCTACAAGAGGGATAATGGGCGTGTCTTTTGGAGGGATTTCTTGGCCAAATACAAGCCCGCTACAGCATAGAAATACTGTGAATAAAATAATTAATAAATGCTGTTTATATGGCACTCCTTGCAGGTATTATTTTGTATTTTGGCTTAGAATTTGATTCATCAAAATTAAGCATATTTTTTTGGCAACTCTGAAAAAAAACAAATTTTAAAAATCAGCGTTTATACCTATATGAAAACCAAATTAGCATCCCTTTTAGTACTGTTGCTTGCAGGAGCTTTATTTGCTTCCTTTTCTGTAATCAAAAATGATACCCAAAAGCCTTTTATTGTTGTTTTAGATGCTGGTCATGGTGGTAAGGATTCAGGAAACATAGGCAATGGATTTATTGAAAAAGATATTGTGCTAGATGTCACCCTGCAAATTGGCGCTATTTTAGAAAAGGTTCCAGATATTAAAGTAGTATATACTAGAAAAACAGATGTACTAATTGATTTATACAGAAGAGGACCCATTGCCAACGAAGTTGATGCAGATATTTTTGTGTCGATACATTGTGACGCCTTTACAAATCAAGCACATGGTGTAGGTACATTTGTCATGGGGGTTGACAAATCTGGAAAGAATTTGAATACAGCAAAAAAAGAGAATGAGGTAATTTTTCTAGAAGACAATTATCAAGAGCGCTACGCCGGATTTGATCCCAACCGTCCAGAATCATTAATTGGTCTCACGCTCATGCAAGAAGAGTACCTAGATCAAAGCATTACCCTTGCTGGTTTGATACAATCTAACATTGTCACCAATTTAAAAAGAAAAGACAGAAGTGTTAGATCTGCTCCTTTTTGGGTTTTACATAGCTCTTACATGCCCAGTGTTTTGGTTGAACTAGGTTTTTTGACAAATAATAAAGAAGGCCCTTATGTAAATTCAAAAAAGGGGAGAAGAGAGTTAGCCACACAAGTTGCCAATGGTATTTTAATGTACAAACAAAATTTAGCCCTAGGGACAAGTGATGCTCAAAACCCGGTCATCACTCAAGCCAAAATAGATCAGGACATTAAAGTTTCGCAGCAAAAAATGTATGAGGATATAACCTTTAAAGTACAGTTGGCTGCAGGGTCAAAAAAAATAGCAACTAAGGCCTATAACTTTAAAGGATTAAAAAATGTATCACGTGAAAAACTTGGGAAGCTATATAGGTATTTCTATGGCAGCACATCTAACTTTACAGAGATTCAGCTTTTAAAAACATTTGCACAAGAAAAAGGCTATGCTTCGGCTTATGTTGTGGCCTTTAGAGATGGAGAAAAGGTTAAACTTTCAGAAGTACTCGCCAAGGGCCCAAAATAATAAGAATTATTGTTAAATTTGTCTAACTAAAACCAAACCTTTTGAGACGCTCCAAAGAAGTTAAAACCGCTGTACTTGCCCTAGGAACAATTCTACTATTTATTTTTGGATATAGCTTTCTCAAGGGAACTAATATACTAGATAAAGACAGAACTTTTTTTGTAACCTACGATAACGTAGAGGGGCTTGCAAAGGCATCTCCTGTTACTATTAATGGCCTTTTGGTAGGTAAAGTAAAAGATATAGCGTTTTTAAATAATAAAGGAAAACTGTTGGTTTCATTTTCTATAAAAGAGCCAGATTTTGAGTTTTCAAAAAATAGTTTGGTTCGTATTTACAGTAGTGGTCTTTTGGGTGGTAAATCCTTAGGGTTGTATCCAGAATATGATCAAGAAAATATGGCTGTCTCTGGTGACACCCTAGTTGGGAGTGTAGAAGATGACATGCTTGTGGCTGTAACCAAAGCCCTGGGGCCTTTAGAGGATAAGGTAAATAACACACTTGCTACCTTGGATGTGCTTTTAAACTCTATTACAGATTTGCTAGACCCTAAAACTCGCGCCAACCTCCAACAGGCAATTGCTAATTTAAATACAACCATGGAGTCTTTAAATGGCGCTTCCAATTCTTTAAATGGTCTTTTAAAAGAAAATACAGGTAAGTTAAACAACACCTTTACTAATCTTGATGAAATGGCCATTAACTTTAATAGCCTTTCTGATTCCTTATCAAAATTGGAGACAGGAAAATTATTTTCAGAATTCCAAAGCGTAGTTACCCGTTTTGATACGATAGCCTCAGCACTAGAAAATGGAGAAGGTAGTATGGGTAAATTACTGAAAGATGAGCAGCTATATGAAAATCTAAAAG
>CBFHMO010000031.1:0-15616 GCA_965656925.1 Patiriisocius sp.
TTTTGGCTTTTTTTGTTTGAGATGTTATCTAGCAATTGCTCAAAACATTCTTTACTTTTAATAAAATTTATTTGTCTATGAAATATTTCAGCGCTATTATCATTGTCTTATTATTTGCAAATTGCGCCGATCATAAGTTGCCCGCAGATTTGTTAATTACCAATGCCAACATATATACGGTTAATGAAAACTTCGATACCGCAGCCTCCTTTGCTGTAAAAGATGGTATTATTTTAGAGGTAGGTCAAGACAAGGCCTTAGCAGCAAAATATGCTGCAACCAACACCTATGATGCTGCTGGAAAAACAATTGTTCCAGGGCTTATAGATGCACATGGGCATCTATACAATTTGGGTGTTTCTATGGGGCTTCTTGATTTGGTTGGTACCACTAGTTTTAAACAGGTGCTAGAAAAAACAGTAGCATTTCAAAAACAAAAGCAACTAGATTTTATAGTAGGACGCGGTTGGGATCAAAATGATTGGCAGCAGCAAACATTCCCAGACAACAAAATACTGGATCAATTATTTCCAGAGATACCAGTGGCGCTCACCAGAGTAGATGGACATGCCATGCTTGCAAATTCTAAAGCCCTTGCATTGGCTGGTATTACAAAGCAAACAAAAGTAGCAGGTGGCCAGGTGGTTGTAAAAGATGGAGTTTTAACAGGCCTACTGATTGATACCCCTATGGATTTGGTGTATCAAACCCTTCCAAAGCCAAGCCCAACAACTATTAAAAACAACTTAAAACAAGCACAAGATGTGTGTTTGTCTTACGGGCTTACAACCATTGACGATGCTGGTTTGTCTATAGAGGTTATAGAAGCTATTGAGCAATTACATAAGGCTAATGAACTTTCTATAAGGGTGTATGCCATGGTAAGTAATACCCCTAGAGATCTAGATTATTTTTTACCCAAAGGAATCATTAACTCAGGCAAGCTGCATGTAAGATCTGTAAAAGTATATGCAGACGGTGCCCTTGGAAGCAGAGGCGCTGCCCTGCGTAAACCCTACAGTGATAGCCATACTCATTTTGGTGCTATGATTACAGATCCAGCCTCTTTAGAGCGTGTTGCCTCAAGAATTTTAAAGGCTGGTTACCAGATGAATACTCATGCCATTGGAGACTCCGCTAACATCGCAGTTATCAGAGCCTATAAAAAAGCCTTAGCTGGCACTAAAGATGCTCGTTGGAGAATTGAGCATGCGCAGGTTGTCACCCCCACAGATTTTTTTAATTTTTCTAAAAACATAATCCCTTCCATACAGCCAACTCATGCTACTAGTGATATGTACTGGGCTCAGGAAAGACTTGGTCCAGAAAGAATTAAAGGTGCCTATAGTTATCAAACGCTGTTAAAAAATGCAGGCATGGTGGCTTTGGGTACAGATTTTCCAGTAGAGGAGGTAAACCCAATGCACACCTTTTATGCAGCGGTTTCTAGAAAAGACCTACATCAATACCCTGGTGGTGGTTTTAGAATCCAAGAGGCCTTAACTAGAACTCAGGCGCTTAAGGGCATGACTATTTGGGCTGCATATGCAAATTTTGAAGATACAGTTAAAGGGAGTATACAGATGGGTAAGTTCGCAGATTTTACAGTCCTAGAAAAGGATATTATGAAAATCCCTCAAGATAGTATACCAGGGGTGAGAGCTTTAGCAACTTTTATAGATGGGGTGAAGGTGTATGAATTAAAAAGCGATACCAAAGCGCCATAGATTGTTAATTCCCTCCTTTTGCCTGCAAATCTTCAATACAGAAATCTAAATCAAAACTTGGGATGTTTTGTAAAGCCTTAAGGTGTTGAATGCGCGCCTTTAAATTATCTTTTGTGATACTTTGGGCTTCAAAATACATCAAACAATCATTAATAATACAGTGTTTTTGATGGTCTAGGTCTTCGTGCTTATCTCCAGGATGTATATCATCATTTTGGATGTTAACGAGTCCAAAAATATGTCCAAACTCATGATGTAATGTTGTGGCCTCCAAGCGTGTTAAATCATCCTGGATATTATTGGTTACCTCCTGCAGGGTTTTTTCATAAATTACTATTGACGTGTTTTGATATGCAGACCCTAGGGTTACCGTAGTGCTTGTGTCAGAATTTGCGTTTCCACTAGCAAAGTAAACATACACTGCAATATCATCTCCTTGGGTGTAGATAGTTCTTTGCTCGTTTTCTATATTTCTAATTTGTGAAATAGAAAAAGGGCCATTTTGGTCTGAAATAATAGTTTCAATAAAACGAACACCATCGGGTTTGTTTACTCTGGCGTTTATAAAAGACGTAAATAGATCTAGGGTTTGTTGGGTAGGTCTGTATGCTGGTGAGTAGACCATCTCTACAGTCATGCTTTTGTAGCTGTCATCACTTAGTAAATCTTCTGCAGATATTCCAAGTGCTTTGCGGTTTTCTGCTCTGTCTTGTTGCCCTTGGTTGTCTTGATCTTCGTTACATGAAAATGTAACTAAAGCCAATAGCATAATAAAAGCGAATTTTTTGATAAAGCAGATCATATACTAAAATTTGTGTTCTACAAACTTAGGTTTTTAATTAGATTTTTAAAACCATTTTATTTTTTAACCTATAAATTTCTAAGTCAAACATCCTTTATTACGTATTTTTGCTGTTATGGAACAAATCTTAAAACAGCTCCCTAAAAAAGCCAAAGACAAGTATAACGAGCATAAAAAATTCTTCGCCAAAATCAAGAAGAAAACTCCAAAACATCTAGACAGTATCATGTCTGATTTACATGATGCAGAGTTTAAAAAAACAGATTGTTTAACCTGCGGCAATTGTTGTAAAACAACCAGTCCTATTTTTACGGAAAAGGATATTTTTAGGATTTCTAAGCATTTTAGAATGAAACAGCAGCGTTTTATAGAAACCTATTTACAGGTAGATGAAGATAATTTCCATGTGTTAAAAACTGCTCCTTGTAGTTTTTTAGATGAAAATGATAATAGTTGCACCATTTATGATGTAAGGCCAAAAGCTTGCCAAGAATACCCGCACACCAACCGCAGAAATTTTCATAAAATAAGTGAGATTACACTTGTAAATACTGCTATTTGTCCTGCAGCTTTTAATATAGTTGAGGCCATGCAAAAAGCTATAGATGTTGGCGTAAACCCAAAGGGTAAGAAGTATAAATTTAACGGCAGAGATTAGGGTATTACTTATACAATAAATAGTTTTTTCTCATTGTGTTGTAGGTCTGTAAGCCCTGTTGCCAAGTGGCTTTAATTTGTTTTTGGGTGAGTCCTTGTTGTATTTGTTCTTGCAAAAGGGGAGTTCCAGATAGTTTTAAAAAAAACGAATTAAAGAATTCTTCTTTGTTTTGTGAAACGTTGTAGGCATCTATGAGCCAGTTGAGGTTTATTTCATTAAGTTTTTTTGTAGTACTTAAATCAAGGCCAAAGCATTCTTGTGATTTAAATTTTGGGTTTTTAGCGCCCTGATTCGCCTGGGGTGTAAAACCATAGGTGTATATTTCATGGGGGAGTGTAGGGGCTCCAAATAGTTGGAATTGCTTATTTGTTCCTCTGCCTGCGCTTATGGGAGTTCCTTCAAAAAAACAAATACTAGGGTAAAGGTTAATGGCAACATCATTAGGCAAGTTTGGTGAGGGTTTTATGGCAAGAGAATAGGGAGTTTTGTGTGTGTAGTTTTTCATTGCTATCACCTTTAAATTACACTGCATCTTATTTTTTAACCATCCTTGTCCATTTATCATTTGAGCATATTCTCCAATGGTCATCCCATGAACAACCGGTACAGGATGCATCCCAACAAAACTAGTGTGCTGGGGCTCTAAAATAGGACCGTCAATGTAGTGACCATTTGGGTTTGGTCTGTCAAGAACCACAAGCTCAATATTATTCTCTGCGCAGGCTTCCATCACAAAGTGAAGGGTAGAGATGTAGGTGTAAAAACGAGCGCCAACATCCTGTATGTCAAAGACCATAATATCAATGTCTTTTAATTGCTCTTTTGAGGGTTTTTTGTTTTTCCCATACAAGGATATAATAGGTATTCCTGTTTTTAGATCTACTGCGTCTTTTATTGCCTCTCCCGCATCTGCTGTACCTCTAAAACCATGTTCTGGGGCAAATACCTTACTTATAGTATTGTCAAACTCATAAATAAAATCTACCAAATGAAAATCTACCACCCGCAAAGAGTTTTTAGATTCTAAGGTGTCATTAACCACAGAGGTTTGATTGGCGACAATACCCACTTTTTTACCCTTTAGAAGTTTCATGTAGGCTTGCCATTGGTTTGCACCCGTAAAAATATGTGTGCTACTTTTCTCAGAAATATTTCGGCCTATCAAAAGGGTATCTTTCTTTAGGTTATTTATGACACTGATATTTAGGGTGTCATTTAAAATAAGGCTATTTGCAAAACCATCATTTTTTTGGTCGGTAGTACTTCCGCAGCAAATCAATCCTAAAATCGGTATAAATACTATATTTTTGAAAAAAGATACTCTCATAAAACCTAATGAATTTCGAATATTTTATCGCCCGCAGAATTGCAGCTCATAAAGACTATAAAAGTAGTATTTCAGCACCAATAATAAAAATTGCTATTCTAGCCATTTCTTTGGGTATGATAACCATGTTGATTTCTGTTGCAACTAGTGTAGGGCTTCAAAAAAAGATTAAAGAAAAAGTATCAGCTTTTAACGGAGATTTAATCATCACCAATTTCGACACCAACAATTCTGATGATTCTCAGGTTCCTATTTCAATGCAACAGGATTTCTATCCTGATTTTGCAATTTCAGACAATGTTAGTCATATTCAAATAACGGCCTCTAAAGGCGCGGTTATAAGAACCCAAACAGACTTTGAAGGCATCATCGTTAAAGGGGTTGGTCCAGATTATAACTGGTCTTATTTTAAAGATTTTTTAACTCAAGGAATAGTTCCTACTTATGATACACCACAGATGAGTAATCAGGTGCTTATTTCACAATACCTGGCCAATAGGCTTGGTTTAAAAGTTGGAGATAAGGCCCTTGCCTATTTTTTTAATAAAAACAGCAGCACCCCACCCCGCACTAGAGCCTTTACAATATCTGGGTTATACAACAGTGGTTTTCAGCAATTTGACGCTCAATTTATCATTGCAGATATACGGCATATACAACGTCTTAATAAATGGGAGCCAGACCAAATTGGGGCTTTTGAACTGTATGTAAAAGACTTTGATTTAATCGAGCAAACAAACATGCAGGTATATAACTCCATAGGAAGTACCTTGGACACCCAAAGCATACGAAATCGTTTTTATGCTATTTTTGAATGGTTAGATTTGTTTGATTTTAACGTAGCCCTCATAATTGTCATGATGATTATTGTGGCTGGATTTAATATGATTACTGCTCTTTTGGTACTTATTTTAGAGCGCACAAAAATGATTGGGATTTTAAAGGCTTTGGGAAGTGATAACTGGAGTGTGCGTAAAATATTTATTTACAATGCAATGTACCTTGTTGGTGTTGGTTTGCTTTGGGGAAATTTAATAGGCATTGGGCTACTTTTACTGCAGCAACACTTTGATTTGTTTGCCTTAGATCCAAACACTTACTACGTGAGCCAGGTGCCTGTCTATTTACATTGGAGCTATATTATGGCCCTTAACCTTGGTACCTTAATCCTGTGTTTTTTAATATTATTAATTCCAAGTTATATTATTTCGAAAATCTCTCCAGTCAAGGCAATTAGGTTTGAGTAAGGAAGCTAAAATATAGCTTCTCAAATCCATGCTAAGGCTGTACCTTTGCACTCTAAAATACCACACATTTTATTTCAAACTATGGACTACGCAGAAAATATATTAGGTACTATTGGTAACACCCCAATGGTAAAAATCAATAAACTGGCAGAAGAAATCCCAGGACTTGTACTAGCAAAGTATGAAACATTTAATCCAGGAAACTCTGTCAAAGATCGTATGGCCTTGCAAATGATTGATGATGCAGAGGCAGATGGGCGCCTGCTGCCTGGTGCTACCATTATAGAGGGAACCAGTGGTAATACCGGTATGGGATTAGCCCTTGCCGCTATTGTAAAAGGGTACAAGATGGTGTGTGTTATTAGTGATAAGCAAAGCAAAGAAAAAGTAGATATTCTTCGCGCTGTTGGTAGTGAGGTAGTTGTGTGCCCAACAGATGTAGCTCCAGAAGATCCCAGATCTTACTATTCTACCTCAAAGCGTTTGGCAGAGCAAACTCCAAATAGTTGGTATGTAAATCAATATGATAATCCTTCAAACTGTAAGGCTCATTTTATGAGTACGGGTCCAGAAATCTGGAAACAAACCGATGGTAAGGTGACTCATTTTGTAGTTGGTGTTGGTACTGGTGGTACCATAAGTGGTGTTGGTAGTTACCTTAAAATGAAAAACCCTAACATTAAAATATGGGGTATTGACACCTACGGAAGTGTGTTTAAGAAATACCATGAAACGGGAATTTTTGATGAAAACGAAATTTACTCTTACGTTACAGAAGGTATTGGAGAAGATATTTTGCCACTCAATGTTCGTTTTGAAGTTATAGACGGTTTTACTAAAGTAACAGATAAAGATGCTGCCATTTGGACACAAAAATTATCAAAAACAGAGGGTATGTTTCTAGGCAATTCTGCAGGAGCAGCCATGAAAGGATTACACCAATTAAAAGAGCATTTTACAGAAGATGATGTGATTGTGGTTTTGTTTCATGACCACGGTAGTAGGTATGTAGGTAAAATGTATAATGATGATTGGATGCAGAAAATGGGATATGTAGAGTAAATAGTTTTAGTATTTGACACCTTTCTTAAGGTGCTCTTCTACGGCTCTTATTTTTGTGAAATGTCTCTAAGATTTCAGTAAAAAAATACCTAACTTGCATAGATGTTACAATGGCTTTACAACGTGCGGCATTACTTTGAACGTCATGGATATTATGTGTGTTCTCGCCTAGCAGACCGTCTTGGTATGCGAGCCAAAAGTGTACGACTATTTTTTATTTATTTGTCTTTTGCTACCTTAGGAGTGTGGTTTGCTATATATCTTACACTTGGTTTTTGCTTGCGTTTAAAGGATTTAATATATACAAAAAGAACCTCTGTATTTGATTTATGAAAAAGATTTTTCACTCTAAGATATATGTTGCTGTTTTATTGTTACTAGCTGTTTTTATAGCTGGTGTGTTTGGGTATAAATTTATATCAGAGTACTCTTGGATTGATGCTTTTTACATGACGGTAATAACCATCACCACAGTTGGTTTTGGAGAAGTTGTACCTTTAGATGATGTAGATAAGTTATTTACCTCATTTTTAATACTCTCTAGCATTTTTATTCTAGCCTATGCTATTTCTGTAATTACAGAATACATGTTAAGTAAAAATAATATTGGTAATTTAAGAGAAAAGAGAATACATAAAATAATTGATAGTATGAAAGATCACGTTATTGTTTGCGGCTATGGTAGAAACGGGAAACAAGCTGTAGAAAAATTAATAGCCTACAAAAAACCCTTTGTTATTATAGAGAAGGATCATCAGGTGGTAGATAAATATACCCCTGATGCTCTTATTGTAGAAGGGAATGCTAGTGATGATGAGGTCTTAAAAGAAGCTGGTGTGAACCGAGCCAGCACATTAATTTGCGCTTTGCCCAGTGATGCAGATAATTTGTTTATTGTGCTAACGGCTAGACAAATGAATCCTACCCTAAGAATTATTAGCCGCGCCACTGAAGAGACTAGTTATAAAAAATTAAAACTTGCCGGGGCAGACAATGTGATACTTCCAGAGAAAATAGGAGGAGACCACATGGCGTCCCTAGTGGTGGTTCCAGACTTGGTAGAGTTTTTAGATAACCTCTCTGTCTCTGGGGAGAAGGACAGCATAAATGTAAAACAAATCCCCTATGATAAAATTTGTCTTCAAGACCAATCTCAGGCGATCAAAGATTTAGATATACGAAAAAAAACAGGCTGTTCTGTAATTGGCTACAAGTCTCCAACTGGAGAATATATAGTAAACCCAGAGCCGTCCATGATTTTAGAAAAAGACTCTGTATTAATTCTTATTGGGCGCCCAGATCAAATAGAAAGTCTTAAGGGCTTGTATAATGTTTGATAGCTAATTATAATTTAATGACTAATTCCTTGAATTTGGGCTAATTTTTTAGCATCTTGCTTTGCTTAAATTCTAAACTAAACTAAACCTTATTATGAAGAAATTTCTTCTTTCTCTATGTGCAATACTAGCACCTGTTTTTTTGTTTGCACAACAAGCCCAACAAGAGGGTATTGATCAAGTAATTAATGAAAAATTTGGTAATGCTACCGGCTGGTTTGTAGAAATGATTTTTGCGCAAGTTCCTGTAACAGATGAGGTTGGGATTCCGTGGGTTGTAATAATGCTGCTAGGTTTTGCTACTTTTTTCACCATATACTTCAAGTTTATAAATATCAGTGGTTTTTCTACCGCCTTGAATGTTGTGCGAGGAAAGTATGACGATCTAGATCACCCAGAGGCTGGAGTCTTAAAAGGAGATTTAACTCCTGGGGCAGATATTCCAGAAACCATTAGAGTAGAAGGTGAAGAGGGTGAGGTATCTCATTTTCAAGCACTAACTGCGGCACTTTCTGGTACCGTTGGTTTAGGAAACATTGCTGGTGTGGCTATTGCCATTACCATAGGAGGACCTGGAGCTACACTTTGGATGATTATTGCAGGTCTTCTGGGAATGACATCAAAATTTGCGGAGTGTACTTTGGGTGTTAAATACAGAGATGTTGGAGAAGATGGAACCGTATTTGGTGGCCCGATGTACTACCTTAAAAAGGGATTGAGTGAGAGAGGCGCTGCAGGGCTTGGTAAAGTACTTGCTATTTTGTTTGCTATTTTTTGTATTGGAGGTTCATTTGGGGGAGGAAACATGTTTCAGTCAAATCAAGCGGCTATAATTTTTAACAACACTGCTGGATTTACGGGAGGTGCTTCTGGACTAATATTTGGTATTGTAATGGCTGTTTGTGTTGGTTTTGTTATCATTGGTGGCCTTAAAAGAATTGCTGCTGTAACAGAAAAAGTAGTTCCATTTATGGTAGGTATATACCTGTTGGCTGCCTTGGTAGTAATTGGTATGAATTTCACAGAAATTATTCCTGCTTTTGGTAAAATTTGGAATGGTGCTTTTGCTCCTATGGGAGTTGCTGGTGGATTTGTTGGGGTGCTTGTTCAAGGATTTAGACGTGCTGCATTCTCAAATGAGGCAGGTGTTGGTTCTGCGGCTATTGCGCATTCTGCAGTAAAAACAAAATATCCTGCAAGTGAAGGTATTGTCTCTCTTTTAGAGCCTTTTATAGATACTGTTGTGGTGTGTACTATTACAGCTTTGGTTATTGTTATTACCGGAAACTATTTAGACGCTGGTGCTGCAAGTGGAGTACAATTAACAAGTGATGCGTTTGCCTCGGCAATACCATGGTTTCCGTACGTGCTTACTGGTGCTGTAATCTTATTTGCATTCTCAACGATGATTTCTTGGTCTTACTACGGGCTTCAGTCTTGGTTGTTCCTTTTTGGAAGATCAGAGAGAAATGTAATGACCTATAAAATTGTATTTTGTTTATTTACAGTATTAGGAGCTTCAATAAGCTTAGGGGCGGTAACAGATTTCTCTGATGCCATGATCTTTGCAATGGCTATTCCTAATTTAATTGGAGTATCATTATTATTACCTAAAGTAAAAGAAGAATTAGTAAAATATAGAGATGCAATCAAGGCTAGTAAAAGCTAATCTATAACACATATACACGCATAACTCCCCAGTTACAAATCTTAGGAGTATTATGCCAAATTTTAAATCCCATTTCGAGTTTGACAACCAACAACGAAGTGGGATTTTACTATTGTGCTTTCTCATCGTTGTGTTGTTTTGTGTCTTATATTTTTATACCCCACAGCCTGTTTTGTTGCTTGACACCTCTTCCCCAAAGGTATTAAAACAACAAGCCTACGTAGATTCTTTACGCCTTGAAGCCTTGGAGAGAAAAAAACCAAAACGCTACCCATTTAATCCTAATTTTATCTCAGATTATAAAGCATATACTCTAGGTCTAACTCCTTCGGAGTTTGACAGGCTTTCTAGCTATAGAAGTAAAAATAAATGGATAAATAGCATTAAAGATTTTAAATTGGTAACAAAGGCCTCAGATAGCCTTATGGCAGAGTTAGGCCCGTTGTTTAAATTCCCAGACTGGGTGGTAAAATCATCATCATCACCAAAAAAAGTCTCAAGTCTTGTATTGTCTTACAATGATAAAATAGATTTAAATGTAGCCACTAGCACCCAATTGCAGCAGGTGCGTGGTATAGGCCCTGCTTTGAGCGCAAGAATTATTTCATACAAAGATAAACTAGGAGGTTTCTCTGTAGATAAACAGCTGCTAAGTGTTTGGGGCTTGAGTGAAAGTGTAGTTGCTAATGTTTTGGCTGGTTTTACAGTTAAGACACCAAAACAAATACATCAAATTTCTGTAAATACAGCATCTGCCTCAGATATTGCTACTATCTCCGGAATATCCTATGACCTTGCGAAGCAGATTTGGGAATTTAGGGTCTTGCGCCAAAAAATAGTATCGCTCTCTGAGCTTCAAAAAATAGAGGGAATGACCGCAAGTAAATATGCCTTAATTGAGTTATATTTGCATGTAGAATAACTAACAAAAAGAGCTTTCTTTTACAGTTGTTTTATACATTATAGTAAATATCAATATTAAATAGTTAGCCTTACAGTATGAGTTTATATTTTACAGAAGAGCATGAGTTTTTTAGAAAGAGTTTTCAAGACTTCTTGAAAAAAGAGGTGGTTCCTCACATTGACACCTGGGAGCAAACAGGTACTATAGATCGTTTTATATGGGAGAAGTTTGGAGAGATGGGTTATTTTGGTCTAGCAACTCCTGAGGCATATGGAGGGATGGATTTAGATATATTTTATACCATTATTTTTATTGAGGAACTACAAAAAATAAACAGTGGTGGTTTTGCAGCTGCAATTTGGGCTCATGAGTATTTGGCTATGACGCATCTCAATAAGGAGGCCAACGAGGCTCAAAAACAAAAATATTTAGTCCCTAGTGTTACTGGAGAAAAAATAGGTTGTTTGTGTATTACAGAACCTTTTGGTGGTAGTGATGTTGGAGGCATGAGAACAACAGCGGTAAAAAAAGGCGATACTTATGTAATTAACGGATCCAAAACTTTTATTACAAATGGGGTGTACAGCGATTATTTAATAGTAGCTGCAAAGACCTCACCAGAACTAGGAAATAAAGGAATTAGCATTTTTGTGATGGATAGAGATCTTCCTGGTATTAGTGCCACCAAACTTGATAAATTAGGTTGGAGGGCAAGTGATACTGCAGAGATAGCTTTTGATAATGTTGTGATTCCTGCAGAAAATTTAATGGGAGAAGAAAACCTTGGTTTCCCATATATTATGCAACACTTTGCGCTGGAGAGATTGATCATGGGAGTAAATGCACATGCTCGAAGTGAATGGGCCCTAGACTATACTATCGGGTACATGAAAGAGCGTACTGCTTTTGGAAAGTCTATTTCAAAATTTCAAGCCCTACGTCATAAAGTTGCAGACTTAGCAAGTGAGGTAGAAATGGCAAAAACCTTTAACTATGTTACGGCAAAACGCCTTGATGGTGGTGAGTATGTCGTTAAGGAGGCAACTATGTCTAAACTGTTGTCAACAAAAATTGCAGATCAAGTTGCCTATGATTGTGTACAGCTTTTAGGAGGATATGGCTATATGGAAGAGTATCCACTGGCAAGAAATCTAAGAGATAGTAGGTTAGGACCTATTGGAGGAGGAACATCAGAAATACTAAGAGAGATTATCTCTAAAATGGTAATTGATGGCGTTAACTATAAGCCAGCTACCTAAATTAGATGCAATATAAATCAAATCTAGGTGTTATAAACAATACACTCAAAGTGTTGTGTTTTGCAACGTTTTGTTGTTTTTAAAATTAATAGCCCATGCCCAAAAATAACAATCTGCATAGATATTACATGCTCGTTTTGCTATGCTTAGTTTCTATAAGCGTGACTTCTCAAATAGAAATTAAAAACAAGATTGTAGATTTTGCAACTTTTGCTCCTCTACAAAGCGCAAGTGTGTATGTTAAAAATACAACCATTGGTACCATTACAAATACAGATGGTAGGTTTTTGTTGAGCATCCCAAAAAGGCATGCTAATGATACTCTGGTTATTTCTTCAATAGGGTACAAGAGTTTTAAGTCTTTGGTGAGCAGTTTTGATAGTACTATGGATATCTTTTTAGAGGAGGATATAGCCTCTTTAGATGAAATACTCTTGATAGCAGAAACAAGACCCACTACTGGAAATGATATTGTGCTTCGTGCTATTGAGCGGTTGCCGCAGACTCTTCCAGATAGCTCCTATATTCAGAAAGGTTTTTTAAGGCATAAAGAACGTAACTCTAGTGAGTATAAATGGCTTGTGGAGAGTGCTATTACTTTGTATGATTCTAGTTATGATGCTGGATCAAAAAACACGCTACGCCTTAATGTAGACCAAACGCGCAAGAGTTATGATTTAAGAGATGTTGACAGTCTTTTTGCCTACACCTCTTACCTAAAAAAAAGAACAAAAAACAAAACACTTCGTAAAAACAACCTAAGACGAGACACCATCTCTACGGCGTCCCTAATAGAGGCCATTCGCTGGAATGACCAGCGAGTAAATGGACTTGACAAGCTCTTTAGAGGTAAAATAAACATTGTTAGAAATGCCAATGCCTCTAATGCACTTTTTGGGGATGATATTTTAGCGCGCCACGAGTTTAGACTAGATACAGTACTTGTGGAAAATGAAAAGAAACTATATAAAATTGAAATATTGAAGGGAGTAAATTTTGTGGGTTTAAGTACCCCAGATATATACAACGAAGGTTTTAAGGCCAAAGGTTGGATCTATATAGATTGGGACTCTTGGGCTATTAAAAAGGTAATGTATGAGTTAGAGGCTAGCTCAGAGAATCAAATCAAGCGCAGTAAGAGTTTGTTTGGTACTCTTTTAAACCACAAGCTAGTGATGACCTACATGGAGTATCAAGGAAAGATGTATCCTAAGTATATTTATTATCAAACTCCTAAGCTTGTAAATGCCGGAGATCGTTCCTCAGATCAATTAGATAAAGACGGAAACCCTACCCAGGACAAGGCAGATTTTTACTACAATACAGTACAAGAAATTGTTTTTACTGAAATTATTAGGGATCCAGAACTTATAGACTTGGAGCGCTCAAAAACCTGGACCGAAGATATTTTCTCTCCTCAGCCCTACAGACCAGAATTCTGGAAAAACTATAATGTTTTATTAGAGAGTAAAGAAGAAGAGAAGCTCATAAAGGATCTTACCATAAGAGCTGGTTTGTTTAAGCAGTAATCATGCTTTGGAGTCCGCAATTGATTATTATGATACATTTTGTCAAAAAAAATAAAATTCATAATTCATAATTCATAATTTGTTTCTACTTTTGCCGTCCAATAGAGAGGAGGTTATGGAACTATGTTAATTATACCAATTAAAGACGGAGAAAATATAGACAGAGCGCTTAAGCGTTTTAAGCGTAAGTTTGACCGTACAGGAACAATGCGTCAATTACGTGCACGTCAGGCATTCTCAAAGCCATCGGTTGTGAGAAGAAAAGAAGTGCAGAAGGCACAATATATTCAAGGACTAAGAGACGCAGAAGAAATTTAGTACACTGCTCTTATATATCAAAAAACCGCTACACATTTGTGAGCGGTTTTTTTATTGCCTACATTTATTTCTTAATTTAAAAAATGCCCTTCAAGCCCTTTACAGACTATCTGCTGTTAGAAAAAAAATATTCTCCTCATACCGTGGCGGCATATTCAAAAGATATCCAGCGGTTTTTTGATTTTGTGTCAAAAGAGTATCAGTTAAAGTCATTACTTGTTGTTAATTATAGTATGGTGCGAAGCTGGATTGTATATTTGGTAGATTCTGGTATTTCCAACAGTAGCATTAATCGTAAGATCTCTTCTTTAAAAACCTATTATAAGTTTCTTTTAAAAACCAGTCAGATAACAGAAACCCCTTTGGCAAAACACAGGGCTTTAAAGGTTGCCAAAAAAGTCCAAATCCCATTTTCACAAACAGAGGTAGAAGATGTCTTGGAGTTGTTTGACCACGCTAATGATTTTCAGACCCTTCGGGATAAATTAATTGTTGAGCTTTTTTATAGTACCGGTATCAGAAGAGCAGAACTAATAGGGCTGAGGCTTTCTGATATTTCTGAGGCACAAAAAACCATTAAGGTATTAGGTAAAAGAAACAAGGAGCGCATCATTCCTCTATTGCCCAGTGTGTTAACTACAATAGCTAGATATAAAAGCTTTAGAGAAGTCTTGCCTAGTTTGGGGGCTTCAAAGATATTGCTAGTCACCTCTAAGGGTAATGCTATATATGAAACCTTAGTGTATCGTGTTATTACCCGTTATTTTTCTGAAATTTCCTTAAAAGTAAAAAAGAGCCCACACATACTACGTCATTCTTTTGCTACTCATTTGTTAAGCCAAGGAGCTGAGCTTACCGCCGTAAAGGAGTTGTTGGGTCATGCCTCTTTGGCCTCTACCCAGGTGTATACTCATAATAGTATAGATACTCTAAAGCAGGTGTATAAAAACACCCACCCAAGAAATTCAAAATGAGGCAGTTATTAGGGGCTTGTGATTCTTCTAAAATTAATTTTAAAAAAGCTTTGCGTATCTCTATGTTTTGAATATTTTTGCCGCCGGAATTATTGTGAAGCTTTAAATAAATTTTCCAACAATTTGTTTTGTAGAAAAAATTAAATCTTTACATTTGCAATCCGTTAGAAATAGCGGGGTTCTTTATGTAGATTTATTCAGCATAAAAAAACATAAAAAGCCGATGTAGCTCAGCTGGCTAGAGCAGCTGATTTGTAATCAGCAGGTCGTGGGTTCGAGTCCCTCCATCGGCTCATAAAATTTTGGAAAGTTTGGTTTCTTTTTTGTGCTAAGAAACACTTTAAACAAAGGTCTTTTTAAATGTTAGTTCTTTAAAATATTGATTTTCAAATTTTGAATCATACATTCAAGGTAGAAAAAAGGGGAGATACTCAAGCGGCCAACGAGGGCAGACTGTAAATCTGCTGACTACGTCTTCGCAGGTTCGAATCCTGCTCTCCCCACAAATTTTTCACTCCTTATGTCTACAGGTGCTACTATTACCATATCGTGCCTGTGGTTTTTTGAATTTGAAAGCTTGAGAAATCATCGTATTTCTCTATAAAAGCGGGAGTAGCTCAGTTGGTAGAGCGTCAGCCTTCCAAGCTGAATGTCGCCAGTTCGAACCTGGTCTCCCGCTCTATTTTCATCCTTGCAATTTTGTGAGGATATTGTTGTTTACAGGCATTTGGTCTGTAAACAACAAGCAGCTCTTTTGAGTTTTGATTTGATTTTTTATTGAATCAAACGTGAGACCAGCAAGT
>CBFHMO010000032.1:0-15322 GCA_965656925.1 Patiriisocius sp.
TCTGGCAACACTTGGCCAGAATTTGTTATCGCTAACAAATGCTAGTGGAAATGCTGCTTGTTGTCTTGTATATGGTAAATCCCAAGAATCTGCAGTAAGTAGCCCCTGTGTGTGAGGTGCATTTTTAAGCACATTATTTGGCTCCTGTTTGCTTGTGGCTTTTATTTCTTGACCAATAGAGATCATTGCGTCACAAAAACGATCTAATTCTTGAAGGCTTTCACTTTCTGTAGGTTCAATCATCATGGTTCCTGCCACTGGGAAGGATACCGTTGGAGCATGAAAACCATAATCCATAAGTCTTTTTGCAATATCTACAACCTCTATACCATGGTCTTTAAATGGACGGCAATCAATAATCATTTCATGGGCAGCCCTTCCTTTCTCTCCTGCATACAATACATCAAAATGACCGTCTAATCTCTCTTTGATATAGTTTGCATTTAAGATGGCATACTGGGTAGATTTTTTGAGCCCATTTTCTCCCAACATACATATGTAAGCGTAGCTAATCAAACAGGCCAATGCACTTCCCCAAGGAGCGCCAGAAATCGCCGTAATGGCATGTTCACCACCAGTTTCAATTAATGGATTGCTTGGCAGAAACTCTGCCAATTGTGTTGCAACACATATAGGGCCAACGCCAGGGCCACCACCACCGTGAGGTATGGCAAATGTTTTATGCAAGTTTAGATGACATACATCTGCTCCAATTGCGCCCGGGTTTGTAAGGGCTACTTGTGCATTCATGTTTGCACCATCCATGTATACTTGGCCACCATTGTCATGTATTAATCCTGTAATTTCTCTAATAGCACTTTCATACACACCATGAGTTGATGGGTAAGTGATCATTAGTGCAGCAAGATTGTCTTTATGCTCTTCTGCTTTTGCTCGCAGGTCTTCCACATCAATATTTCCTTCTTCGTTTGCCTTTGTAACTACTACTTTCATTCCTGCCATTACTGCACTTGCAGGGTTTGTGCCATGAGCAGAGGATGGGATAAGGCATATGTTTCTGTGGTGATCATCTCTAGATTCATGGTATGCTCTAATAACCATAAGCCCTGCATACTCTCCCTGAGCTCCACTGTTTGGTTGTAGAGATGTAGCTGCAAAGCCTGTAATTTCTGTAAGTTGATCTTCTAGTTTTTTAAGCATTACTTGATAGCCTCCTGCTTGCTCTACTGGAACAAATGGGTGCATATTGCCCCACATAGGGTTACTTAGAGGAAGCATTTGAGCGGCAGCATTTAATTTCATGGTGCAACTTCCAAGAGCAATCATAGAATGATTTAAGGCCAAATCTTTGCGTTCAAGTTTCTTGATATAACGCATGAGTTCTGTCTCGCTGTGGTAGGAGTTAAATACGCTATTTTCTAGAAATGGTGTTTGTCTAGCAATACTTTTTGGAATTGCGTTTCCAGTACTAATTTCTGAAATTTTAAACGTTTGTTTATGGTTTGCCTCTGCGAAGAGTGCAATAATTTTGTTGAGGTCTTTTAAAGTAGTGGTTTCGTTTACCGAGATTGAAACAGTCTCTGGATCTGGGTAATGGAAATTCATTTGCTTTGCTTCACTCAAGAATTTTATTTTGCTGGCATCTGTTTTTATCGCGATGGTGTCAAAATAAGTTTCGTTTGCCTGAGTTAATCCTAAACGCTCCAGGGCATTGGCAAGTGTGGCAGCATGATTGTGCACTTTATTTGCAATATATGTAAGTCCTTTTGGTCCATGATATACTCCATACATACCAGCCATAACTGCAAGTAGTACTTGCGCGGTACAAATATTACTAGTGGCTTTATCTCTTTTAATGTGTTGTTCTCTTGTTTGAAGTGCCATACGAAGGGCACGGTTTCCTTTTGTATCTCTAGTAACTCCAATGATACGTCCAGGGATATTACGCTTGTAGGCTTCTTTTGTTGCAAAATAAGCTGCATGGGGCCCACCATAACCAAGTGGGATACCAAATCTTTGTGTGGTACCTACCACAACGTCTACTCCAAAAGATCCTGGAGATTCTAATTTTACAAGACTTAATATATCTGCAGCAACAGCTACTTTGATTTGATTTTTGTTAGCATCAGCCACAAAAGATCTAAGGTCATATACTTTTCCACTTTTTCCGGGGTATTGCAATATGGCAGCAAAAAACTCTGAGCTGAAGTCAAAAGTTTTATGATCTCCAATAACAAGTTCTATTCCAATGGGTGTAGCTCTTGTTTGAAGTAAAGAAAGTGTTTGAGGTAGAATATCCTCAGACACAAAAAATTTATTTACTGCGTCTTTCTTTTGTTGTCTCTCTCTTACTGCAAAAAGTAAGGCCATTGCCTCTGCAGCAGCTGTAGACTCATCAAGTAGTGAGGCATTAGCAAGCTCCATACCAGTGAGGTCTGTAATCATGGTTTGGTAATTAAGCAAGGCTTCAAGACGTCCTTGTGCAATCTCTGCTTGATAAGGAGTATATGCGGTATACCAACCTGGGTTTTCAAGAATATTTCTTTGAATTACAGGAGGGGTAATGGCTTGGTGATAGCCAAGGCCTATATAGGTTTTGAAAACTTGATTTTTTGAAGCAAGTTCTCCAATATGTTCAAGATATTGCTGCTCACTCATCGCTATATCTAGCGTTAAATCTTTTTCCAACCTAATGTCATTAGGGATGGTTTGATTGATAAGCTCCTCCATTGATTGTGCGCCAACAGTGTCAAGCATTTTTTGAAGGTCTTCTTTACGAGGGCCAATATGTCTAAGGGCAAAAGAGTCTGTATTCATAGCATTTTCCTTTGTCAGGAAATAGTATTAATTGAACAAATGTATGGTTTGATTTTAAGACAATTATAATAAAAAAACTCTCTTAAAATTAAGGCGCAAAAATACAACATAATAAAAATAAAAATGAAGTGTTTAACATTTTACAAACGTTTATTTTTCAACCAAAAACCAATGTTACTAACATTCTTTTTAAAAAGTGAGGTTGTTAGGGGGTTTCAAGACAGGGAATATGTAGTTTTATACTATGAAACCGCTACTCTCTTTTTTTTCTTTTTACATAAAAAGCAGTATCCATGTTGCTTTAGGGGTTACGGGGCTTGTTTTTGTTACTGGTATTGAGTATAATATTACACTTCCTATTGCTTTGTATTGGGTTACTTTTTTAGGAACAATAACGGGTTATAATTTTATTAAATATGCAGAGCTAGCAGGGTTGCAACATAAAAGCCTTATCAGGAGTTTGCAAAATTTGCAGGTATTCTCTTTGGGGGTGTTTTGTTTGCTGGTGTATTTTTTAACCCAATTACCCCTTGTGGTTTTAACACTTCTTGGCATGCTTGGTTTTTTAACCTTACTGTATGTGGTTCCTGCCATAAACCATAAAAACTTTCGCTCTATAGCTGGGGTTAAAGTGTTTATAGTAGCTTTAGTTTGGTCTGGCCTTACAGTTTTAGTGCCCGTGTATTATGCCAATAGTGTTCCCCCAGATTTATGGTTTTGTTTTGCACAACGATTTTTTATTGTACTGGCTTTAATTATCCCTTTTGAAATTAGAGATCTACCTCAAGATAAAAGTGTTTTGGTAACTTTTCCTCAATTATTAGGTATACAAAAAACAAAACTTCTAGGTGGTCTACTGCTTATTTTTACCTTATTACTGGAGGGGTTAAAACAGCCATTTGTGTTTAGTAAAACAGCGCCTTTGATTATAGTTTGCGCGCTTATAGGTTTTTGTTTGTACCTCTCAAGGGTAGGCCAATCAAAATATTTTGCCTCTTTTTGGGTAGAAGGTATTGCCACTTTTTGGGCAATGATGCTATGGGTGACTTATTTTGTATTGGTCTAAGAATTCTAGAGGTCTTCTGTCTTTTTTTTAAATCTTAGTGGCTTCTCTATCCCCCAAAATCCTAAGATTAGGTTTTCTTTGTCTAGCCTTACAATGTAGTAACACTCTGGGGTAGCTGAGGTAGTTACTATATACTTGTTTTTTTCTATCGGCGTGTTTTTAAAATTAGTGCCTGCGCAAGAATCTTGTAAAGAAAACCCTAGGTTTTTTTTAACGGCAATGCCATCAAAACTATTGACTACTACTTTGCCTTGAAAAGTTAGGGTACTTGCAGGGCTTTGTATATTAACCCAAGTACCTTGCAGTTGGCTATAAATTGCCGCGCTAGAGGTGTTATCTGTCTCTGTGGTTTTTACCTGCTGTTCTGAGATTACTTCTTTCAAGGGGGTTTGTTTACAAGAAAAAAGTAAGAAAGTAAATAAGGTAATGTATATGAGTTTCATATTAAATATTTATTAAATTAGACCTGCCCTTTCTAACAAGGCATCTGGATTTGGTTTTTGCCCTCTAAATTTAATATACAGCTTCATAGGGTCCTGGGTACCTCCCTTAGATAATACAAAATCTTTAAATTTTTTTGCTACTTTTTTATTGAAAACACCTTCTTTTTTAAAATAAGCAAACGCATCTGCGTCAAGTACTTCTGCCCATTTGTAGCTATAATAACCTGCACTGTATCCTCCTTGAAATATATGACTAAATGCAGTACTCATACAAGTATTTGGCGTATCTGGATATAATGCGGTATCTCCAAAGGCATTATTCTCAAAGTCTTTTACAGAGCTTATTTTTGATGGATCACTGCCGTGCCATGCCATGTCTAATAGGCCAAAGCTCAATTGCCTCAATGTTTGCATGCCTTGATGAAACGTAGCAGAGGCCTTAATTTTATCAATGAGTTCCATGGGGATTACCTCACCAGTTTTGTAGTGAGTGGCAAACAACTCTAAGGTTTGTTTTTCATAGCACCAGTTTTCTAATATTTGACTAGGAAGCTCAACAAAATCCCAGGAAACATTAGTGCCGCTTAAACCCTTATACTTTGTGTTTGCTAGCATTCCATGAAGGCCATGGCCAAACTCATGAAAAAGAGTAGTTACCTCATTAAAGGTTAACAAGGAGGGTTTTGTAGCAGTAGGTTTTGTGAAATTACAAACATTAGATATGTGAGGTCTATCATTTGTAACACCTTTTCCATTTGATGTGTCTATTATTTGTTGGGGCTTGTAGCTTGTCATCCAAGCGCCACCACGTTTTCCAGCTCGAGGATGAAAATCTGCATAAAATATGGCAATAAGTTCACCTTCTGTACCTAATACGCGGTAGGTTTTTACATCTGGGTGATAGGTGTCTATGGTAGGGTCTTCTTTAAACTCAAGATCAAACAATTTGCTAGCCACAGTAAATACGCCGTTGATTACGTTCTCTAATTTAAAATAGGGTTTTAGCTGCTCATCATCTAAACTAAATTTTTCTTGTTTTAATTTTTCAGCATAATAGGCGCTATCCCATTTTTGCAATTGGTCTATCGCGTCAAGTTTTTTTGCAAAGGCTTCTAGCTCATCAAATTCTTTTTGAGCGGCGGGTTTAGCTTTTACTAATAATTCATTTAAAAAAGCGTGCACTTTTTTTGGTGACTGCGCCATGCGATCTTCTAAAACGAAATGCGCATGACTTTGGTAGCCTAGTAGTTGCGCTCTTTGGTGCCTTAGTTTTACAATGTCTAAAACATGTTGCTGGTTATTTTGCCCCTTGTTTTGAAAGGCTCTAGCGCCAAAGGCTAGGGCAAGTTTTTTACGTAAGGCCCTGTTTTGAGCATATTTCATAAACGGCACATAACTTGGATAGTCTAGGGTAATAACCCACCCTTTTTTGCCTTTCTCTGTAGCCACTTGTTTGGCAGCTTCTTTTGCTCCCTCTGGCAAGCCTGCAAGGTCCTGCTCTTTATCTAATAATAATTCAAAGGCGTTTGTCTGAGCTAGTACATTTTCTCCAAAGCGTAACCCTAGTTTAGATAACTGGGTGTCTATGCTACGAAGTTGCGCTTTTTTCTGTTCAGAGAGATTGGCACCATTTCTAGTAAATCCTTTGTATTGTTTTTCTAGCAACATCTGCTGCTCATCACTTAAAGCATATGTTTGTTTATGATCATATACGGTTTTCACTCTTTTAAAAAGCTCCTGGTTGAGCAGTAAGTCATTAGAAAAATTTGATAGCAGTGGAGAAACCTCTTGCGCTATTTGCTGGATTTGGTCATTCGTTTCTGCGCTGTTTAAATTAAAAAAAATACTTGTGGCTCTATCTAGTGCCCCTCCCGTATTCTCTAATGCCTCTACCGTATTTTTAAAGGTTGGTGTGTTTGGGTTTTTAGAAATAAGAGCTACCTCTTGTTTTGTGGTATCAATAAGCGCTTTAATAGCAGGCAAATAATGCTCATTATTAATTTTAGAAAAAGGAGCTAAGTCAAAGGGTTGTAATAATGGATTGTCCATAAAATAGGCGTATTTATGCGTAGGTGCTTAAAAAAAGTGCAATTAAATTTACACTAAAGGTTTTTAGCGCTTTGTTCTACTTTTATTTTTAATCCTTCTTTATAGGCAATTACTTTATCTAGCACACAAGTGTCTGCAGTGCTAATAATTTGCGCGGCTAAGATACCCGCATTTTTGGCTCCATTTAGGGCAACAGTTGCAACGGGTACTCCGCCAGGCATCTGAAGGATAGACAGTACAGAGTCCCAACCGTCTATGCTGTTGCTTGACTTGACAGGCACTCCAATTACAGGTAGTGGAGACAATGAAGCGACCATACCTGGGAGATGGGCTGCGCCACCAGCTCCTGCAATAATTACTTTAATACCGCGAGTGTGTGCGTTTTTACTAAAGTCAAATAGTTTCTCTGGTGTGCGATGCGCAGAAACAATATCTACTTCAATTTCTATATCAAATCCTTTTAAGATATCTATGGCATCTTGCATTACGGGCATATCACTAGTGGAACCCATTACTATGGCTACTTTCATAATTATTTGCTTATTACTTTAATACGTTGCTTTACTTGTTGTGCAATCTCTCTTGCGGTATCAATATTTTTATTTACTATGGTAACATGACCCATTTTTCTGAAAGGGCGCGTTTGTTTTTTTCCGTAGATGTGAGGTGTTACTCCGTCCATAGCCATAATTTGTTCAATGTTTTGATAAACAACATCTCCAGTGTGGTTTTGTTCCCCCACCAAATTTACCATAATACCACCTACTTTACTAGCTGTATTACCAAGAGGTAGATCTAAAATAGCCCTGATGTGTTGTTCAAATTGATTTGTGTAACTAGCCTCAATACTGTAATGCCCAGAGTTGTGAGGTCTTGGAGCCACTTCATTGACTATAATTTGGTCATCAATGGTTTGAAACATTTCTACTGCTAGAAGCCCTACATGCTCGAAGGCTTTGGAAACCTCTATGGCAATACTGCGCGCCTTTGCAGCAACTTTCTCATCAATGCGGGCAGGACAAATAACGTACTCTACTTGGTTTGCCTGAGGATGAAACTCCATTTCTACAACAGGATATGTTTTTACCTCTGCGCTTGGATTTCGTACCACAATTACAGCAAGTTCATTTTTAAAAGCAACCAAATCTTCTGTTATACAAGGGCAGTTAGGTAACAATTCTAGTGCTTGAGAGGTTTTAATTACTTGAACACCCTTCCCATCATAGCCGCCCGTGCAGCTTTTCCATACAAAGGGGAGTTTTAATTCTCCAGAGGCTACTGCTTTTTTAACTAGTGAAATAGTCTCAAAAACACAAAACGCAGCGGTGGGTATTTTATGGGTGTCATAAAACTTTTTTTGCACCCCTTTGTCTTGAATGTTACGCAGTGTTTTTGAACTAGGATATACTTTTTTCCCTTCTTTCTCTAGAGTTTCTAAGGCATCTATGTTTACACCTTCTATCTCAAAGGTAAGAATGTCTACTTTTTTTCCGAAGCCATACACTGTATCATAATCCATTAAGTCTCCCTGGGTAAAGTGGTCACAGGCTATACGGCATGGAGCTTCATGGCTAGGATCAAGCACATGTGTGGTGATGTCAAATTTGCGCGTTTCATAAAGCATCATTTTACCTAATTGACCGCCGCCTAAAATCCCGAGTGTGAAATTTGAAGAAAAATAATTTGCCATAACACAAAGATACATTGTTCTTTCAAATAGCTATCTTTGCCGCGATTAATTATTGTACAACATTTATTAAATTATAGGGTTTTATAAAACCTTATGGTCCAGAAAACAAAAAAGATGACAAATATCGTACTATTTGGCCCTCCAGGTGCCGGAAAAGGAACGCAAGCAGAGGTATTAAAAGTAAAATATCAATTGGTGCACATCTCTACAGGTGATGTATTTAGATACAACATAAAAAATCAAACACAATTAGGTGCACTTGCCAAGTCCTACATGGACAAAGGTCATCTAGTGCCAGATGATGTAACCATTAAGATGCTTAACGCAGAGGTAGAGAAAAATCCTGATGCCAATGGTTTTGTTTTTGATGGGTTTCCAAGAACAGCGGCTCAAGCAGAGGCCCTTGCTACATTAATGGAAGAAAAATCAAGTCAAATCAATGCAATGGTTGCTCTTGAGGTGGATGATGAGGTCTTGGTAGGCAGGTTACTGGAAAGAGGTAAAACTAGTGGCCGCGCCGATGATGCAGATGAGGCTATTATTAGAGAACGTGTTGCAGAGTATTACCGCAAAACAGATATTTTAAAAGACTTTTATAAAGCTCAGGATAAATATTTTGGTGTAAATGGCGTCGGAAATATCCAAGAGATCACAGCTCGTTTGAGCGAAGTATTTGATAGATTATAACAAGCGTAAGCTTAAAAAAAATTCTTACCCGAGTAAGAAAAAGGTATGACTGAAGGAAATTTTGTAGACTACGTAAAAGTTCATGTAACCTCTGGTAAAGGAGGGCAAGGGAGTGCGCATTTGCGACGTGAAAAATTTATCCCAAAAGGAGGTCCAGATGGTGGAGATGGAGGACGTGGAGGTCATATCATATTAAAGGCCAATAGTAACCTATGGACACTGCACCATTTAAAATTTAAGCGCCATTTCAAAGCGGGGTATGGCGGCGCTGGAAGTAAGCAAACAAGTACGGGCGCAGATGGAGAGGACATTTACATTGAGGTGCCTTTAGGTACAGTGGTTATAAATACAGAAACTGGAGAAAGATTAAAAGAGCTTCTACAGCACGATGATGAGCTTATTCTTGCAAAAGGAGGTATGGGAGGACTTGGGAACAACCATTTTAAGTCTTCTACCAATCAAACCCCTCGGTACGCTCAACCAGGAATGGATGGAGAGGAAGGAGCCTTCACCCTAGAGATGAAGGTACTTGCAGATGTTGGCTTGGTAGGATTTCCAAATGCAGGAAAATCTACATTGCTGTCTGTAATTACTGCCGCAAAACCAAAAATTGCCAATTATGAGTTTACTACCCTAAAGCCAAATTTGGGTATTGTAGCATACCGCGATCATAGAACTTTTGTAATGGCAGATATTCCTGGAATTATAGAAGGAGCTGCAGAAGGAAAAGGACTTGGGCATTATTTCTTGCGTCACATAGAACGAAACTCGACTTTGCTTTTTTTAATACCTGCAGATGCCGATGATATTAGAAAACAATACGATATTCTTCTTGATGAATTAAAACGGTATAATCCAGAATTATTAGATAAAGATAAGTTGGTTGCCATCTCAAAAAGTGACATGCTAGATGATGAGCTAAAGGTAGAAATGAAGCAAGCCTTAGACAAAGATTTTGACGGCATCCCTTATTTGTTTTTTAGTTCAATGGCTCAACAAGGTTTAATGGAATTAAAAGACACGCTTTGGGCCATGCTCAACCAAACTAGTGTGCACTAATTAAAGAAAAACATCTGTTATCCTTGAAAGGTAAGCAGACTAAAATAAACTATACTTTATTTTAACACTCCATAATATTATCTCATGAGAGGGCTACTTTTTGCGCTATTGTTTCCGTTTTTTTTGCTAAGCCAAACAAACTTTGAGCTTGCACAGAACTACTATCTGCAAGGAAATAGCACCAAAGCCACACCTCTTTTTGAAAAGCACCTTAACCAGTATCCTGAAGATCTTGCCACCCTTGAGTATTTAGGGGATATAGCAGGAGAAGCCCAACAGTGGGACTCTGCAATGATGTATTATAAAGCCCTTGTTGATAATGATATTTCTAATGCCAATTACCACTATAAATATGGCGGTGTACTGGGTATGAAAGCGCTGTCTGTAAATAAATTTAGTGCTGCCTTTTACATTAGTGATGTTAAAACGCATTTTAAAAAGGCGGCAACACTAGACCCTACTCACATACAAGTGAGAGAGGCCCTTGTAGAGTTGTACATGCAATTGCCAGCCATTATTGGCGGTAGTGAAGCCACGGCGCTTTTTTATGCCAATGAGCTTGCCCAGCTATCCCCAGAAAAAGGCTACCTAGCCAAAGGGTATATTGCTGGTTATACTGGTGATATTGAAGCCGCAGAGCAGTTTTACAAAAAAGCTATTGCACAGCAAGGATCTTTAAAGAGTATCTCCAAACTCGTTGAATTTTATAAAAACGCCAACCAAATAAACAAAGCATTAGAAGTGTTAAAACAAAATCTGGCCCTTGATGGCCAGCCTAACGAATTGAATTACCAAATTGGCGCGCTTGCTGCAAACTATAATTTAGAACCGCAGTTGGCTATTACATATTTAAAAACCTATCTAGAGAACTATTCTACAAAAGACAATACATCTAAGCAATGGGCATATCTTAGGTTAGCCCAAGTATATAAAAATACTGGAGATAAAACCAAGGCGCTTTTTTGGATAGATAATGCCCTTACCCTAGCTCCAGGGTTTAAGCAGGCAGCTAAAGAAAAGATATTAATACAGCAGCTTTAAAATAATTTTATTTCTGAATTGATGTTAAAGGTTATCTTTCTATTTTTGAAATAAGTGAGTAACACTAGTGTACAGATAACGATATAAATTTTTTAATTTAGATGAGAATCCATTTCATAGCCATTGGCGGTAGTGCCATGCATAATTTAGCCATAGCATTACATAACAAAGGAGAACAGGTAACGGGAAGCGATGACGAGATTTTTGATCCTTCTAGGTCAAGATTGGCAGCCAAAGGTTTACTGCCCGAGCACTATGGTTGGTTTGAAGATAAAATATCGCCAGATATTGATGCTGTTATTTTGGGGATGCATGCCAAATTAGATAATATAGAACTACTAAGAGCTAAAGAACTTGGGCTTACCATTTATAGTTATCCAGAGTTTTTATATGAGCAATCCAAAAACAAAACCCGCGTAGTTATTGGAGGATCTCATGGTAAAACAACCATTACTTCTATGATTTTGCATGTAATGCATTATCATGACAAAGAAGTAGATTATATGGTAGGAGCACAACTAGAGGGCTTTGATACCATGGTGCACCTTACAAAAGAAAATGATTTTATTGTCCTAGAAGGAGATGAGTATCTGTCTTCTGCCATAGATAGACGTCCAAAATTTCATTTATACAAACCCAATATTGCTTTGTTGAGTGGTATTGCCTGGGATCACATCAACGTATTTCCAACCTTTGACAACTATGTGGAGCAATTCCGTATTTTTCTTTCTCAGATTACTCATGGTGGCGCCATAGTTTACAATCAAGAAGACATAGAGGTTAAACAAGTTGTGGAGGCAACCCAAAATCAAATTAAAAAGTATCCCTACAAAACACCTAAGTATAGTGTTGAGAATGGTGATACCCTTTTAGATACACAGGACGGAGCAATGCCTATCGAAGTATTTGGAAAGCATAATTTAAATAACCTAGAGGGTGCTCGTTGGATTTGCCAACTTATGGGTGTTCAACAAGAAGATTTTTATGAGGCAATTGCCACCTTTACAGGGGCAAGTAAACGCTTAGAAAAAATTGCACAAGGTCCTACAAGCATTGCGTATAAGGATTTTGCACATTCACCGAGTAAAGTGGTGGCAACCACCCAGGCCCTTAAAAATCAGTATCCTGAGCGTAGTTTGTTGGCATGTTTAGAATTGCATACTTACAGTAGTTTAAATCCAGAATTTCTTTCTGAATATAAAGGCGCCCTAGATGGTGCAGATAAAGCGGTCGTGTTTTACTCTCCAAAGGCAGTAAAAATAAAAAAGTTGGAGGCTGTTTCTAGCGCCCAAATTTTAAAGGCTTTTCAAAGAGAGGATTTATTGGTCTTTACAGACCCAACCGCCTTTCAAGACTATTTGTTTGCTCAAGACTTTAACAATACCTCATTACTGCTTATGAGTAGTGGTAATTATGGCGGTTTAGATTTTGAAAAAGTCAAAGAAATTTTAAAATAATTTATTGTGTAGCGCTATTTAAAGAAAAATCAAATTAATAAAAGAAACATTGAGTAAAGAATCATCAAGCAAAGAGTCATCTCAAATTGCCAAATTAGAACAACAAATTGATAGTTTGCAAGAGAAGCTAAGAATAAGTGAAACTAATTTTGGTTTTTTGTACGATGACAACCCTGTTATGCATGCCACAATAAATCCATTAACAGGGTATATCGTTAATTGTAATAGTATGCTTGTTACTAACCTTGGGCACAAAAACAAAAAAGCAGTTCTTGGCACACATGTATCCAAAATAGTTACAAAAAAATCTAGCATTAAAATTATTGCTCTCTTAGAAGCATCTTTGAGTCAAGGTCCAATTGCTAGTGAAGAAATTACTCTAAAAACCAAAAAAGGAAAATCAATACAAGCAATTTTAAATTCCAGAGCAATTTATAATAAAGCTGGTATTGTTGTGAAGTCTATATTCACTCTGGTAGATATTTCAGAAATTAAAAAAGCACAACGCAAGGCTAAAAATAAAAAGGAAGATTTAGAGAGAGTTAATAAAGATTTAGAGCAGTTTGTTTCTATTTGTTCACATGATTTGCAGGAGCCTCTTGCTACTATTAGGTTTAGCAGTGATTTTTTGATGCAGAAATTTACTGATGAACTTTCTCCAAAGGGTAAAGAGTATATTGGGTATATTCATGAAGCCTCTGGAAGAATGGCTCAGCAAATCAAAGGCTTGTTAGAACATAGCCGTATTGGTAGAGATTTAAAAATAACAAAGGTAGATGTGCAGGAGCAGCTTGAGGTAGCTAAGTATGATCTTAAAAAGCGAATTCAAGAAACCAATGCAACTATTATTTCTGAAAAATTACCTAAAATAAAGGGCTATAAGGTAGAATTGCGTTTACTGTTTCAAAACCTACTTAGTAATGCCCTTAAATATGCCAAAAAACAAGTGGCCCCCATTATTAATATTGCAGTTAACGAAGAAGAAGATTTTTGGATTTTTTCTGTAACAGATAATGGTATTGGAATCAAGCAGGAGGATATAGAAGATCTCTTCACTATTTTCTCCCGTGTGCCTACCCAGCAAAAGCAAGAAGGAAGCGGTGTTGGTCTTGCTCATGCAGAAAAAATAGTTAAACTTCATGAGGGTACTATATGGGTAGAATCTGAATTTGGAGAGGGGAGTACCTTTTATTTTAAAATCAAAAAATAACAAACCAAATTATCCTATATTTGAATTGTATAGGGTACAAATACTGCTGTACTTTTTAGGTTATATTTCTATATGCTACTTATTTTTACCAAACAAATTACCCCAAGAATTTCTTATGTTTTTAAACATATATGTACTCGTATTCTGGGTATTCAAGTTGATTTCACCTCAGAGATTGATGTGTTTTTAGCACACAAAGGCCCAAAAGCTTCTTATGGTAAACAACCCTTGGGTAATGAGCTGTTTTTTCAAAGTCATGGCTTACTTACTCAACAAGGAATTGAAAGTGTAGAGATTAATGTGCGAGATTGGGAAGCAAGCAAATGTTTCTTTGCCGTAAGCGATAAAAGTGCTATCCCCTTTGATATATTTTCGGCCGCCTTTTATTTATTAAGCAGGTATGAAGAGTATTTACCTCATGTAAAAGATCATTTAGGAAGGTTTTCTGCAAACGAGAGTTTGGGTTTCAAATATAACTTTCTAGATAGCCCAGTGATTGATATCTGGAGCTATAAACTAAAGGTTTTGTTACAACAAACATTTCCACAGCTAATATTTCCAGAAAAACAAACAACAGTACGTAGCTTAATTAATGCACAAGTTGCCTATGCTTTTTTAAATAAAGGAATCTTTAGGTCTTTTATTGGTTTTGCTTCAGATCTTTTTAGGCTTAGATTAAAACAGTTTATTCTGCGCACTAAAGTTGTTTTAGGCCTACAAAAAGACCCTTACAATAGCTATACTTGGATAGTTGATGTTACCAAAAAAAGCAGTATGAAACTTACTGTGTTTTTCTTGTTGGGTGAAGCAGTCGATTTTCACCAAACTATTAATACCCAGAAGCAAAAATTTAAATTGCTTATTAAGTATGTTGCAGATTATAAGGAAGTAGGGCTCTTGGTCTCTTTAAGAGCATTAACAAATCCTGATTTTTTAAAAACCGAAAAAACAACTCTTGAGCATATTATAAATAGAACAATTCAAAGCAGTCAAAACAGTAATTTACTTATTAGCCTTCCAGAAATTTACAGAAATCTGGTTGCCCTAGAAATAAAGAAAGATTACACAATGGTATATGAAAATCAACCTGGGTTTAGGGCAGGAACCTGTACTCCTTTTTTGTTTTATGATTTAGATTATGAAATCATAACCCCACTAGCCATACAACCCATTGCTTGTACCACTCAAGGTTTTTTAAAATTAAGCCCTAAGGATACTGCTTTAAAAATTGCTAAGATGTTTAGTAAAGTACAAGGTGTTAACGGGACATTTTCTGTGCTGTTTTCAAACAAAGATTTTTCTGCAGATCCTAATAATAAACTTTGGCGTTCCCTTTTTTCTGAAACTTTAATCTCATGATACAACCAACAATAACTGATGTCTTTTTCGATTTAGATCACACCCTTTGGGATTTTGATAGAAATTCTGGCTTAGCCCTTGAGCGTGTTTTTAAGAGATTTTCTGTTGGTATTCCTCTAGCTTCATTCTTAAAAGTATACGAACCTATAAATTTCAACTATTGGCGGGAGTTTAGAGAAGAGCGTGTTACCAAAACGCAACTACGCAGAGGTAGACTCATCGATAGCTTTAGTAAACTAGGAGTAACTTATGATATGCAAATCATTGATGGTATGAGTGATGCGTATATTGAGGAACTGCCCAATAATAATTATTTGTTTGATGGAACCTTTGAATTACTAGAATATTTAAAAGAAAAATACACATTACACATTATAACCAATGGGTTTTCCCAGGTACAGTTTATTAAACTTGAAAAAAGTAAGTTAGCTCCTTTTTTTGCAACCGTAACAAGCTCTGAGGAGGTTGGTGTAAAAAAACCAA
>CBFHMO010000033.1:0-15251 GCA_965656925.1 Patiriisocius sp.
CTATTGGTGAAATGCTAAAGCCTGATGTTCGAAAAATTGCAGCCCAGCAAGATTTGATTACCGCAGACAAAAGAGATTCTCAAGGGCTTTGTTTTATAGGTAAAGTTCGCTTGCCAGAATTTCTGCAACAACAATTAGCACCCAAAAAAGGAGCTATTGTTGAGGTGGCTTCAGATAGCCAAAAATACAAGCATACACCAACTAGCTTTTCTTCAGAAATAGAAAAACTACAATACCTGTCTACAAAAATATCTTACAGCATTGTAGACGGAAAAAAAGTAGGAGAACATCAAGGAGCGCATTATTTTACTAATGGCCAGCGTAAGGGGCTTGCCGTTGGAGGAACCAAAGAACCTTTGTTTGTAATAGCCACAGATGTTAATGAAAATGTTATTTACACCGGCCAGGGCAAAGATCATCCAGGTTTATACCGCAGCGGCTTGTTTGTAAAACAAGATGATATTCACTGGATAAGAAAAGATCTTACCCTTTTAAAAGAAGAGACTTTAGAGGTTATGGCTCGTATTAGGTACAGGCAAAAGCTTGAAAAAGCAACGCTTCACCAAACAGCTTTGGGTATGTTTGTTGTTTTTGATACTCCTCAGTCTGCCATTACCCAGGGGCAATTTGTTGCTTGGTATAATGAAGATGAATGTTTGGGTAGTGGGGTTATTTCTTAAGTCAAAGATATTGTATCTTTATAAGACTTATTTTTGGTTATAAATTTCCATGACACACAAAAAAATTGCTATGAAAAAAACAGTATTACTTCTTTCTTTTTTGTTTTTTCAAGCTATCATCTTACACGCCCAAGAGGATGCTTTGGTTTTCTTTCAGGACAAAGAAAATATAGCAGCTGCTCTTGAAAACCCTATTTCTATTTTAACTCAAAAAGCAATAGATAGAAAATTATTACATAACACACCTATTGATGCAAGAGATGTTCCTGTTAATGAGGCATATATTACAGCCATCAAAGACATCTCGGGCATTACTGTTTTTGCTAAATCAAAGTGGATGAATTGTGTGTATGTTAGAGCAGATTTGCAAAGCCTTGAGGCCCTTGAAGGGTTAAACTTTGTTAGCCATGTAGAGTATGCAGACAAGAGTTTAAATTTAGCCCCTATTATTGGTGGCACAACAGAGGATAAATTTCTTATAGAAAATCAAATCAATAGTATTGTCTATGATTATGGCGCAGCTACCAATCAAGTAGAAATGATTGCTGCCAATTTTTTACACCAGCAAGATTTTACAGGCACTGGTGTGGATATTGCAGTTTTGGACAGTGGGTTTCCTGGAGCGCTAACAAATCCAGCTTTTGAAACTATATTAGATCAAGGTAGGCTTTTAGGTACCTATAATTTTATAACCAGAGAAGCATCTGCAGATACCTCGAGTTCTCACGGATCAAAAACCTTTAGTGATATTGGAGGATATTTAGAAAACGAATTTGTTGGTACCGCGCCAGGTGCCTCTTTTTATCTCTATGTTACAGAAGATGTAACTCAAGAAAACCCAGTAGAGGAAGCTTGGTGGGTAGAAGCCTTAGAACGTGCAGATAGCCTAGGAGTTAGCGTTGTAAATACCTCCTTAGGATACCAAGATTACGATAACCCTGCCTATACTCATTCTTATGAAGATTTAGACGGCTTTACAACCATTGCTGCAAGGGGAGCCAATCATGCCTTTGATAAAGGAATGTTATTATTAACCTCTGCCGGTAATGATGGGCAATCTTTTGGTTTTGTTGCAACCCCAGCAGATGCTCCAGGATGCCTTAGTATTGGAGCAGTAGATCAAGACGGAATATATGCAGGTTTTAGCTCTTTTGGTCCTAACAGCTCAGGGCTTAGAAAACCAGATGTAATGGCGCAAGGAGTTTCTGCAGCTGTCGTAGATCAAAACGGAGCTGTAGATTTTAACAGCGGCACTTCTTTTAGTTCCCCAATTATGGCAGGAGCTATTGCTAGTTTATGGCAATCAAGACCAGAGGCTACCAATGCACAAATAATGCAAATAGTGAGAGCCTCGGCTCATTTGTTTGATAACCCAACAGATCTTATGGGGTACGGCATACCAAATTTTGAAATAGCGTATAATGCCCTGCAGATTCTTGGAGCGCAAATTGATTTTTTAGACATTCAGTTTGCTATGTATCCAAACCCTGCCAAAGATGTTGTTTCTTTTAATATTCCTAGTGCCATAGAAAAAGCCCAGGTGAGTGTCTTTACAATTAGTGGCCAACAGGTATTTTCTTCAGAAATAACACCGAATCAAAACACCATAGATATCTCTGGTGTAGCCTCAGGGATTTACATCACAAAGGTGAAATCTGGTACCACTAAAAATTCTTTTAAACTGATAAAAAAATAGTGGAAAATAGAATTACAAAACTTTTTAAAATCCGATACCCACTTATTCAAGCGGGTATGATTTGGAATAGCGGCTGGAAACTAGCAAGCGCTGTGAGCAGTGCAGGCGGTCTTGGTATTATTGGCGCAGGATCTATGTATCCAGATGTATTACAAGAACATATTACAAAGTGTAAGGCGGCTACTACAAAACCATTTGGAGTAAATGTACCTATGTTGTATCCTAACATAGATCAGATTATTGAAATTATTATTAAGGAAAAAATTCCTATTGTTTTTACATCAGCAGGAAATCCTAAAACACATACACAGCGTTTAAAGCAACATGGTATTACTGTGGTACATGTTGTAAGTAGTGTGAAATTTGCTCTAAAAGCACAAGATGCAGGAGTAGATGCTGTAGTTGCAGAAGGTTTTGAGGCAGGAGGGCACAATGGTCGTGATGAGACCACTACCTTTACTTTGATACCAATGGTTAAAGAACAAATACGTGTACCACTAATAGCTGCTGGAGGTATTGCCAACGGGCGAGGTATGCTGGCAGCAATGATTTTAGGGGCAGATGGTGTACAAATAGGGAGTAGGTTTGTAGCAAGTCAAGAGAGTAGCGCACATCAAGACTTTAAACAAGAAGTTATTAAGGCAAAAGAGGGGGATACCCTTTTAACGTTAAAAGAACTAGCACCTGTTCGCCTTCTTAAAAATAAGTTTTTTGACCAAGTAATGGAGCTTTATAAAACAAATCCAAGCAAAGAACAACTCACCCAGCTTCTGGGCAGAGCAAGAGCAAAGCGAGGTATGTTTGAGGGTGATTTGGAAGATGGAGAATTAGAAATAGGTCAAGTAGCTGGGCTTATACATCAAATCAAGCCTGCTGCCCAAATTGTTAGTGAAATTATAGAGCAGTTCAATACATTAAACGCCTCAAGGGTTATTATATAATAGCTTTTAGTAATAAATCTTTTAGATTCATAAAACTCATAGGATACTAGTATCTTTGAAGAAAAACACAACAGATGCCATTAAATAATAATGATATTTTTAAAAAATTACGGGTTGCCCACAAACTCCGCGATGATGATATTGTAACGATATTGAAATTGGTAGATTTCAATGTTACAAAAAGCGAATTAGGCGCCTTATTTAGAAACGAAAACCACCCAAAATATGTTGAATGTGGTGACCAGATTCTTCGTAATTTTTTAAACGGACTAATTGTGCATCTTCGTGGCCCTATGCCAAAGAAAACGATGAAGCCTAGTGTGAAAAAATAGAAGCGTTTTGCCCATAAATTTGGCTGCTCATTTATTAGTCAAGCACATTTTAAAAAATTAGCGCAATCTGATAACATTTATTATTTTTGCATCACTTTTGAGGTAATGTTTCATTGCCAAAAATTTTTAGTAATTAAATAGTTCCCCGTCTTCACGGGCATAAATATGAATTTACACGAATATCAAGGAAAAGAAGTACTAAGTAGTTTTGGTGTTACTATACAACGAGGAATTGTAGCCCAAACTCCTGATGAGGCAGTAGCTGCAGCCAAAAAATTAACACAAGAAACCGGAACAGGTTGGCATGTTATTAAAGCCCAAGTGCACGCAGGTGGACGTGGTAAAGGTGGTGGAGTAAAACTAGCCAAAAATCTTGATGAGGTTAAAAGTATTGCCAATGATATAATTGGGATGAACCTTGTCACACCTCAAACAAGCGCTGAAGGTAAAAAAGTACACCAAGTACTTGTTGCAGAAGATGTGTATTATCCTGGTGATAGTGAGCCTGAAGAATATTATATAAGTGTGCTGTTAAATCGTGTGACTGGTAAAAATATGGTTATGTATTCTACCGAAGGTGGAATGGATATTGAAACGGTTGCAGAACAGACACCACATTTAATTTTTCATGAAGAAATTGATCCTGCAACAGGATTACTTCCCTTTCAAGCAAGAAAGGTTGCTTTTAATCTTGGATTAAGCGGTGTGGCTTTCAAGCAAATGACAAAATTTGTTACTGCACTTGTAAAGGCCTATGAATCTAGTGATTCATCAATGTTTGAAATTAATCCAGTTTTAAAAACTAGTGATGATAAAATTATTGCTGTTGATGCTAAAGTAAGTATTGATGATAATGCGCTGTACCGTCATAAGGATTATGAGGCTATGCGTGATTTACGTGAAGAAAACCCGGTTGAAGTAGAGGCAAGAGCGGTAGGTTTAAACTATGTTGATCTTGACGGAAATGTTGGTTGTATGGTAAATGGTGCAGGACTTGCAATGGCTACCATGGATTTAATCAAGCAAGCCGGTGGTGAACCAGCAAATTTCCTTGATGTTGGAGGTACAGCAGATGCAGAACGTGTTGAGGCTGCCTTTAACCTTATTTTAAAAGACCCAGCTGTAAAGGCAATTTTAGTAAATATTTTTGGAGGTATTGTTAGGTGTGATCGTGTTGCACAAGGAATTGTAGATGCCTACAAAAACATGGGTACTATCAATGTGCCTATTATTGTGCGCTTGCAAGGTACCAATGCAGATATCGCTAAGGATTTGATTGACAATAGTGGACTAGATGTTCAAAGCGCCATTGAATTTCAAGAGGCTGCAGATAAAGTACAAGCTGTTTTAGGATAATACTATCTTATAAATTTATTAAAAGCCTTGGTTGTATCCAGGGCTTTTTTATTTTTAAGTTGTTCTTCCTCTTCGCCTTTTAGGGCCGTTTTGAGGGGGTCTTTGTTTATTTCTTGGAGTTGCTGTAACAGATGCTTTTTTTTCAAGCTCAGGGGCTTGAGAGGGCGCCTGTCCAGCATATGAGTTGTTGTTTGAATCAGAGACAGCTTCTTGCAATTCTTTAACCTCCTTAGGTGTTAAATCACGCCATGTACCAAGGGCTAGATTTCCTAGATTGATATTCATGATTCTAATGCGCTTTAAAGTAAGGACCTCATATTCAAGATACTCACACATTCTTCGTATTTGACGGTTAAGCCCTTGAATAAGTATGATTTTAAAGGCAAATCTGCTAAGGCGTTCTACATGACAATTTTTAGTGGTAGTTTCTAGTTCTGCTATGGGTATACCGCTGCTCATTCTTCTAATAAAATCATCGGTAACGGGTCTGTCTGTGGTGACAATGTATTCTTTCTCGTGTTTGTTTCCTGCTCTTAGTATTTTGTTTACAATATCTCCATCATTGGTCATTAACAACAGGCCCTCACTGGGTTTGTCTAGACGTCCTACATGAAAAATACGCTCTTTATGTCCAATAAAGTCTACCACATTTCCCTCAATTCGTTGATCTGTAGTGCAGGTAATATCAACGGGTTTATTTAAAGCAATGTATACTAAGTTTGTGTTTTTTGTGATTAAATGGCCATCTACATGTATTAGATCACCAGGCATTGCTCTGTCTCCAAGGCTAACTATAGTTCCATTAAGGGTAACACGACCCTGTTCTATAAAGACATCTGCTTTACGTCTAGAGCAGTACCCACTTTCACTAATGGCTTTATTGAGTCTTATAGAATCAGGATGATTTCCCATGAGGCAAAGATAGGTATACTTCTAGAAAAAGTCTTGTGTTTTTTGTAGATGATAACTGCCTAAATTTTAAAAATTTCATCCACTTTTTAGTATTTTGCAGGTGTTAAACTCTCCCTATTGAAAGATACATTTACTCATAAAGGAATGCGGAAAAAACTGGTGGAAACCCTTGAGAAAAAAGGGATTACTAACCCAGCTGTTTTGCAGGCTATAAATACCATCCCTAGGCATTTGTTCATGGATAGTGGTTTTATAGATCATGCCTATGTAGATAAAGCATTCCCGATTGCTGCACAACAGACCATATCTCAGCCCTATACCGTTGCCAGACAAACAGAACTACTTGGGGTAATAAAAGGCGCTAAAATTTTAGAGATAGGAACTGGAAGTGGCTATCAAACAGCAGTATTACTTGAAATTGGAGCCGTTGTGTATAGTATAGAGCGTCAAAACAAGCTTTTCAAAAAAGCAGAAAATTTTTTTAAAAAGCAAAAATATACTCCCAAGAAACTCATATTTGGGGATGGGTATATTGGCCTTGAGACAGAGGCCCCTTTTGATGGCATTGTTGTAACTGCGGGTGCTCCGTATGTTCCAAAACCATTATTAGCTCAATTAAAAATAGGAGGGAAGTTGGTGATTCCAGTAGGAGAAACGTCTCAAATAATGACGGTATTTACCAGAACTTCTAAAACAGCATTTGATAAACAAACATTTGGGGAGTTTAGATTTGTGCCCTTACTTGAAAACAAGAATTAATACGGTTTTTTCTTAGTATATTTTATAGGCCTAATAGTCCTAAAAACTTCAAGCCAAATACAAAAGTTCCATTGTGTATGCCATTAAAATTAGAGCGTACATAATCAACTCTCAACAATCGATACTTGCCAAAGCCAAGGTTGTCTATACCAATAGAGAATTCTGAATAGGGTTTTCTTTCCTGAGATGCCAAGAGATGCGCCCCAAATACTAGATTGAAGTTTAATGTATTGACTCCCGGAATTTTGCCTAGAATCCAACCTTTAAAATCATGCTCTATGTGCCCTTCCAAATAACTTTTATTTGTACTAAAATCATAGTAGGGTAGGGTGTTAAAAACATTGGTGTAGTTTGCCCTTGTGCCTATTTGTGTTTGGTTTCCATTAAAATGTTGGTAATCTATAAATGAGATGTCATCTGCACTGAAAAATGTTCCAGCTTTTACCCTGTAATAGAAATCCCCTTTGTTTGCAACACTAAAGTTTTGATAAATTTCTGTTCTTAGTTGGGAGTAATTAAAACCTCTTTTAGAGGCTCCAAATCCATTTTCAAGGGTCACATCAATTCTTGGATACCGATTATTACCAATGTTAATTTTCCTGTCTGGAATTGAGACATACTTTTGTCCAAAAACAATGCGTGCCGTAATTTGTGATTTAAACACTTGGTGCCGCTCCACAGATTTTGTAGTGAAATCTTCTGGGGCAAGTGGGTTGTTTGAGCTGTACTGCTTTTCTTTATTATTGATATAGTAATGGTTCTCGTTATTAAACAAAGCACTTCTTTTTTCATAGCCAATTTTTGCAAAGGTCTCTAGGCCATTAAAAAGTTCTTGACGGTATTTTATTTGCACAAAATCAAGATTGTATCCTTTGAGGTAGTTGCTTTCAAAAAACAGTGTAGAGATACTATTTATTAGGGGCGAAATAGGCTCGCTGTCATTAAACTGCGTTAGTTTACTACCTCCAGAGAGTGTAATTCTTAAATTGTTCTTACTATTAAATTTTTTGGTAATATCCCCAGTAAAGCGAAGTTGGTCCTCGGCTAGGCCATAGCTACTATTAAGATTTATAGACAACCATTTTGTTCTGTTTTCTGTATACCATTTGTAAAAATTTAATCCTATTTTACTAGTATATCCTTGTATGGTGTTAAAAGAAATACCTCTACCAGGCCCCTTGTAATTTAACCTCCATTTATTTGATGTATTTCTGTAAGTGTATCCAAATAAAGGATCTGTAATACTGAATTTATTTGATACGCGATCTAGCGAATCTAAGTATGGTTTTGATCTTTTTAATTCTTGAAGACTGTCTTTTTTTATGTAATCATTAAGTTCTTCATCTGTGAGTGGCACAGGTCTTAAGGAGTTCCAAAAAACGCTGTCTTTTTTATTGGCTTTTAACTCGAAAGATATTACCTGGTTGCTAAAAGAGCGTTTATTAAAAATTGGATTAAAATTATAATTGTTATATACACAGGTATACTGCCCTTGCCCATTTAGGCCCATAAACCCAAAACCAAAATCTATGGTCTGAGATAGTTTTACCCAAAACTTTTGAGTGGTATCATATTTAAAATTTTGTTTAAAGATAAGTTCTTTTACAAATGGAATTTGTAGCGCCGCTCCAGTTGTTGTTAACTCTATACCATATAACTGCCATTGGTCTTCTACTATGTAAATAACCCCCTTAAAAACCCTATCATTGGGCCTCTTAGGAATTACTTTAATTTTATTTATGAGCTTGTTTCCTTGGTAGAAAACACCATCAAGTTTATAGTCATAATAATTAAATGCATTTCTGGCAATAGGAGAAACAATGGCAGTATTTAGAGCTATTGTGTTTTGATAAAATGAAAAGGTTGATTCTTGAGCACTGTTAAAACTAAAGCCATTGTCATTACCACTTACTTTACTTGCTATAATACGCTCGTTAAAATTTGTAGGTTGCTGGTATGATATCTTTGAAATAGTTTCAGAAAGATATATAATGCCACTTCTTGTAGAATCTAGTGATCCTTCAATACCTCTTATGGTTTGCCCTAATATTTTTTTAGGCGCATTTTTCACCTTCCATACTCCTCTTGAATAAAAATCTGCGGTATATTCACTAATATTAGCTAGATTTTCTTTTTGGCGGCTAATGGTAGCTCTTATTATACGATTAGCGGGATCTTCATAGTTATTTATCACGACTTCTTGTAAAGAGGTGGTCTCTGGCTCTAAGCTAATGTTAAGTATGTAAGGGAAACTTTCAATAACAATTTTTTTAGTAACTGTTTTGTAGCCCAAAAACTGATAGACAATAGTGTGATTTCCTTTGTCTTGTATTGAAAGTTTATAATTACCATCATCATTAGATGTGGTGCCTGTGTAGGTGTTTTTCAGGTAGATATTTACGTAGGGTATTGCCTTAGAATTGGAGTCTGTTATTTTTCCAACAATTTGAGCTTGCCCAAAAGTAATAATATGTAATAAAAGCAAGGTTACTATGTATTTCATAGGCTTTTTTTATACTGACGAATTACTTTTAATAGTGTTACTCTTTTTCTTGAAATTTACTTTGGTCAAAGTGCTACTTACAACCTAGTTGTTGAAACTTTTTTTAAGCCTACTTAAGTCTCTTTTATTGTCACGGTCTTTAATATTGTCTCTTTTGTCAAACTCTCGTTTTCCGCGACAAAGTGCAATGGTAATTTTGGCTAGTCCTTTGTCATTGGTAAATAACACAAGAGGGATTATAGTGAGCCCAGATGTTTTTACATTTTTATACAGCTTTTTTAATTCTGTTTTATTTAAAAGCAGTTTACGCTCATTCTTTGGGTTGTGATTAAAATGAGTTGCATGGCTATATTCTTGCACAGTCATGTTAATTACAAATAATTCTCCCTTTTCATTAAACTCACAAAAGCTCTCGGCAATAGAGGCTTGACCTTCTCTTATTGCCTTTATCTCTGTACCAACAAGCACTATACCTGCTGTGTATTTATCTAAGATTTCATACTCAAATCTAGCTTTTCGGTTTTTTATTTGTATGTTTTTTTGAATAGCCATGTTGTAAAAATAGAACTTATAAAGGGGATTGTACAATGAAATTTAATTTACCTTTTCTCTTTTTGCACTTGTTTTGTTTTTATGATGAGTTACTATAAAAAGATCGTTGTTATCTGTGTCTGGTATTTCTTCATATTTTTTTTCTCCAAGTAGCCTATTAACAAGCTCTGGAGTTGTGTTACTATGACCAACTATAACGATATTTTTCCCTTTATTGTTTGCTATAAATTTTTCTGTTATAAGCTCCTTTGGCGTGTAGCTTATAATCTCTAAGTTTTGCTCCTTAGCAATGGGTAGGGCAGTTTGCTGTGTTCTTTTGTAATTTGTACTATATACTGCATTTATGTTTTTGTCTTTAAAAAAAACAGCCCATTTGTTTGCTCTCTCTAGCCCTTGTGCTGTTAGAGAAGGGTTTTTGTTTGTGGGGTCGGTTCTGTCTTTTTCTGCATGTCTAAAAAAATAAAACACACTGGTATTTTCTTTATCAAAAGGGATTTTTTTATTTGCGTCTTTGCATGATACAAATAGCGAAGACACTACTATAAGAAGTAGTATGGTTTTAGTGTTTTTAAGGATATACATAAAGTTGTTTTGTGTAAATGTAAAAAATCTAATTTAAAAGCAGTGCATAAAAAAAGCCGCTTATTGCTAAGCGGCTTTTCTAAAAATATTAAAAAGATTATTATTTTCTAATAAGCTTTTTTGTAGTAGTTACTCCATTTGTGATAGCATTTATAAAGTATGCTCCACTAGATAAACCAGATACGTCTATTGTAAATTCTTTGCTATTTGGTGTCATAGAAAGTACATTTTGACCTAGCATGTTTACTATTTGTAATGTAGTAATTTCAGTTGTTGATACAATACTTACATTTCCATCTGCTGGATTAGGAGCAAATACAAACGCATTTACATCTACATCATTTATTCCAAGAGCTGTGGTTGTAAAAGTAACTGGTCCAACAAAATCACTAATGTTGTCATTACCTCCACAATCTGTTTGGATATACGCATCATAACTAACACCTGGTATTAACCCTTGCGCAGTACCTGTTGTAGCTGTTGTGTTTTCAAAAGCTACAGGTAAATCTACTTCTATATCTGCTCCAGCTATAAATACAGCCCAGTCATAAGATATTGCTCCAAGTGCTGCATCCCAAGTAAGATCTGCAGTAGTTTCTGTAATGTTTTCTACGGCAAAGTTTTCTACTTCTGGACAAGGTATTACAATAGGTGCACAGGTAACATCTGCAGCCCATCCCGTTTCTTGTATACTTGAATCTGAAGTGAACACAAACGTTAGAGATCCACTTACATCTGTTGATGTAAATGTATCACCAATAGATAGTAAACTATTAGGATCACTTGGTACACCACCGTCTCCACTTTCTTCACCACAAAGTGTTTGTGCAAGAACTGGGAAGGTAGTATCTGGTCCATCATAAACTGTTAGGTAATCCCAACATCCATCTTGTGTTCCAGTTCCTGTTGCAGATTCGATATCAACATAGGTAAAAGTAACTGTTACAACATCTCCCGCAACTTCTGGAGAAACTGTTGTTACAGTAGATTCACTAGCTAAATAATCTCCATCTACGCCACCTTCATCATAATAGGTGTCTCCACATCCAACAGGTGGTACCCCGCATGTTACATCTGCAGACCATCCCGTTTCTTGTACAGATCCGTCAGAGTCAAATACAAATGTTAACGCTCCACTTGGGTCAGAGGATGTAAATGAATCTCCAATAGATAGGATACTTCCTGGTTCACCAGCTTGTCCACCATCTCCACTTTCTTCACCACAAAGTGTTTGTGCAAGTACTGGGAAGGTGGTATCTGGTCCATCATAAATAGTTAGGAAATCCCAACATCCTCCGAAAGGCCCACCTGTTTCCATATCAACATATGTAAAGGTTACAGTAACCGCTTCACCAGGTACATCTGGAGTAATCGTAGTAACTGTAAGTTCATTTGGTTGGTAATTTCCTGCAGATCCACCAGAATCTAGAAATAAACCACCACACTCTGGTGCTGGGAATGGTGTAGTGAATGATAATAAATTCTCTTGTGATAATCCGTTTAAATCACAGTCTGATACTAAATACGCATCATATCCTGAATCTATTGCTAATCCAGTTGCTGTTGCTGTTGTAACACCAGCAGCTATAACCTCTTCGTAAACAGGTAAATCTACTGTTGGGTCTGCGCCAGCATCAAATACACTTAAAGTGTATCCGTTTACAGCTTCTGCAACAACATCCCAAGTAAAAGTTGCTTCTGTGTCTACAGTTGTTGTAACTGTAAAATTACTAGGAGCAGGACATGCTACTAAAGTGGTAAAGAAGTTAGGGTCTGCAAGAGATATCCCTTCTGTGTCACAATCTGCAATTACATATGCCTGATAACTTGTTTCTGGTGTAAGTCCAGTTGCTGTTGCCGTTAGCGTACCTGTTGCTACATTTTCTGTATATACAGGAGTATCAACAGTTGGATCATCACCTGCAACAAATACATTTACAATGTATCCGTTTGTGGCTTCTGCCACGGCGCTCCAGGTAATAACTGCATCAAATGCATTTGCTGCAATTGCAACATCTAGAGGTTCTGGACAAGCAGGTAAAGGAGTGAATATTAATTCCCAATCAAAGGGCGTAGTGTCTTGCCATCTGTCATCCCACTCTATGAGGTATTCTTGGCCTCCTATAACATTGATTTCTTCTATAATAGATCCAAAAACGTTTGGGGCATCACAACCGTCATCATCATTATCTACAAGTGTTAATACATCACATCCATCTGTGTATACAAATAACCTTGTGTCTACAGGACTAGGATCTGAAATACAAGAATTAATGTTGATAGTACCACTCTCAACAGGCGTGTAACTATACCATAGTGCATCAGGACCAAGAGCATCTGTTACATTTGCTGACCCTCCAGAATCTGCTACAATAAATACATCATTGTATACTCCTGGGATTACCACTGCAGCGTCTGCACATGTTGTACCACCAACGTTAAGGTTTACTTGTCTTAGATTATCCCAGTAGTATGTTTGAGTAGCAGGGTCTACCACATTAAAGTTCATAAATATAGTTACAGACTCAAAGGTTAGATCACCTTCATCACTAAAATCAAACGATACTGTTTCCCATTGTCCAGTTGCAGTAGTTGTAGCTGCTCTTTCTGCATTTACACCAGTAGTGGCGTTTTCTAACTTTAAAAGTACTGGTGTGTTTGGTACAGAAGACCATACTGCCAAGTTGAAGCCTTTTTCTAGTGCAATATCAATATTTGTGTCTAACCCAAAGTTAACACCTGCAAATCCTGCATTTGCAGGAACTGTATTTTCTGCAACTATTGCAGATGTATTGGCTCCAGATGCATCTGGATTTGCAATAGCTTGGGTAAATGAACCGTTAAAATCATTAAATACAGGAAATTGATTCTCAAGTGTAATAGGGAGCACTACTGGATCTGGAAGTGGTGTCCATGTTAGTTCCCAGTCAAAGGGAGCTATTTCCCATCTATCATCCCATTCTATTAAATATTCTACTCCTCCAACAACAGGTATATCTGATACAGAAGATCCAAAACCATTTGGAGCATCACAACCATCATCATCATTGGCCACTGCTGTAAGTGTGTCACAACCATCTGTATATACAAACAATCTTGTGTCTACACCACTTGGGTCTGAGGCGCAAGAGTTTATATTTATTGTACCACTCTCAACAGGTGTATAGCTATACCATAACCCTGCTGTTGCATCTCCTTGAGATGCACCTGTAGAACCATCAATAATTGTAACATCAACATAAAGACCTGGAACAATTGCTAGGGCATCACCACAAGTTTCTCCTCCAGTTGGTGGAGGTGTGAAGGTTAATGTCCAATCAAAAGGATCTTCATTCCATCTATCATCCCATTGTATGAAATAATCATCACCACCGACAACTTCGAAACCTAAAATTTCAGATGCGTAATTAAATCCTGTACCATCTGTTGCAAATGGACATGAATCATCATTAGTGGCCGCAGCTGCTGCATCAGCACAATCATTCCAAATAAATAAACGGGTGTCTGACCCGCCAAGACAAGAAGCAATATCAATAGTTCCACTTCCTGTTGGAGTATACACAAACCATGCAGAATCTCCACCATTGGCTCCACCACTCAAATCGTTAATCTGTGTTTGTGTTATTGTACCTTCGAGAGCTATAACAGCACTGGCACAATCCTCTCCACCATTTTGTGCGTTTGTTTGCCAACCAAAAGAGGTAGCTAAAAAGAGCATTGATAAAATGTAAATTCTTCTCATAATCTTAAGTATTAATTAGAAATAGTTTGTTTTATATCTTTTGCTAATTTAACAATAATCTTACTGTATTTAACTACATAATAAAAAAAATAAGGAAGGTTTTTTTAAGTCCCTCACTTATTTTTTTAACAAGATGTATTTTAGTATTAAGCCAAGGTTACATTACATTAAAACATAAAAAAAGGGGAGACTTAATAAGTCTCCCCTTTTAAAATAATTGAATATTAATTATTCTTTGATAAACTTAATGGTTTGAACATTTCCATTAGAGAATAATACATTAGCAATATAAACACCAGTGTTAAACTGAGATACGTTTATAGTACTTGTTGTATTGTTAACCTCTACAGTAGAAACAGTTTGACCTAAAAGGTTCATGATTTGAATAGTTGCTATTTCTTGTGATGCATCTAAAGTAACAACAGAAGTTGCTGGGTTTGGATACATTGCAATTTCAACAAGATCATTTTGTGTAACATCTAGAGGATCACCTTGTACTAGGTTATCCCAATAGTATGTTTGATCTGTTTCACCTAGAACATTAAAGTTCATGAATACTGTTACAGATTCGAAAGTTAAGTCACCTTCAGCGCTAAAGTCAAAAGAAATTGTTTCCCAAGCACCAGTAGTGGTAGTGGTAGCAGCTCTTTCAGCATTAACACCTGTTGTAGCATTCTCTAATTTTAAAAGAACTGGCATATCTGGTACTTGAGACCAAACAGTCATTGTAAATCCTTTTAATGTAGAAATATCTAAGTTTTCAACTGCAAAGTTAACACCTGCAAATGCAGCGTTAGCTGGAACTACGTTTTCTGCTACTGTTGCAGAATCGTTAGCACCTGATGCGTCTGGATTTGCAATCACTTGCGTAGCAGATCCGTTGAAATCATTGAATACTGGCAATTGACCATCCTCAAAAGTAATAGGTAATTCTATCACTGGAGCAGGAGTTGGTGTGAATGTTAATTCCCAATCAAACTGGGCTGCACCCCATCTGTCATCCCATTCTATAAGATATTCTTGACCTCCTACAACTGGTACATCTGTTACTACAGATCCAAATCCATTTGGAGCATCACAACCATCATCATTATCGGCTACTGCTGTTAGTGTATCACAACCATCAGTGTATACCCACAGTCTAGTGTCTATACCTGCTGGGTCAGAAATACAAGAGTTGATGTTGATAGAACCAT
>CBFHMO010000034.1:0-14762 GCA_965656925.1 Patiriisocius sp.
AATATTCATTTTATAAAGGTATGTTTTTAATTAATGCTGTTATACTGACATTTTATCATATTAAAACATTTGGATTTGTTTTTGCTATATTAGGGTATGGCTAAACCACAAAAATTGTATTTTTCTTTAGATGTAGTGCTTTACCCTTTGCTGTTTGTGATGGTGATGTGGCTGGTATTTTGGTTTGAAATAAGGTTTGCTAAAGATTTCACACCCTATGGTATACATCCAGGAAAAATTGAAGGATTAAGAGGTGTGCTATTTGGTCCTTTTATTCATGGTAGTTTAAAGCATCTATTTAACAATAGTATTCCAATGCTGGTATTAGGGACTGCACTTTTTTATTTTTATCGCCCTATGCGTTGGCAAGTGTTTATTTTGGGTTTTGTTATTACAGGGCTTATCACCTGGGGTATTGGCCGTCCTGCAAACCACATTGGTGCAAGTGGTATTGTTTATTTATTGGCTTCCTTCTTATTCTTTAAAGGTATTGTTTCAAAGCAATACCAACTTACCGCGCTTTCTTTCGCGGTTGTGTTTGTGTATGGTAGTTTGCTTTGGTATGTTTTTCCTTTAGATACTCACATATCTTGGGAAGGACATTTATCTGGTTTTGGTGTTGGTGTATTATTGGCCTTTTTATACAAAGGCACTGCCACAGTCACTAACAAAAAATTTGATTGGGAAGCAGAAGATTACTTGCCCCAGAATGACCCTTTTATGCAGCAATTTGATGCAGATGGAAATTTTATTGAAAACAAACCAAAGCCAGATGAGCAGCAATTAAATACTACATCAAAAAAAGACGTTGGAGTTGTGTACACAATTGTGAAACAGAAAAAAGAGTAGGTTTTTTACTTTGATCGTTGACGTACTACCTCATATAGTAAAGCTCCACAAGCAACAGACACATTTAGAGAGTTGATAACACCTAGTAGGGGTAAAGAAGCTTTTTTATCTACAATACTAAGCACAGATTTTGAAACTCCAAGACCTTCAGATCCCATAACAATTGCCATAGGCTCATTTAATTCTAGGTTGTATATAGTGTCTTGTGTTTTTTCTGTGGCAGCAATGGTTGTGACACCACTTCCTTGAAGGTAATAAATGGCATCTTTAATATGGTCTACCTTACAGATTGGGATATTAAATATAGCTCCTGCAGAAGTTTTAACAGTATCTCCACTTACAGGTGCTCCTCCCTTTTTTTGTATTATAACGCCATCAACTCCTGTACATTCTGCTGTTCTTAGAATGGCACCAAAGTTTCTAACATCACTAATCTGGTCTAGAATTAAAAACAAAGGTGTTTTTTTGCTCTCTAGTATTGCTTCTACCATGGTTTCTAGGGCAACAAACTCTATGGGAGAACTTATTAAAATAATTCCTTGGTGGTTGCTACGGCATAGTTTCTCCATCTTTTCAAGAGGGACATAGGAGATTGTAGTATTTAATGCCTCAAGATCTGCTACAATAGCATCAATCTTAGGGCTTTGAAGTCCTTTTTGGACGTATGCCTTGTCTATGGTTTGTTTAGCCTTTAAAGCCTCTATAACAGGGTAAATTCCAAATAATAATGTCTCTTTCTTCATTGTGCAAAAATAAAAAACCATCCTTAGAAAAGGATGGTTTTTAAAATATATTAACTATTTATTTACTAGTTAGCGTCTTCATAGCTTACTTCCCAGTTAAATGCGGCTAGTAAACCTGCTGCGCTTGTTAGCACACCACTTGTTTGCCCACCGTTCCAAGAACCTGCATTTTCAGGATCATCTCCATCAGGGTATGAACCACTTGGAGCAGTACCGTCATAAACAGAACCGTCTACAGTTGTAACAACACCAAAGAATTCAAAAGAATCATCTTCTACAAAAACAGAAGCATCAACTCCAAATAATTCAGCCATGTCTGCAGTTGTGAAACTTACATCATAAGGGAATGTTGTTGTTGAACCGAAAGGTAACGCCTCTGAAGGTGCACCTTCGAAATCTCCAACTACAGTTACTTCGTATGTTGCAACAGTTCCGTTAGGATCTTCAGTCATTGCGCTAAAAGAAGCGGTAGCTGGATCAGCGCCCATATCAAATTCTGGAGCACTTACAAACTTTACAAAACCTCCGTTAGTTAATTGTGGAAAGCGTGCTTTATCTTCATCGTATTCACAGCTAGTAAAAGTAACTGTAGTTAATATGGCTACAAATGCTAGAGAGAATATTTTATTTATATTTTTCATAATTAAAGTATTTAATTAAAATGTATTAGTTAATGAAACCAGCTGGGTTAGTATCCCAAAATACTTGGTTATCTGCAGTAGTTTGATCCACGTTAGGATTCGTGTTTACTTCATTTGAAGGATATCTGTAAGATCTTGGGAATGGACCTACTGGTACAACACCAGTTTGCAAGGTTGGGTATCCTGTTCTTCTGTACATGTTGTAAGGCTCTATACCGTTACCCCAAGAAGCGAGATACCATTCTCTAATAACAATAGCCAATTTAGCATCGTTTCCTGACGCAGCATCATACTCTGCTAATACTCTAGCAATGTATGCACTTATGTCTGCAGATGTTGCAGCATAATCGATTGTTTCATCATCTTCATCAGTAGTAGTTAATGAACCAGAAAAATCAGTTACTTTTTCCATACTAAGAGAAATACCTGCTTCTAATAATGCTCTAGCATCAACACCAACTCCTAAATCTAATCCAGCCTCAGCAAGTGCAAAGTGCGTAAAAGATGATAAGAATATTGGGTTTATACCTTCACCATTAAGTGTTTGGGTATTACTTGAATCTACTCTATTGTATTGGTTGTTGTCAAAAGCTCCACCAGCTGGGTACACTCCCCATGTAGATCTCTTTGTGTTATCATTCGGAATACCTTCATCATCTCCATGATCTCTTCCCCAATAAAAGTTACCAACATAACAGTAGTCATAGATATCATTACCTAAACATGGTAAGTTAGATCCAGAAGGAGCTGCATTTTTCTGGCGGTAGATATAGTAACGTAGTCTTGGATCTGCGATTCCTGTTTCAACGTAAGGAGCCTCAGCGTCACCTGCGTTTAACATATCTAAAAATCCATTACTCATGTAAAATCCAGTTCCGTTAGGATAGTTTCCTTGAAATATTGGGCTTCTAGATTCTGGAGAAGTAGCAGAAGAGTAGTTGAATTGGAAATCTTCATCATCTGTATCAATAATATTTTTAGACAATAAACCTGAAATAGCATCAGCATCACCCATGTTTAAGTGGGCTTTTAACTTCAAAGTATTTGCAACCGCAATCCAGTTATCTGCATCAAAACTACCATAAAATAAATCTTGTGGTATTACTGCAGACTCTTGATTTAGGTTAGCAATAGCTGTATTTAACAAAGCTATTTGAGCTGCGTATACATCTGCACCATCATCTAACACTGGCGTTGGAAACTCACCAAACTGGTTTGCTTGGCTGTAAGGTACATCTCCTACATAATCAACAAGTGATATGTATGTGTAAGCTTCCATAATTTGAGCTACACCTACGTGATAAGGAATTGGCACTTCACTTATAGTATTTATTTCTTCTATTAAGTCTACGTTTGCAAACATGTTATAGGCAGATGACCAAGTATTGTTAAGGGTATTAACCCCAACTGTTCCATTGTACTGACCAAACTGCGCAGTCATACGAGTAAGGCTTGATGAACTTCCTCTAAACCCACTAACAATGCCATTAAATGATAATTGAATTTGGTTTAACACAAAGTTTGGACTTGCCACGTCTGCACTAATTGCATTAGGGTTGTCTAGTAAATCTAGCTCTGCTGTTTCACATCCAGTGAATAAGGCCAACATAGCTGTTACGAATGTTATTTTTAAAATATTTTTCATAATATATAATTAAATTTTTAGGTTACACTAGTATAACAAGGTGGTAATTTAATTACCACCTTACTAGTACCTTTTTTTTTTAAAATGTTGCTTTTATACCAAATGAGTAACGTTTAGATGTAGGTCCTGTTTGGAATTCTAAACCTTGACCATTTCCTGTTCCAACACTCAATGCTTCTGGATCAATGTTAAATGCATCAGGAATATTGATTGCCTTTACATATAAGTTTTGACCAGATAAAGAGAAAGAGATGTTTCCAAATGGAGTTTTCTCTAACATTTTCTCTGTAAGTGAGTAGGTTAATGATGCTTCTCTTAAACGTATAGTAGATGCGTCATACATACCTTGTCCAGATGGATCAACTAAGTTGATAAAGTATAGATCATTTGCTCCAATTTGAATTGTGTTTTCAATTGGGTTACCATCTCCGTCCAATAATAATTGACCAGTAGTTGGGTTAGCTAATAATCCTGGAACAATATAAGTTCCTTCTCTGTTATCTACATTTACTGTTGTAACACCACGACGGTAAAATTGAGATGCCGTTTGAGAATAAATCTCTCCACCATGAGTATACTCTAATTGAGCAGATAAAGCTAATTGCTTGTATGTTAAAGTATTTATAGATGTTGCTGTCCAGTCTGCATTAGGATCACCAATTGTTTCGATATCTCTTCCTAAATCTCCTTCTGAGTCAAGAATTTGACCCGTTCCTGGATTAATAAGTAATGCTCCATTTACACCTGTACCGTAAGGGTTCTCATCAGAGATGTAAGCTGGATCATATCTTGCAGCATATCCACCTTTAATAACACCTAAAGCTTCACCTTCTGAAGCATAGTTTCCTAGGTTAGAGAATCCAGCATAAGCAAAAGATTCAACACCACCTAAGTCAATAACTGTGTTTTCTGAAGCACTAAAGTTGTTACGTACATTCCAAGTAAAATTATCACTTTTAATTAATGTAAAATCTATACCTAATTCTACACCTTCTATTTGCGATTCTGCAATGTTATCAGCAGTGAATGTTGCTCCACTAGATGGTGAAATTGGTCTGCTTACAATTTGATCTCGTATTTCTCTTTTGAAAACAGTAGCTTGTAAACTAATTCTTTTCTTGAATAAATCTGCGTCTAAACCAAGTTCAAATTCTTTTTGAAGTTCTGGTCTAAGATTTACATTTCCTAAGAAAGAAGATAATCCGTTAGTTGTAACTGCACTTCCGTCTGCACCAATTACACCAGCAGCTGTAGAGTTAAACCCTGTTCTTGTAGAATATGGATTTGGGAATCTTGCAGATGTACCGTAACCTGCACGGAACTTCATGTAATTTAAAGCATCTGATGATCCACCATCCATAGATGTTGGAACAAATGATAATGAAACACCAGGATAGAATAAGGTGTTGTTCTCTGCCTCTAGGGTTGAAGCCCAGTCATTACGACCTGATAAGTTTAAGAATAAGAATCCACCATAATCAAAAGCAGCTTCACCATAAGTACCTAATATATTTTGCTGTGCTTGAAAAGTTAAACTACCCGCTACTGGGTCATTTATTGTTTGGTCAATAAAATTGTCATGATCAAAGAAACCAAATACTACTTGGTTTTGACTAGATTGTCCAAATTGCTCGTAAGTATCACGTCTTGCGTTAAAACCTAATTGAGTCGTTAAACTAAGCTCATCAGCAAGCTCAATGTTGTTAAAACTAAAGTTCAAGTTATGGTCAAAAATAAAGTTTGTTCCGCTTGTTGTTCTTAAGTAACCAGTTGTGTATGGTGCCGTAACACTTCCACGAGCTGCTTTAAACTCTTGAGTTTCGTTGTACGTATCTAAACCAAAACGGTAAGATATAGTAGAGTTTTCAGACATTTGATAAGAAGCTGCTAACTTACCGTAAAAACGATTTGTTTTTTGCTCACTTCCAGCATAGTTAGATAACCATCTTGGATTTTCTTGATCTGTTCTGTAATATACACTAGATCCATCGTTAGGATTTTCATAAGGAATATTATTTAAATCCAAGTTTCTTGGAATAAATAATGTTCTTGTAAAAATAGATAAAGCTCCACCTGCGTTGTTTGCAGCAATTGGAGGAGTGTTTACTCTTGTACTACTAAAGTTAGCAGTTCCGTTAAATGAGAATTTATTAGAAAGTTTTGTAGAACCACCCAGTCCAATGTTGTAACGAGTTAAACCGTTGTTTCTAATATAACCGTCTTCAGTTGTGTAACCAAAGTTTAAGTTGTAACGAGTGTTACCATCACTTCCAGGAGAACCAGCTACGTTTACAGACATTGATTGTCCTAAACCAGTTCTAAAAAAGTCTTTAACGTTATTAGGGGCAGCTTCATAAGGAATTCTTAACCCGTCATATTCAGGGAATAAATTTCCAAAAGAAGCATAAGGGTGAGATACCTCAAGACCAGCGTCAAAACGAGCTCCCCAGTTACCTACATAACCAGAGTTGATTGTGTTATCAGCTCCTTGACCATACTCATTTTGGTAATCTGCAAGGTTAGAGATCTGTGTTTGGTATACAGATGAGTTAACAGTTACCTCAAACTTTTTGTTTAAGCTTTTGGTAGATCCGTTTTTGGTTGTAATAAGTACAACACCATTTCTACCTTGTTGTCCGTACAATACAGAAGCACTCAAACCTTTTAAGATTTGTACACTCTCAACATTGTTTGGATCTAAATCTAAGAAACGGCTACTTGTTACTGTGTTACCACCAGCAAAACCAGTTTGTTGGTTTGTACCAGAGTCAAAAGGAACACCATCTACAATAAATAAAGGTTGGTTGCTTCCGAAAATAGAACTTCTACCACGAATAACAAAGTTAGTACCAGATCCAGTAGCTCCACTGTTACCTACAATCTGAACACCGGCAACTTTACCATTTAAAGATCTAACAACGTCAGATTCTGGTTTGTTTTCGATTTCATCAGCTTGAAGTGTTGTAACTGCATATCCTAAAGACTTACGTTCTTTAGTTGCGCCACCGTAACCTGTAAGTACTACCGCATCTAGCGTTTCTCCCTCACTCATTGTTACATTCATCATACTTGATGATGCAGTAACAAGTTTTTCTTGAGAGTCAAACCCTACATAAGAGTAAACAAGTGATTGTCCCACCTGTGTTGAGATAGAGTAATTTCCATCAAAATCAGATTGAGTACCATTTGTCGTACTTTTTACAATAATATTTACTCCTGGTAGCGGTAAGCCTGAGTCATCAGTCACTGTACCGGAGATTGTTTTTTCCTGTGCAAATGATATTTGCACTACTAACGCTAGTAATAGCGTTAAAATTCCACTAAACTTTGTTTTCATTTTCATATTTATTTGAATTAGCCAACTCCAAAAATCCAAATAAAAAGTTAATTACACAACTATTTAAACTTAAATTTTGCTTTTTTCTTAAAGCCTACTGCCTATTTTGTTGAATAAAACCTAAAATTGAGAAGCAATACTTAAATGTATTTTTGAATTTGAAAATTTAAATGCCTGACCGTCAATATTTCCATTGGCTATACTAAACTTTAAAAGTCCTGCTTTGGTATTCATCCCTAACCCAAAACCAAAACTGTACAATCTTTCTTTTTGTTTTAGTATTTCATTTTCAAAATAGCCTAAATCTATGATAGAGTGTAGATAGGTTAGTTGATTTACTATATAGCGGTATTCTGTGTTTAGTATAGAGAACATTGAGGCGTCTATGTTGTTTTCTAAAAACCCCCGCATGCTATTAATACCACCAAACCTAAATAGTTCATTTGTAAGGTATGTATCGCTTGTCATCAAATTAGTGGTGTTTTGTAGATAAATACTGTTTTTTTGATTAAAGTTAACACAGTGGTTTATGATATTTGATATCGTTGCTTGTTTTGTGTTTGTTGAAGTGGTTTTTCTGTTTCCTATGCCAATGTCTAGATTTAAAAAGGTTTTCACAGGAAAAAGAGTGTTTTGCTGAAATTTTATAAAAGACACTCCTGTTGTAAGAAATAAGGAGCTATAATCTTCAAGATTTTCTAGGTTTTGGTTTTCTGATAAAAGTTCATTTGAGGTTTTAGCTACAAAACCTATTTGAGCTTTTGATGAAGGAGAGGTTTGGTATGATACATTTAGGCTTTGAGAGGCTGAGGAAAAAGTGCTATCTCTTCTAAATATGTTTAATTCTGCCTGAACTCCCAAAGGAGTCTTAAAAATATAGGGGAGTTGTGTTTTTAGGCTTAAGCTTTCTTGATCTGCTCCATCTGCTTTGTATTTCAAAATAAATTGTTCTCCGTAATTCAGGTTGTTGTTTAACACCAAGTCTATGTAGCCATTAAAAGCTAGGTTTTGTGTTTGCTCATTTGTAGCAAAACCTATGATGCCATCAAAGGTGTTAAAATTTTGTTTTTCTAGATATAAATAAAGTGTTGTTTTTTCTTTTTCAAATAATGCTTGTGGAGGCTTTATGCTATTTGCAAATCCTAGACTATTTAAAGCGTTATTTTTTTTAATTACTTGCTTGTTGTCAAATACCACTCCTTTTTTAATCCCCGCAAAATAGGTTATGAAAGAGGTAGGAAATTTTTCATACCCCTTTAATACAATTGAGTCAATGGTTCTTTTTGATTTTTCAGATGTTTTTAGGGCGGCTATAACAATAGTGTCCTGCGTGGTGAGGTTTGTGAGTTTTAGTTTGCCAAAGGTGTTTCCGTTTTTTGTTTGTAGTTTGTTTAGTTTCTCTAGTGCATCCTTGCTTTGTTGTATGGGTATGATAAAATAATTTTCTTTGGTGTTTTTTGAAACCAGCGCAATTTCATTTTGAGTAAATGAGGTGTTGCTATAATCTATTTTTAATTGCGTGTATCTTTTTCCTAAATAAAAGTGCGCAGTAGCTGTTGAGTCTGAAATTCTCTTCATGCTTTCCAATGAGTTTTCTAGGTAACCAAAGGTTTCTAGTTTTTTAGAAAGTCTTTCTGCTTCTTCTCTAACACTTTTAAAATTTTGATGTTTTGTGGAGATTGCAAGAGCCTCTTCAAGTGTTTTTGACACACTTGTTTCAAAAGAAACTGTGAGGGTTATCTCTTGGCTGTGTGCAAGCAAGAAAAAACCGGTATATATATTAAGGTATATAAATATGTAATAAATTTGTTTCAAATAGGATGCAATTTATTTTGTAATAGTAACGATTGCATTTCGTTTTTAATATCTGAAAGCAGAAATAATAAAAATCCTAAAATTTTAATACCCTAAGGTTTGAGATATCAAATAATTATTATATTTTTGCACGCCCTAATAAGAGGGAACTAATAAATAACAACTAAGTATAACAAGGAATTTTATGCCAACTATTTCACAATTAGTACGAAAAGGAAGGACCAAAATAACCAAGAAGTCAAAATCGGCTGCCTTAGATTCATGTCCGCAACGCCGCGGAGTATGTACACGTGTTTATACTACCACACCAAAAAAACCGAACTCAGCAATGCGTAAAGTAGCTTGTGTTCGTTTAACAAATGGTAAGGAAGTAAACGCTTACATCGGTGGTGAAGGACACAATCTACAAGAACACTCGATAGTATTGGTTAGAGGTGGAAGGGTGAAGGATTTGCCTGGAGTTAGATATCATATCGTTCGTGGAGCTTTAGACACCGCTGGTGTTGACGGTAGAACACAACGTAGATCTAAGTACGGAGCAAAACGCCCTAAGAAGTAATTTTAATTTTTTTTAAAACGAAGACATGAGAAAAAGAGCAGCCAAGAAAAGACCGCTTTTACCGGATCCTAGATTCAACGATCAGTTAGTTACACGTTTTGTGAACAACTTGATGTGGGATGGTAAGAAGTCGGTGGCATTCAAAGTTTTCTATGATGCAATTGACATTGTAGAAGAGAAGAAAACAGACGAAGAAAAAACAGGTGTAGAGATTTGGAAGGACGCCCTTTCAAACGTAATGCCTCACGTAGAAGTTCGTAGTCGTAGAGTAGGTGGTGCAACGTACCAGATACCTAATCAGATTCGTGCAGATCGTAAAATATCTACTGCAATGAAGTGGTTGATTGGTTTCGCTAGAAAGCGTAACGAAAAATCTATGGCACAAAAGCTAGCTTCAGAGATTCTAGCAGCAGCTAAAGAAGAAGGAGCAGCGGTTAAAAAGCGTACTGATACGCACAAAATGGCCGAAGCAAATAAAGCATTCTCACACTTTAGATTCTAATAGAAATGGCAAGAGATTTAAGATACACAAGAAATATTGGAATTGCTGCTCATATTGATGCTGGTAAAACTACCACAACTGAGCGTGTTTTATATTATACTGGAGTTTCACACAAAATTGGTGAAGTACATGATGGTGCTGCAACAATGGATTGGATGGCGCAAGAGCAAGAACGTGGTATTACCATTACTTCTGCTGCGACTACCTGTGAGTGGAAATTCCCGATTGAAAACGGAGAAGCAACACCAGACACAAAAGGATATCACTTTAACATTATTGACACCCCTGGTCACGTAGATTTTACAGTAGAGGTAAACAGATCTCTTCGTGTGCTAGATGGATTGGTTTTCTTGTTTAGTGCAGTTGATGGTGTAGAGCCTCAGTCTGAAACTAACTGGAGACTTGCAGATAACTATAAAGTTCCAAGAATTGGGTTCGTTAACAAGATGGACCGTCAGGGATCAGACTTTTTAGGAGTTTGCCAACAAGTGAAAGACATGTTGAAATCTAATGCAGTACCAATAGTTTTAAATATTGGTGACGAAGAAGATTTCAAAGGTGTAATTGATTTGGTGAAAAACCGTGCTATTATCTGGCACGAGAATACTCAAGGTGCAACATTTGATGTTGTTGATATTCCTGAGGATATGAAAGAAGAAGCTCGTAAGTACCGTGCACTCTTAATTGAAGAAGTTGCAAGTTACGATGAGAATCTTTTAGAAAAATTCATGGAAGATGAAGATTCTATTACAGAGCAAGAGGTGCATGCTGCCCTTAGAGCTGCTGTGATGGATATGGCCATCATTCCTATGGTTTGTGGTTCTGCATTTAAAAACAAAGGAGTACAGTTTCTCTTAGATGCTGTATGTCGCTACCTGCCTTCTCCTATGGACAAGGAAGGAATTGTTGGAATGAACCCGGACACAGAAAAAGAAGAAATTCGCAAGCCAAGTGTAAAGGAGCCTTTCGCTGCATTGGCTTTTAAAATTGCTACAGATCCTTTTGTAGGTCGTTTGGCATTTTTTAGAGCGTATTCAGGTCGTTTGGATGCAGGTTCTTACGTTTTAAACAACCGTTCTGGAAAGAAAGAACGTATATCACGTATCTACCAAATGCATGCTAACAAGCAAAATGCAATTGACTATATAGAAGCTGGAGATATTGGCGCTGCTGTTGGATTTAAATCTATCAAAACAGGAGATACACTTACTGCAGAAAAACATCCTATTGTTCTAGAATCTATGGACTTCCCTGATCCGGTAATTGGTATCGCGGTGGAGCCTAAGACGAAGGCAGATGTTGATAAATTAGGTATTGGTTTAGCAAAACTTGCCGAAGAAGATCCAACCTTTACGGTTCGTTCGGATGAGGCTTCAGGACAGACTATTATATCTGGAATGGGTGAACTTCACTTAGATGTTATTGTTGATCGTCTTAGACGTGAATTTAACGTTGAAGTGAATCAAGGACAACCACAAGTAGAGTATAAAGAAGCTATTACAAGACCAGCAGATCACAGAGAAGTATACAAAAAACAATCTGGTGGACGTGGTAAATTTGCGGACATCGTCTTTACGATCGAACCTGCAGATGAAGGTGTAGTAGGACTTCAGTTTGAATCTGTGATTAAAGGTGGTAACGTTCCTAAGGAATTTATTCCATCTATTGAAAAAGGATTCAAGATGGCCATGGTAAATGGTCCTCTAGCAGGATATGAAGTTGATTCTATGAAAGTAACTTTGCGTGATGGTTCTTATCATGATGTGGATTCAGATCAGTTATCTTTTGAATTAGCTGCTAAACTTGGATTTAAAAACTCTGCAAAAGCTGCCAAGGCAGTTATTATGGAGCCAATTATGAAACTTGAGGTGATCACACCAGAAGAAAACATGGGTGATATTGTAGGAGATTTAAATAGAAGAAGAGGTCAAGTGAGTGACATGGGTGACCGTGCAGGAGCAAAGACTGTCAAGGCTACAGTACCACTTTCTGAAATGTTTGGATATGTTACAACACTCCGTACATTATCATCAGGTCGTGCAACATCAACAATGGAATTTTCACACTATGCAGAAACTCCTTCTAGTATTTCAGAAGAAGTAATCGCTGCAGCAAGAGGAACTAACGCTTAATATTTCAGCAATGAGTCAAAAAATAAGAATTAAATTAAAGTCATACGATCATAATTTAGTAGACAAATCTGCTGAAAAAATCGTTAAGACAGTAAAGTCAACAGGTGCTGTAGTAACTGGGCCAATTCCATTGCCAACACACAAGAAGATTTTTACTGTACTACGTTCACCGCACGTAAACAAGAAGAGTAGAGAGCAGTTCCAATTAAGTTCTTACAAGAGATTATTGGATATCTACAGTTCTTCTTCAAAAACAATTGATGCTCTAATGAAGTTAGAGTTGCCAAGTGGTGTAGAGGTAGAGATTAAGGTATAAGTGAATACCTACTTTGGTAGGTGTCTCATTATCATGAGACTTCTGTTTTGCAGAAGATAAACATGTCCTAAGCTGCGTGCGAAGGAAAAACGGTAAACAAAATAATATTCGGGGTCGAATTTATTTTGACCCCGTTTTATTTTAAAAAGAAAAACTGTTGCATGAGCAACGAATTTTAATAATCAATAAATAATAAATTATGTCTGGGTTAATTGGAAAAAAGATAGGGATGACCAGCATCTTTGACGAGAACGGTAAGAATATGCCGTGTACCGTTATTGAGTGTGGCCCCTGTGTTGTTACCCAAGTCAGAACTATGGAGGTTGATGGGTATGAAGCCCTTCAGCTTGGTTTCGATGACAAGAAGACTGCTACTAAAGCTGCCCAGGGGCACTTTAAAAAAGCAGGAACCGTTGCAAAACGCAAAGTCGCCGAATTTAAAGGTTTTGATGAGGAAGTTAAATTAGGTGATACAATCACCGTTGAACATTTTGCTGAAGGAGAGTTTGTCGATGTGGCAGCCACTTCTAAAGGTAAAGGATTTCAAGGGGTTGTAAAACGTCACGGTTTTGCCGGTGTAGGACAAGCTACACACGGACAACACAACCGTTTAAGAGCGCCAGGTTCTATTGGTGCAGCATCGTATCCTGCGAGAGTATTCAAAGGAATGAAGATGGCTGGACAAATGGGGAACGAAAAGGTGAAAGTTCAAAATTTAAGAGTTTTAAAAGTAGTTGCTGAAAAGAACCTACTTGTTGTAAAGGGATGTATTCCTGGACATAAAAACGCTTATGTAACCATCGAGAAATAATGAAGGTAGCTGTATTAGATAGTAAAGGAAAAGACACAGGTAGAAAGGTTGAACTTTCTAAAGAAGTGTTTGGTATAGAACCTAACAATCATGCTGTTTATCTTGATGTAAAGCAATACTTGGCAAACCAACGTCAGGGAACGCATAAATCAAAAGAACGCGCAGAGATTTCAGGATCTACAAGAAAGATAAAAAAACAAAAAGGAACTGGTACTGCCCGTGCGGGAAGTATCAAGTCTGGTGTTTTTAGAGGCGGTGGTCGTATGTTTGGTCCTAGACCAAGAAACTACTCGTTTAAATTAAATAAGAACTTGAAGCGTTTAGCTCGTAAATCTGCCCTTACAATGAAGGCAAATGATAAGGCAATCGTTGTGTTAGAAGACTTAAAATTTGACACACCTAAAACAAAAGATTTCACTGCTGTATTAAAGACTTTAGGTCTTGAGGGCAAAAAATCATTGTTTGTGTTGGGTGAACCAAATAATAATGTATATTTGTCTTCGCGAAATTTAACAGGTACTGAAGTTATAAGTAACTCAGAATTAAGTACTTATAAAATTTTGAATGCAAATAGTGTTATACTATTTGAAGGTTCATTGGAAGGAATTGAGTCAAACTTAAGTAAATAGAAACAAGATGAGTATCTTAATAAAACCTATAATTACGGAAAAAGCTACAGCCGATGCGGAATTAAATAACCGTTACGGATTTATAGTAAACCCAAAGGCGAATAAGGTAGAAATCAAAAAAGCAGTTGAGGCTGCTTATGAAGTTTCTGTTCTTAAAGTTCGCACATTAAATGTCCGCCCGGACAGAAAAACTCGTTTTACAAAAACGGGAGTTCAAACTGGTAAAACAAATGCTTACAAAAAAGCAATTGTACAGGTGGCGGAAGGTGATACAATAGATTTTTACGGAGGAGCTGAATAAGCTTTTCATTTAAAACAAAGACAAAAATGTCAGTAAGAAAATTAAAACCAATCACCCCAGGACAGCGTTTTAGAGTTGTAAATGGATTTGACGCCATTACAACTGATAAGCCGGAGAAAAGTTTATTAGCTCCGAACAAAAGATCTGGTGGTAGAAACAGTCAAGGAAAAATGACCATGCGCTATATAGGTGGTGGTCACAAAAAGAAATACAGAATCATCGATTTCAAACGTGAGAAAGCAGGAGTTCCTGCTACAGTAGCGTCTATCGAGTATGATCCAAATCGTACAGCATTTATCGCTTTATTAAACTATCAAGATGGTGAAAAGCGTTATGTAATTGCTCAAAACGGTCTTCAAGTAGGTCAAAACATCGTCTCTGGCGATACAGTTGCTCCAGAAATTGGAAATGCTATGGCCCTTTCATCAATTCCATTAGGTACTATTATCTCTTGTATAGAGTTGCGTCCAGGACAAGGAGCT